>DASTCC010000111.1:0-6422 GCA_035711465.1 Vicinamibacterales bacterium
GCATCCTGCCGGCGACGGCGCCGCTCGCCATCAGCAGCCTGACCGTGGCCGGCATGGGCTTCGCATTCGCGCGATCCGGGTCCGAGCGCGTCGGCGTCTCGTTCATCGGCGAGGGCGGATCGTCGCTGGGCGAATGGCACGAGGCGGTCAATCTCTGCGCCGCGCGGCGGCTGCCAGTGATCTTCTGTCTCGAGAACAACCAGACGGCGCTGTCGACGCCGGTGGCCGACCAGTCGGCGGTGCGCGTGTTTGCCGACAAGGCCGTGGGCTACGGGATGCCGGGCCTCACCATCGATGGCACCGATCCCGACGCGATCGCCGCGGCCTTTGCGTGGGCCGCCGCGCGCGCCCGCGCGGGCCAGGGCCCGGCGCTGATCGAGCTCGTCGCGATGCGCATGTGCGGTCATGCGCATCACGACGACATGCTCTACCTGGGCAAGGATCCGCAGCCGTCGTGGGAGTACCCGCCGCTCACCGAGCAGGGCTACGCCAATCGCGAGCTCTTCGACTTCTGGCGCGATCGCGATCCGATCGCACGCTACGCCAGCCGGCTCGAGGCGGCCGGCATCGTCGCTCCAGGCGACGTCGATCGGTTCAGGCGTGAGGCCGAGGCGATGGTCGAAGCCGAGGCGCAGGCCGTGATCGCTGCGCCGTGGCCGGAGGGCGCGACCGTCACCGCCAACGTCATCGCCGACGATCCGATCGATCGCCGGCGCATCGAGGTGCTCGATCGCGAAGGCGCGATGACCGCCGAGCCGCCGCCTCTCGAGATCGAATCGGCGCCGCCGTTCGACAAGAAAGGCACGACGTTCCTCGAGGCCGTGATGCTCGGCGTCGGCGACGCGCTCGCCGCCGATCCGCGCGTCTTCGTCTTCGGGCAGGACGTCGGCGGCGCCTACGGCAACGCCTTCCTGCTGCTGCGGCCGCTGCTCAAGCAGTACGGCGATCGCATCCTGAACTCGCCGCTCGCCGAGGGCGCGGTCCTTGGCGCGTGCATCGGCGCGGCGTTGGCGGGTCTGCGTCCGATCGGCGAGATGCAGTTCAACGACTTCGTCGCCACCGGCTTCAATCAGCTCGTCAACAACGCCGCGAAGATCCGCTACCGCTGGGGCGGCGAGGTGCCGATGGTGGTGCGGATGCCGTGGGGCGGCCTGCGGCACGCCGGGCCGTATCACTCGCAGAACACGGAGCCATGGTTCTATCGCACGCCGGGCCTGAAGATCGCCGTGCCGTCGACGCCGTTCGAGGCGCGCGCGTTGATGGCGTCGGCGCTCGCCGATCCCGATCCGGTGCTCTATTACGAACACATCGGCCTCTATCGCGATCCGCGGATCAAACAGGTGCTCGGCGACGCTGCGCCGTCGCCGCTGCCGGTCGGCCGTGCCGCGCTGCGCCGCGCCGGCGACGATCTCGCCATCGTCTCCTACGGCGCGTACGTGCACGCGGCGATGCGCGTCGCCGAGACGCTCGCGGCCGACGACGGCATCGAGGCGAGCGTGCTGGATCTGCGCTGGCTGGCGCCGCTCGACAAGGCCGCGCTCCTCGCCGTCGCCCGCCGCACCGGGCGCGTGCTCGTCGTCCACGAAGACTCGCGCACCGGCGGCGTCGGCGAGTCGCTCGCCGCGATCATCCAGGAAGAAGCGTTCGAATGGCTGGACGCGCCGATCCGAATCATCGGCGCGCTCGACACGCCCGTCCCGTACTCACCGCCGCTAGAGGAGGCCTTCCTGCCGAACGAAGCGATGATCACGCATGCGGCAAGAAGCCTGGTCGCGTACTGATGGGGTCAGATCTTGAATCTTGGCGTTTGGTGCCAGGTCTTGAACGTCGAATCGGCCAAAACTGGGGCGCCTGGATTCAAGACCAGGTCTTGAGTCTCGAATCGGCCCAAATTGCGGGGAAACGATTCAAGACCTGGCACCAAACGCCAAGATTCAAGATCTGACCCCATGTCCTGGGATCTCTACGCCCCCTTCTACGACTGGGAAAATGCGCGCACGCTCGGCCGGCGGGACGTGCCGTTCTGGCGCCGCGTCGTGCTCGCGGAGAAGACGACGGCGCTGGAGCTCGGCTGTGGCACGGGCCGGTTGCTCGCGCCACTCGCGCGCGCCGGCGCGACGATGGTCGGTGTCGATCTGTCGGCGCAGATGATCGCGGCCGGGAGGGCTCGCCTGCGGCGGCTGCCGGCCGCCGCGCGGCCGGCGATCGTCCGCGGCGACATTCGCGCCCTGCCGTTCCGGCCGGGCACGTTCGGCGTCGTGCTGGCGAGCTATGGCATGCTGCAGTCGCTCGTCACCGACGACGATCTCGAACGCACGCTCGCCGAAGCGGCGCGGGTGCTGCCGCGGCGCGGCCTGTTCGGCGTCGATCTCGTCCCCGACCTGCCGCGCTGGCAGGAGTACGGCTCGCGCGCCCGGCTGAGCGGCCGGACCCGCGGCGGCGGGAAGGTGACGCTGATCGAGTCGGTGCGCCAGCACCGGCGCCGCGGCCTGACCGTGTTCGACGAGGAGTTCATCGTTCGCAAGGGCCGCGAAGTCACTCGGCGCCGCTTCTCGCTGACCTTCCGAACGCTGCCGCTGCCGGAGACCATCGGGCGCATCGAGCGCGCCGGCTTCCACGTCGAATCCGTGCTCGGCGACTACCGCGGCGGCCCGTGGGACGACCGCGCGGACGTCTGGATCCTGCTGGCGCGGCGGAGGTAGGCGGACGGGGTGTTTTCCGGTGACCAAACACCCCGTCCCCCTATCTGCTAAGATCTCCAGTCCGCTAACAGGACCTTTCGAAAGCGAGCGAGCAATGTCCGGGCATTCCAAGTGGCACACGATTAAGCACAAGAAGGGCGCGGCCGACGCCAAGCGCGGCAAGATCTTCACGCGCATCATCAAGGAACTCACGGTAGCGGCCAGGAACGGCGGCGGGGACCCGGACATGAACCCCCGTCTCCGGACCGTCATCGCCGACGCCAAGGCCGTCAACATGCCCGCCGAGAACATCAAGCGCGCGATTCGCCGCGGCACCGGTGAAGAAGAGGGCGTCACGTACGACGAGGTGACCTACGAAGGCTACGGGCCCGGCGGCGTCGCCGTGATCGTCGAGACGCTCACCGACAACCGCAACCGCACCGTCGGCGAGATCCGCCACACCTTCACGAAGTACGGCGGCAACCTCGGCGAGGCGAACAGCGTCGCGTGGATGTTCGAGAAGAAGGGCCTGATCACCGTCGCCAAGGAGAAGGCGAGCGAAGAGGCGCTGATGTCCGCGGTCCTCGACGCCGGCGCCGACGACATGCGCGACGACGGCAGCGCCTGGGAGATCGTCTCGGCGCCCGACGCCCACCAGTCGGTGGTCGATGCGGTGAAGGCCCTCAACGTCGAGCCCGATTCGGCGCAGATCGCGATGCTGCCGCAGAACTACATCAAGCTCGAAGGCAAGCAGGCCCAGCAGATGCTCAAGCTGATGGAAGCGCTCGAGGATCACGACGACACCAAGAACGTGTGGTCGAACTTCGACGTCGAAGAGCAGGAAATCGAGGCCTCGCTGGCGTGAGGATCTTCGGGATCGATCCCGGTTCCTCGCGCACCGGCTACGGCTGCGTCGACAGCGACGGCAGCCGACATCGACTCGTCACCTGTGGCGCCGTCGCGACCCCGGCCGGCGCCGAGTTCCCCGAGCGGCTGCGTTTGATCTACACCGGGCTGCGCCGGCTGCTCGCCGACTCGGCGCCCGACGCGATCGCGATCGAGAACATCTTCCACGCGCGGAACGTCCGCAGCGCGCTGCAGCTCGGGCACGCGCGCGGCGTCGCGCTGCTCGCCGCGATGGAGAGCGGCGTGACGGTCGTCGAGTACACGCCAACCGAGATCAAGCAGGCGGTGGTCGGCTACGGCCGCGCCGAGAAGACACAGATCCAACAGATGATCAAGCTGCTGCTCGGCCTCGACACCGCGCCGTCTCCGCACGACGCGGCCGATGCGCTCGCCGTCGCCGTCTGTCATGCGCACACGTCCGGCAGCGGCCTGCCGCCCGCGCCCGCGCGCCGCGGATCGCGGGCCGAGCGCAGCTGGCGCCACGTCCGGATCGACGCGCGGTAGCGACGTGATTGCCCATCTGGCCGGCAGACTCCTCGAGAAGCACGTGCAGCGGCTGGTCGTCGACGTCGGCGGCGTCGGCTACGAGGTGATCGTGCCGCTCTCGACCTACTACGGCGTCGGCGATCCCGGCGCGGCGATCGCGCTCCGCATCCACACCCACGTGCGCGAAGACGCGCTCCAGCTCTTCGGCTTCGCGACGCCGCTCGAGCTGTCGCTCTTCGAGCGGTTGATCGCCGTCAACGGCATCGGCCCGAAGGTCGCGCTCTCGGTGCTCTCCGGGATCGAGCCGCCCGATCTGGTGCGTGCGATCCGCCAGGCCGATCTCGGTCGGCTGACCCGCATCCCCGGCGTCGGCAAGAAGACGGCCGAGCGCCTCGTCCTCGAGATGAAGGACCGGCTCCCGGCCGTGGTCGCCGACGAGCCGGAAGCGCCGGTCGAAAGCGGCGACGTGCGCGACGACGTCCTTTCAGCGCTCGCCAACCTCGGCTATCAGCGCGCCGCCGCCGAGAAGGCGGTGGACCGCGTGCGCCAGCGCAGCCCGCAGGCGGACTTCGAGCCGCTCCTGCGTGAAGTGCTGCGAGAATTGGCGCAGTAGCGATGACCGACACGCGCCTGGTCAACGCGTCGCGCGCCGACGACGACGCCCAGTACGAAGCCGGGCTGAGGCCGCGCACGCTCGACGACTACATCGGCCAGGAGCGCGTCCGCGAGAACCTGCACGTCTCGATCTCCGCCGCCAACCAGCGCGGCGAGGCGCTCGATCACGTCCTCCTCTTCGGTCCGCCCGGGCTCGGCAAGACGACCCTGGCTTACGTCATCGGCAACGGCCTCGGCGTGCCGGTGCGATCGACCTCCGGCCCGGTGCTCGAGAAGCCCGGCGATCTCGCGGCGATTCTCACCAACCTGAAGCCGCGCGAAGTGCTGTTCATCGACGAGATCCACCGGATGAGCCCGACGATCGAAGAGATCCTCTATCCGGCGATGGAGGACTTCGAGCTCGACATCGTCATCGGCCAGGGACCGAGCGCGCGATCGGTGAAGGTGCCGGTGCAGCCGTTCACGCTGATCGGCGCGACGACGCGCGCCGGCTTGCTGACCGCGCCGCTTCGCGCCCGCTTCGGCATCCAGCACCATCTCGACTTCTACGGCGAGGCCGAGATCGGCGAAATCGTCCGCCGATCGGCGCGGATCCTCGGCGTCGAGATCGACGACGAGGCGGCCGGTGAGATCGCACGTCGGTCGCGCGGCACGCCGCGCATCGCCAATCGTCTGCTCCGCCGCGTGCGCGACTACGCGCAGGTCCGGGCCGACGGCCGGTTGAC
This sequence comes from Vicinamibacterales bacterium, assembly GCA_035711465.1. GTDB lineage: Bacteria > Acidobacteriota > Vicinamibacteria > Vicinamibacterales > SCN-69-37 > DASTCC01. The sequence goes on from DASTCC010000111.1 coordinate 5,414, forward strand.
GAAGCAGGTGTGTCTGGCGGCGCTCGACTTGATGCAGGTGGACGCTCACGGCTTCGACGAGCCGGATCGGCGGCTGCTGCGCACCATCGTCGACAAGTTCAGCGGCGGACCGGTCGGGCTCAACAGCCTGGCGGCCGCGATCGGCGAAGAGAAGGACGCGATCGAAGACATCTACGAGCCGTACCTGATTCAGGCCGGCTTCCTCGATCGCACGCCGCGCGGACGCGTCGCGACCGCACGCGCCTACGAATATCTCGGGCTCATGCCCCCTCGAAAGGATCGGTTGTGGTGAAGTCAGTCCGTCCGGTAAGAGTCGCGGGTCTCGCGACCTACGTGCCGCCCAAGGTGTTGACGAACGCGGATCTCGAGCGCATGGTCGAGACCTCGAACGAGTGGATCCTGCAGCGCACCGGGATTCGCGAGCGGCACATCGTCGAGCCCGGCGTCGCCACCTCCGACATCGCCGAGCCGGCGGCGCGCGCGGCGATCGAAGAAGCCGGGATCACGCCCGAACAGGTCGGCATCATCATCGTCGGCACGACCACGCCGGACACGATCTTTCCGAGCACCGCGTGCACGCTGCAGGCGAAGATCGGCGCGATCAACGCCTGGGGCTTCGATCTCGGCGCGGCCTGTTCGGGCTTCACGTATTCGCTCAGCGTCGGCTATCAGATGGTGGCGACCGGCGCCGTCGAGCACGCGCTCGTCGTCGGCGCCGACGTGATGTCGAGCATCATCGACTACACCGACCGGGCGACGTGCGTGATCTTCGGTGACGGCGCCGGCGCCGCGGTGCTCTCGCCGGCGGCCGAGGGCGAGCCGTCGATCATCGACTTCTGCCACATCACCGACGGCGTCGGCGGTCCAGCGCTGCAGATGCCGGCGGGCGGCAGCCGCCGGCCGGCGTCGATCGAGACGGTCACCGAGCGCCTGCATTTCGTGAAGCAGGACGGCCAGACGGTGTTCAAGTTCGCGGTGCGGATGACCGAGGAGATCTCGCGGCGCATCC
>DASTCC010000112.1:0-2639 GCA_035711465.1 Vicinamibacterales bacterium
GCATTTCGTTGATCGGCAGGATCTGGAGCACCGACTGCCCCGCCTCGGCCATCCAGTGAACGAACTCGGGCACATCGGCGAACTCGCCAATGCCCCAACCGTGGCTCGATGCGAGCGAAAACAGCGGCACTGCGATGCCGCTTCGCCGCCGCCTCATGACGGCCCCGCCGCCCGCTTCAAGACGCGGGGCATCGCCGAATCGAAGCGCGCTGGCTCCACGAGCAAGCTCACGACGACAAACGCTTCGGCCGGGAAGTCGAAGAAATATCCGGGATGCACGAGCACGTCGTCCTTTTCCAGCAAAGCGAGAACGAGCGACTCTTCCGAGCCGAGCGCCGGCACCTTGATGACCGCTGACCAGCCGCCTTCGACCGTGAGGACGTCGACGGCCGGGTGCGAAGCGGCCAGCGTCTTCAGGGCGTCGAGATTGCGGCGGACGCGCGCGTGAATCTGCTCGCGAATCGCCGCGCCGCGCTCGATGAGCTCCGCCGCGGCCGCCTGCACCGGCGTGGACACCGACAGATAGGTGTCGGCGACGATCTCGTAACGCCCCAACGCCTCGTCCACGGCCGCCGTGGGCCCGCCAAAGCCAATCCATCCGAGCTTCACCTGCGGCATCCCTGCCGATTTCGACAACCCGCCGAGGCTGAACGCCGGCACGTCGACGGCGGCAAGCACGTGGGTCTTGGCCGAGGCTGGATCGAGCGGGTAGTCCGCGAACACCTCGTCGCCGATGAGCGCGCACCGGCCGCTGCCCGCGATCGCCGAGAGCGCCTCCAGATCGTCACGATGCAGGAACGATCCCGTCGGGTTATTCGGCGACACGATCAAGATGGCGCGCGTCCGCTCGCTCATGGCACGGCGGACGGAACCCACGTCGACCCGCCACGTCCCGTGATACTCGAGCGCGTAGGGCACCGCGCACACCGACTCGAGCCGCGTCAGGTGCTCGAACAGCGGGTAGCTGGGGTGCGGCACCAGCACTTCGTCGCCGGCATCGCAGAGCAGCTTGAACAGCAGCGCGTAGGCCTCGCTGGTGCTCGACGTCAGCGCCACGCGGTCCGCCGAGACGACGATGCCGCGTCGCCGGAAATCGGCGGCCACCGCCGCGCGCGCCGGCCACAGTCCGAGCGGCTCCGGTTCGTAGTCGAGCGCCCGAGCATCGGCGAGCGGCGTTAGCAGATCCGGCGGATAGCTGAAGCCGGCGTGCGTGGGATTGGTCTCGGTCAAATCAATGGGCGGCACCCGGCGCTTGCGGCGGGCGTCAATCGCACGGGCAAGGGCGTTCGGCTCGAGGTTGGCCGGCAGGCGCGACGAGAACATTCAGCGGCCGACCAGCTCGACGCGCGTGATCACGTCGCCTTCGAGGATGGCGTCGACGACGTCCATGCCCGAGACGACGGTGCCGAACACGGTGTAGTTGTGATCCAGCCGCGGCGAGTCGATGAGATTGACGAAGATCTGCGCGTCGCCGGTATCGCGGCCCCGCGTGGAGATGCCCACGGTCCCGCGCAGGTGCAGGCCGACTTCGTCTCGCATGTAATGCGGCTCGCCGCTGTATTCGTTGGCGCCGGGGCTGCCGCCCTGGATCACGAAGTTCGGCGCCACGCGATGAAACGTCAGCCCGTCGTAATAGCCCTCGCCGGCGCGGCGCGCAATGCGCAGGGCCGAGAGCGGCGCCGCATCCACGTCGAGCGCGATGTCGAAGGAGCCAAGGCCGGTCATGTGGTAGCGCAGCGCCTTGCCGCGCAGCGCGTTGACGCCGGCTGACGTGACACCCGGCGGCGTGTGCGGCTGCGGTGCGGCGGTGCGCGGCGAGCCGGTCCACGCCGTCAGGATCTCCGCGGCCTTGCCGGCGATCGCCGGATCGAAGTCCCGCAAGAAGCCCTCGAGGTGATCTGCCTGCGACCTGTCGCCGTAGGACTGCAGCCGCTCGAGAATGGCCATGCGCGGGTCGCGCGACGTGTCCTTACCCTCCTTCGTCAGCCGGCCCAGGGTCGTCAGCAGCCGCGTCGTCGCGCGCGGTGCTTCGCGGGCATCGGCGAGCGCGCGGACGGCGGTCAGGATCAACTGGTAGTCGGAGCGGTCGAGCAGCGCGATCGCGGCGGTGGCCGCGTCGGGCGTCTTCAGATCGATCAGCACCGACAGTGCCGCCTCGGCCACGTTATGGTGCGGGTCTTCAGCGAGCTGGTTCAAGTCTCGGGTCGAGCCGAGCACGCCGGCGGCGCGTGCCGCGTACATGCGCACCTGCCACACCGGGTGTTTGATGAACGCCGGCAGCAGCGTCCTCGCGCCGTCGGGCTGCACGCGGGCGAGCGAGACAATCGCGTGCGCCGGGGCATGCCAGGAACGGTCGATGCCTGATGGCAGCGTGCGAGCGATTGCCGCGAGGTCCTGCGCCGGCGACTCCGCCGCCGGGCAGACGGCGCCGAGCTGATCGATCGCCTGCAGCCGCACGTGCATGTTGCCGTCCTTGAGCGCCGCGCGGACGGGCGCGCACGACGTCTTCTGCAGGAGCCGTCCCCACGAGCGCAGCGCATCGAGGCGCACGCGCGGCTCCTTGTCGGCCAGCGCGATCGTCAGGAGGCGATCGCGTTCGTCCACGCGGGCATCGGTGCCGGCCGCCGCGGCGGCGAAGC
>DASTCC010000113.1:0-25894 GCA_035711465.1 Vicinamibacterales bacterium
CCAGCGAGGCGGACGCGCGCGCCGCTACTTCAAGCTCGAGCGCGCCGGTCTTCGCGCCCTGCGCGACTCACGCGACGCGCTGGTCAGCATGTGGGCCGACGTCGAGCATCGACTCGACACGCGCGCTTCCCGCTCGCGTTAGCGATTTCGACAAGGAGCTCAGGATGTCGTCACGTCGATCGACCGTCGTCGCAGCCGTTCTCGCGATTGCCACCGCCCTCGTGCCGCTGACGGCGCAGGTCAAGCGGCCGGACTTCTCCGGCCGATGGACGCAGGATGTCGAAGCCAGCAAGGCGCTCACCGAGAAGAAGGGACACGAGTGGCGCGTCGCCGGCGCCGGCGCCGGCAGCGGCAGAGGCGCGACGCCGCCGCCGGACGCGAAGGTGTTGAAGCCAGTGACGACGATCAGGCAGTCGGAAGCGGAGATCGCGATCGAGCGGAGCTATGAACGGGACGTCATCAGCCACGACGTCTACAAACTCGACGGCTCGGTCAGCGTCAACGCGTCCTCGACGTCGTCCAGCCGATCGACCACGGTCTGGAAGGGCAACGCGCTGGTGACGACGGGCACGAGACAGTTCGACTTCAGCTCCATGAACGCCCGCGACGCGTCCGGCAGGCCGCTCACCGAGATCACCGAGCAGTTCGTGACCACGCGCATGCTGATGCCCGACGGCACGATGCAGGTGGAGAGCCGTTCCACCCGCAACGGCGTCGAGCGCGTAACTTGGTCCGTCCTGGTGCCCGTCAAGCAGAGCTGATCGCCGCATGAGCTCGTCGCGCGGCCGGGTCGTCGGAACAATCGTCGCGGTGCTGCAGCGCGTGCTGCCTGCTGCGATCGCCAACGACGCGATTGGCGATCTGCTCGAAGACTACGACGGGCGGCGCCGCGGCTGGCGGCGCCTCTGGCTCGTCGCCGAGGCGCTGCGCCTGGCCTGGGGCCTGCGACGATCGCCCGCGGCGGTCCAGTCTCGAGAGGGGCGTCGTGGCGGGATCATGCTCGTCGACGTGTGGCGGCGCGATCTCCATCATGCCGCGCGCGCGCTCGCGAGAGCACGCGGCTTCACCGCTGTGGCGCTGACGTCGCTCGCGCTCGGCATCGGCCTCGCGACCGCGGTCTTCAGCGTCGTCGACGGCGTGCTGCTGCAGCCGCTGCCGTACGCCGACCCGGACGCGATCGTGCGCATCGAACAGATCGCCACGGCCCGCGGCCCGGCCGGCGACGCCGTGCCGCGCGCGCTGCTGAAGACCTGGCTCACCGCCACCCGCGCCGTCGCCGCGTTCGGTCCCTACTCCACGCTCGACGCGCGGATCGCCGCCGGTGACGAGACCTACGTCGGCATCAAGGTCGAGGTCGGCGACGGCTTCTTCGACGCCCTGCGGATGGCGCCGCGGCTCGGCCGACTGATCGGCCGCGCCGACGGCGAACGCGGCAGCCCGCCCGTCGCCGTGCTCTCGCATGGTTTCTGGCAGCGTGCGTTTGCCGGCGACGCCAGTGTGATCGGCCGCCGCATCGTCATCGACGATCGGGCCGCCGAAGTGATCGGCGTGCTCCCGGACCGTTTCGCGTATCCGTCGACCGACGTGGCCATCTACGTTCCTGGCCGGTGGCAGCTGCCGGATGGCCCACCCGGCATGGCTGTCGCCTTCCTCGGACCTCGCATCGACGTGATTGCGCGGCTGCGCGCGGGAGCGACGCCCGAGATGGCCGCACGCGAGGGCGCCGAGCTGGCGACACGAGGCGATTCGTCGTCCGCCTCGCGATCTGCCCCGATGTTCCGCGTCACGCCGCTTCAGGACGATCTGGTGAAGGACGTGCGGCCGGCGCTGGTCGCGCTCACCGGCGCCGTCGCGTGCGTGCTCGCGATCGTCTGCGTGAATCTCACCAACCTGCTGCTGGCGCGGGCGATCGCCCGTCAACGCGAGATCGCGATTCGCGCCGCGCTCGGCGCCTCGCGGTGGGAGATGGTCAGGCCGCTGGTCCTCGAGGGCCTGCTGATCGCCGGCTGTGGCGGCATCGCCGGTCTGGGCCTGGCGCGGCTGTTGATTGGATCGATGCCGCTGACGGCCACCGTGGATCCGATGCTGGCTGGCCGTGTCGGCATCGATGGACGGACGGTGCTGTTCACGTCGCTCGTCAGCGCGGCGATCGGCATCGTCGTCGGCTCGCTGCCGGTGTGGCAGGCGCGGAGGCGCCAGAGCAACGCGACGATCGCGAGCAGCCACGTGCAGCTGCTGCCGGGCGCGGCGGTGCGCGCCGAACAGTTGCGCGGCGGGCTGGTGATCGTCCAGGTCGCGCTGGCCATGGTGCTGGCGATCGCGGCAACGCTGCTGTCGCGCAGCCTGGTGACGTTGTTGACGGTCGACCTCGGCTTCAACCCTGGCCAGGCGCTGAGCCTGCAGATCCGTCTGCCGCCGGCCGGCGGCGCCACGTACGACTGGCGCGCGCGCTTCTACGAGACGTTCCTGGCCAACCTCGCCGCTAATCCGCACGTACGCGCGACCGGCTTCACCACGAGCCTGCCCATGCACGAGACCTTCTCGCAGGCCTCGTTCGCGATCGAGGGCGTTCCGAATCCGGATCCGGCGGCGCCGCGGCGGGCGCATCGCGAGGTCGTGACTCCGGGTTACTTCGCGGCGATCGGTTTGCCGATCGTGAACGGACGCGGATTGCAGCCAACCGACACCGTCACCAGCGAACGCGTCGTCGTGATCAACGACAGCTTCGCGTCGACGTTTCTCCCGGACATCGGTCCGCTCGGCCGGCGGCTGATGGTGTTCGGCGACTGGCACCGGATCGTCGGCGTCGTGAAGTCGAAGCGTCATTCGGGCCTGCGATCGGAACGACGGCCCGAGATCTACCTGCCGCTGACGCAGTCGCCGCCCGACGTCGTCACTCAGTCGGGCGCCGGGGTGGTCCTGCGCGCATCGACGCCGGCAGCGCTGCTGCCGTTCGTCCGCGCGACGCTGCGCCAGCTTCAGCCGCAAGCCGCGATCGAACAGGAGACAACGCTCGACGAACGGATCTGGGAGAGCACCGCGCAACCGCGCTTCTACGCCCTGGCGATGTCGGTGTTCGCCGTGCTGGCGGTGATCACCGCCCTCGTCGGTCTCTTCGGCGTGCTCTCCTACATCGTCGAGCGACGCCGTGTCGAAATCGGCGTGCGTCGCGCACTTGGGGCGACGACCGGCGACATCGCCGGGCTCGTCATCGGCCGCGGCCTCAAGCTGCTCGCAATCGCCGTGCCGATCGGCCTGATCGGCTCGGCCGCCGGCGTTCGCCTGCTCCAGAATCTGCTCTTCGGCATTCAGCCGCTGGACGCCGCGACGTTCGTGATGATGAGCGTGCTGATTCCAACGGTGGCCGTCGGTGCCTGCGCCTGGCCGGCGCGGCGGGCGACGCGCATCGCGCCGCTCGAGGCGCTCCGCGACGAATAGCGGGCCGGTTCGACGACCCTCAACTCTTGAGCTTCGCGACGACCGCCTTCGCCAACGCCACCTTCTCGGTGCGCATCTTCGCCGGGTCGTCGCCTGGGCTGGGCGTGGTCGAGATGGTGATCTCGTAGTTGCCTGAATGCGCGTAGAGGCGATCGTGGTCGTAGAAGTAGGCGCCGTCGCCGACACCCGGCACGGCCTCCAGCGTCGCGCCGGCCGCTGACAGATCCTTCATGAACGCGTCCCATTTCGCCTTGCTGGTGCCGCGGTTGACCATGATGGTGATCGTGCCCCTCGTGCCGAAGTTGTAGTTGCACTCCATGCCCGCGTCGCTGCGCTTTGACGACCGCGCGCGGCCGGCGCCCTGGAAGCCGACGATCTTCATCGCCTCGTCGCGCGGAAGCAGCACGCAGACGTCGATGTCGGCGCTGGCCGCCTGCTGGCGGCTGGCGGCATCGGGGCTGACTCCGAGGATCAGCACGCACCCGGCAAGGGCGCCGCACAGTCTCGAGTTCATCGGACTCTCCCTGAAAAAGGTTGTGATGAGGCAGAGCTTACCCGAGGGAACCGGGCCTCGGGCGAGGCCACTGAACAAGCCGTAGAGAGTCTACGTCTAAAGCCGTAGAGTCTCTACTACCATGACCAGGCCCGCCGACGACGAACGTTTGGAACTGCTGCAAGGCACGCTGGACATGCTGATCCTGCGGACGCTCCAATGGGGGCCGCAGCACGGCCACGGCATCGGGCAGGCGATCAGGCAGCAGTCGGACGACCTGCTCAAGGTCGAGACCGGCTCGCTCTACCCGGCGCTGCACCGGCTCGTGAAGCGCGGCTGGCTCACCGCCGAGTGGGGCGTGAGCCAGGCGAATCAGCGCGCGAAGTTCTATCGCCTGACGCCGGCTGGCAAGAAGCAGCTGGTCCGCGAGGCGTCGCGCTGGGCACAGCTCGTGACCGCCATCGGCCGGGTGATGACGCCCGCGCCGGGCCGCGAGGAGTAGTCGTGGCCTTCTGGTCCTGGCTGCGCCGCCGGCGGCTCGATCTGGACGACGAGGATTTCCGCGACGAGATCCGCGCCCACCTTGCGATTGCCGAACAGGAAAGGATCGCAGACGGCGACGATCACTCATCGGCCCGCTATGCCGCGCTGCGGGAGTTCGGCAACGTCACGCTGACCACCGAAGCGACCCGCCGAGTCTGGATGCCCGCCTGGCTGGAAGCGCTGCGCAATGTGATCGCCGACGTCCACTACGCATGCCGATCGCTCGCCAGGAATCCGGCGTTCGCTCTCACCGTCGTCGCCGTGCTGACGCTCGGGATCGGCGCCAACGCGGCGGTGTTCACGATGCTCAAGAGCACGGCGCTGACGCCGCTCGCGGGCGTCGCCGGATCGGCGCGGCTCGCGGTCGTCTTCGGCGAGACGAGCTCGGGACGCAACTTGCGCGTCTCCTATCCCGATTACGTCGATCTCCGCGACCGCTCGGAGTCGTTCGCCGGCCTGTTCGGCTCGACGCTGGCGACGGTCAACCTCGGCCGCGGCCGTGACGCTCGACAAGTCTGGAGCGAGGTCGTCACCGGCAACTACTTTCAGGTGCTCGGCGTTCGGGCGGCGCTCGGCCGCACGCTGCTGCCGGCCGACGAGGTCGCGCCCGGCCGTCATCCCGTCGTCGTGATCAGCCACGGCCTCTGGCAGCGCCAGTTCGCGGGCGATCCGAACGTCATCGGCGCCAGCGTCGATATCAACAACTACCCGATGACCGTGGTCGGCGTCGCCGATCCGTCGTTTCACGGCACCATCGTCAGCAACGACGTCGAGGTCTTCGTACCGGTGATGATGTGGTCGGCGATCGGCCTCACCGGCGGTCTGCCACAGGATGCAGCGGCCAATGCGCTTGGCGATCGCCGCGCGCAGATCCTGTTTCCGCATGGTTTCCTGAAGCCGGCCGCGTCGATGGCGTCAACGCGGGACGAGATCGACGCGCTCTGGTCCTCGATCGCCGGCGATCGTCGATCGGCCGAAGGACTGGTGCGGTTGCGGCTGGTGCCGTTCTGGCGATCGCCCACCGGCGGCCAGACCTACGTGCTGCCGACGCTCGGCGTGCTCGTGGCGATGGGCCTGCTCGTGCTGCTGATCGCGTGCGCGAACATCGCCGGACTGGTGCTGGTGCGCGGCGTGTCGCGTCGCGGCGAAGTGGCGCTGCGGCTGGCGCTCGGCGCTTCGCGCCGGCGGGTGCTTCGCCTGCTGATGGTCGAGAACCTGATCCTTGCCGTTCCCGGCGCCATTCTCGGCGTGCTGCTGGCGCGCCGCGTCATCCCGGCGATGCTCGCCTACGCCGAATGGCTGGCTGCGCCCGAACGCATTTTCCTGAACATCGCCGTCGACGGACTGGTGATCGCGTTTTCCGCCATCGTCGCCTGCGCCTCGGCGGTGGTCTTCGGGTTCGGGCCGGCGCTGAGGAGCTCGCGCGTCGATCTCGTGTCGGTGATCAACGAGGATGCGTCGCCGCGCAGCGGCGGCCGTGGCCGCTTTCGCGCCGGGCTCGTCGTCGGCCAGGTGGCGGTGTCGCTGCTCCTGCTCGTCGGCGCCGGACTCGCGCTGGAATCGGTCGATGCCGCCCGCCGTGCGGATCCGGGCTTCGACGCGAAGCAGGTCGCGGTGCTCGGGATCGACCTGCGCCAGAACGGCTACGACGCCGCGCGCGGCCGAGTCTTCTACCGCCAGCTCCTCGAGGCGGTACGCGGTGACGCCGGCGTCGAAGCCGCGACGCTCGCGGCACACACGCCGCTCGATCTCATCGAGAAGCGCGCCCAACGCGTCGAGGTCGAAGGCTACGAGCCGCATCGCGACGAGGACCTCGGCTTCACCGCAAATGAAGTCGGACCGGACTACTTCCGCACGCTGCGCATCGACATCGTCGCCGGGCGCCCCTTCGAGGACGGCGACGACGCCGAGGCCGCGGCGGTGGTGATGGTGAACCGCCCGTTCGCCGAGCGCTTCTGGGGCGGCGCGGCCAATGCCATCGGCAAGCGCGTGCGAGTGGCGGGCGGCGAGTGGCGGACGGTCGTCGGCGTATCCGCCGACGTGAAGTACACGAAGATCAATGACACGCCCAAGCCGTACGTCTACCTGCCGTTCCTGCAGTCGTACCGGTCGAGCATGATCCTACACGTCCGCGGCGCCGGCGCCATCGAACGGCTCATCGATCGCGCCCGCGACCAGGTCGCCGCGCTCGACGCGGACCTGCCGATTCTGTACGCGCGTCCGCTGACGGAAGCGACGCGCGGCGCGCTGATCTTCTTCGAGCTCATGGCGACGATGCTGCTGGCCTTCGGCGCCGTGGGCATGGCGATGGCCGCGCTCGGCACTTACGGGCTGGTCTCGTACGCCGTGAAACAGAGCGTGCGCGAGATCGGCATCCGGATCGCGCTCGGCGCGACCCGGTCCAGGGTCGTGCGTGCGTTCGTCGGCCGCGGGCTGAAGCTCGGCCTCGCCGGCGCGTCGCTCGGGGTGATCACGGCGCTGGCGCTCAGCCGGTTCCTCGGCAGCGTGCTGTTCGGCGTCAGCCCGACCGATCTCACGTCGTTCACGCGGGCGCTGCTGCTGATCCTCGGCGTCGTCGTGCTGGCGACCCTTGCGCCGGCCTGGCGTGCCGCGCGGACGAATGCGATGCGCGTGCTGCGTCATCAGTAGCCGACAGGCGGATTCACATGACTTCATCGACCTCCTCGAGCGCGCCCGCGTACCGGCCGTTTCGCCTGTGGCCAGGCGTGGCCGCCGCCAGCGTGCTCGTGATCGTCAGATACCTCGTGCCGTCAATCGCACCGGCGACATTCCTGTACGGACTGATCGGCGGCTTTCTGTGCGTCGCGCTCATCGCGGTGTGGTGGCTGTTCCTGAGCCGCGCGCCGTGGCTCGAGCGAATCGCGGCGATCGCCTTCATCGTGCTCGCCATCGCCGCGACCTGGCGGATCGTCGACCCATCCATCGCGGGCGGCATGATGGGCCTCATGCTGCCGGTCTATGCGATTCCAGTCATGGCGGTCGCGCTGGTCGCGGGGTTTGCGATCGGCAGCACGGCATCGGTCGCCGTCCGCCGCCTTTCGATCGCCGCCGCGATCCTGCTCGCCTGCGCCGGCCTGGCCATGGTCCGCACCGACGGCATCATGGGCGAGACGGGATCGCAGATCACCTGGCGCTGGATCCCGACGGCCGAGCAGCGCCTGCTCGCGCAGACGCCTGACGAACCGGCGGCGCCGCCAACGGCCGTCGAGCCGGCGCCATCGGCCGAGGCAGCTTCGACCACGACCGCTCCATCGCCAGTGTCAGCGTCGGCGCCGTCGGCCCCGCCGGCGGTGACAGCGACGACGGCCGCATCAGCCGCGCCCATCGTGTCGCCATCCACCATGCCGGCCGCCGAGTGGCCGGGCTTTCGTGGGCCGGCGCGCGACGGCGTGATTCGCGGCGTCCGCATCGCGACCGACTGGGCCGCGTCGCCGCCGGTCGCGATGTGGCAGCGGCCGATCGGACCGGGCTGGTCGTCGTTCGCGGTGCGCGGCGACGTGCTCTACACGCAGGAGCAGCGCGGCGATGAAGAGATCGTCGGCAGCTACCGGGTCAGCACGGGACAACCGATCTGGCGGCATCGCGACGCGGCGCGATTCTGGGAGTCGAACGGCGGCCCCGGCCCGCGCGGGACGCCGACGATCGACGGCGATCGCGTCTACAGCTTCGGCGCGACCGGCATCCTCAACGCGCTCGACGCGCGGACCGGCGCCGTCGCGTGGTCGCGCGACGTCGCCGCCGACAGCGATACCAGAGTGCCGATGTGGGGCTTCGCCAGCTCGCCGCTGGTCGTCGGCGACGTCGTCGCGGTCGCCGCGGCCGGGAGACTCGCCGCCTACGATCGCGCCACCGGTCAGCCGCGCTGGCTCGGACCGCCCCGCGGTGCCGGATACAGCTCGCCGCATCTCGTGACCATCGACGGCGTCGCGCAGATCCTCCTCCTCAGCAGCGCCGGCGCCACCGGCGTCTCGCCGTCCGACGGCAGGATCCTCTGGACGCACGACTGGTCCGGCGGCGCGATCGTGCAGCCGGGACAACTTTCAAACGGCGACATCCTGATCAACTCGATTGCGAGCACCGGTGGCGTCGGTCTGCGGCGTCTCGGCGTGGCGCGCGCCGGCGACGGCTGGCGGGTCGAGGAGCGCTGGACGTCAACCGGCCTGAAGCCGTACTTCAACGACTTCGTGATCCACAAAGGCTATGCGTTCGGCTTCGACGGCAGCATCCTGTCGTGCATCGATCTCGAGGACGGCAAGCGGGCCTGGAAGGGCGGCCGTTACGGCAGCGGTCAGCTCGTGCTGCTCGCCGAACAGGATCTGCTGCTGGTGCTGGCGGAAGAGGGCGAGCTCGCGCTCGTCTCGGCGACGCCGGACAGGTTCACCGAGGTCGCCCGGGCGCCGGCGCTCACCGGCAAGACCTGGAACCACCCCGTGGTCGTCGGCAACATCCTGCTGGTGCGCAACGGCGAGGAGATGGCAGCATTCCGACTGAGATGACGGCGGCACGCGAGCGCGCGCTCTCCGGAAATCCGTCGCGCATCCTGTTCGAGTCTCCGCTCGTGCAGGTGGGCGCGTTCCGCTGCCCGACCGATCATCCGCGCTTCAACGACTCCGGCCCGACGAAGCGCTACTGCTTCGTGTTTCCGCGCACCTCGGTGTGGATCGCTCACGAAGGCCGCCGTCCGTTCGTCGCCGACTCGACGATCGTGCCGCTCTACAACGCCGGCCATCCCTACCGTCGCCAGGCCATCGATCGCGATGGCGATCGCACGGACTGGTACGGCGTGACGCCGTCGCTCTTGCGCGAGATGCTGCGCGATCGCCGTCCGGCATCCGCGGACCACGACCAGCGGCTGTTCGACGCCGACTTCGCCCGGGTCGGCGCCGCGACGTTCCTTCGCCAGCGCCGGCTGTTCCATCGCGTTCAATCCCAGGAGATTACCGACGGGCTCGACGTCGAAGAATCCGTGGTCGGCATGCTCGACCACGTGCTGACCGGCCTTCAGGCGCCAGTCGAACGCGACGATCGCGCGCGCCATCGCGATCTCGCCGAGTCGGTACGCGCGCATCTCTCGACGCGATTCGCCGATCGTCAGGATCTGACGACGCTCGCCGCCGCGCTCGGCACGTCCGTCTACCATCTCTGCCGGGTGTTCAAGTCGCACGCGGGGCAGACCATCCATCAATACCGCACCGAGCTGCGCCTGCGGCATTCCCTCGAGCGGATCGCCGACTCGCGCGCCGATATCCTCACCGTCGCCCTCGAGCTCGGGTTCTCCGGCCACAGTCATTTCACCGACGTGTTTCGTCACCGTTTCGGAATCACGCCGTCGGCGTATTCAGCCGTGCTCCGCCGATCCGCGCGGCGGGCCCGCGCGATCGCCGGCCCGCTTCGAGCAAGATTCTGATAACGGCGGCCGATCGCCGGGTCTCCTAATCAGGGGATGCGATCGCTGCTGATCTTGCTCGGACTGACTGTCCTCCTCCAGACACCACCCGCGCCGCCGGCCCAGACGCCCGCCGCGGTCCTGGCCGACGCGCGCGCGAAGATGACCGCCAACGACCTCGACGGCGCCGCCAAAGTGCTCGAGACGTTTCTCGCCGCCAATCCCGGCTCGTTTCGCGCACTGAACCTGCTCGGCACCGTTCGCCAGCAGCAGAAACAGTACGACGCCGCCATCGACGCCTTTACGCGCTCGCACGCGGCCGACACGACCCGCGCCAACCTGACGCCGCTCTACAACATCGCCGTCAACTGGGCGCTCAAGGGCGACGCCGATCGCGCGTTCGAGTGGCTCGAGAAGGCGAAGAAGGACGGGCGGATCGATCTGTCGTTCGCCGCCGTCGACCCGAACATGGCGTCGATTCGGAAGGACGCGAGACTCGCGTCGCTCCTGCCGAAGCCCGAGACGTTCAGCCGTCCGTTCGTCGAGGACGTCACGGTGCTGCGCGAATGGCGCGGCGAAGGCGCGAACGACAACTTCGGGTGGATCGCGCGGAACATCGGCGACGTCGACGCCGACGGCGTCAACGACGTCGTCACCTCGTCGCCATCGTACGCGCGGAGCGCTCCGCCGGCATCGCCGGGCCGGATCTACGTGTACTCGACGAAGCGCAATCAGCTGCTGTGGTCGGCCGACGGGGCCGATCGGGATTCGCTCGGCGTCGGCATCGAGGCCGCCGGCGACACCAATCGCGACGGCATTCCCGACGTCGTCGCCTCCGCGCCGGGCGGCGGCTACGCGAGGATCTATTCGGGGCGTGACGGCAAGGTGCTGCAGACGCTGCGCGCCGAAAATCGGAGCGACGGCTTCGGCCGGCACGCGTCGGGCGCCGGCGACGTCAATCGCGACGGCTATGCCGACGTCATCATCGGCGCCCCGAACAACAACGGCGGCGGCCAGGGCGCGGGCCGCGCCTACGTCTACTCGGGCAAGGACGGCTCGCTGCTGTTGACGCTGACGGGGGAACGCGCCGGCGACGCGTTCGGCAGCGCGGTCACCGGCGGCTCGGCCGGCGGCGGCGGCTTTGTGCTCATGGTCGGCGCGCCGGGCGCCGGGCCGCGGCAGACCGGACGCGTCTACGTCTACGACACGCTCGAGGGCAAGCCGAAGTTCGTCCTCGACTCCGACGAGACCGGCGTCGCCTTCGGGGCGATGTTCGTCGCGCTTCCGGGCGACGTGAATCGCGACGGCGTCGGCGACCTCTACGTGTCCGACTGGGTGAACGCCGCCAAGGGCCCGCAGACCGGACGCGTCTACGCGTTCTCCGGCAAAGACGGCGCGCGCCTGCACGCGCTCACCGGCGACGCCGCCGGCGACGGCTTCGGAACGACGCAGGCGATCGCCGGCGACGTCGATGCCGACGGCCATGCCGACCTGCTGGTCGGCGCATGGCAGTATTCGGGCGCCGCGCCGAGCGGCGGCCGCGTGACGCTCCACTCGGGCAAGGACGGTCGCGTCATGCGGACGTTCACGTGCCGGACGCCGTTCGACACCTTCGGCTTCGACGCCGTGACGATCGGCGACGTCAACGGCGACGGCGCGTCGGATTTCCTGATCACGTCCGGCTACAGCGCGGTCAATGGCTACCACTCGGGCCGCGTGTTCATCGTGTCAGGCAAGTGACGCGATGATCTGATGGGCAGATGCCGGTTACGGCGCCTCCGGCAGCCGGCTGCGCTCGAACTCGCGCCGCGCGCGGGCGCCAAGCACGCGGCGGCCGTACGCGTTCCTGGGTACGGTCTTGGCGTGATCGGCGGCTTGCTCGAGCTCCGCGTTGAGCTCGGCGCCGATGAGCACCGCCAGGCTCGAGAGGTACAGCCACAGGAGTAGAACCATGGCGGCGCCGATCGTGCCGTACGCCGCTTCGTAGTCGGTGAAGTTGGTGACGTAGATCTTGAATGCCACCGAGGCGAGCAGCCAGAGCGCCGTCGCGATCAGCGCGCCGGGCGTCGTCCACTGCCAGTCCTGGTCGGCGTCCGGTCCGAAGTAGTAGATCAGGCCGAGCGCGGTCGATACCAGCACGAACGCAATCGGCCAGCGGACGATCGCCGCGATCGTGTCGAATAATGTCCCGCCTCCGAATGCGCCGCGCAGCCAGCCGGCAACGGTCGGGCCTGCGACCACGACGGTGAACGCGGTGAGGATCAACACCGCCACGGCGAGCGTCAGCGCGATCGCGAGCAACCGCACCCGCCACCATGGCCGCTGCTCCTCGATGTCGTAGGCGCGGTTGACCGCGGCGATGATCGACGTCAGCGCTCCCGAGCTGCTCCAGAGCGCGACGACGGCGCCGAAGGTGAGGATGCCGGTGCTGTCACGATTGGCGATGCGCCGCATCTGCTCCGCGATGAGATCGACGATCTGCGGCGACATGATCGGCGACAGCACCCGCGCGACGTCGTCGGCGACCGTCTCGAGCTGGAAGAAGCTGGCGACGCCGAGGCCGAAGAGGATGGCCGGAAAGAGCGCGAGGAAGAAGTAGTAGGACAGCTGAGCGGCCAGCCCGAAGATGTCGTCTTCGCGGGAGTCGGCGTAGGTTCGCCGCAGCAGCTGGCCCCAGGTCAGTGTCGCGGTCGCCACACCCGGACGGATGCAAAGCGAAGTCCAGAATCGGCGCGGCCCGCGGAACTCGCGATTCGAGCCGGCATTTGCTCGACTTGTGCGATCCCGCCCGGTGGCGCCGGCAAACCGGCGCAGGGGGAACGCCTGACGGTCATCGGCCGGCCAGCGCGCGAAGGCCCGCAATCGCCGGAGCGAACGTCGGATCGAGCTGCAGGGCGCGCTCGAACTCGCGCCTGGCGTCGGCGTAGCGGCCGCGCGCAATCAGGGTGCGTGCGAGCACGTCGTGGGCGCCGGGGTTGGCGCCATCGAGGGCCACGGCCCTTTCCGCATGGGCGGACGCTTCCGGAATCGAACCGCGATCGAGCAGCGCGCGCGCGGCATTCTGATGGAAGCCGGCGTTGGTCGGATCGGCCTCGACGGCGCGTTGAAACGCCGCCGCCGCGTCGGCTGGCTGGCCGCTCGCGATCAGCGCGACGCCGAGTCCGCTCCAGCCGTTGCCGTCCTGCGGCATGACCTCGAGAAATGCGCGGTAGTGCGGAATCGCTTCGCTGAAGTTGCGGGCATCGGCGAGCTGCTGGGCGCGAAGCCCGTGGGCCTTGGCCGTCAGCTCCCGGCTGAGGCGCGGCAGCAGTGTCGGTTCGTCGCGAAGGAACGCCTGCAGCTGATCGATCGCTTCCTCGTACTTTCCGGTCTCGACCAGCTCGCGAGCGAGGTCGTAGCGTGCCGGCGGAAATCCGGCGACCGCCTGTCGCAGATGGACGATCGCTTCGTCGTGCCGGCCCGCCGCCGCGAGATGAAATCCGAGCATGTGGTGCGCGAAGCCGGTCGGCCAGCGATCGACGACCGTCTGCGCCATGCCGAGCGCCGACGAGTACTCGCGGTTGCGAATGATCGTGAGGACCGTCAGTGGCACGACCACGATCGCGAGCGCGATCGCTGCGGCAGTACGCGGCGTTATCGACGCCGGCCCGAATCGGCGCCAGATACGGACCGCCGCGAAGATCGCGAGCAGCACGAGCGCCATCAGCGGCAGGTACATGCGCCGCTCGGCGCCGACCTCCGACGAGATGGCGACGAAGCTCGACGTCGGACCGAGAATCAGAAAGCACCAGGCGCCCAGAAACCCGAGCCGCGGCGCCCGCACGAGCGCAATCGCGGTGATCACGAAGAGCGTGGTGATGAACAGGAAGTACGGCAGCACGTCGGTGAACGGCTGCGGCCAGGACCAGCCGTAATTCAGCACCAGCCCGGTCGGCCAGATCGTCAGCCGCAGATACCGCGTCAGCATCTCCGGCTGGTTGAGGAAGTACGTCCAGGACGACCTGTCCGTGCTCGAGAACCCGGCGCCGGGCGTCCGCGGCCACGACCAGAGCGCGGCCGCGAACACGAGCCAGGTCGCGGCCAGCCCGGCATAGAGCCGGCGGCGCGATCGGAACGACTCGCGCCACGACTCGAAGAGAAAGACGCGGTCGAACAGCATCACGACGATCGGCGTCACCACCATCGTCTCCTTGCACATGAAGCCGAGCGCACACGCGAACACCGCGGCGGCCTGCCAGCCCGCCGGGTTCGGGGCGGCGGCGGCGCGCAGGCTCGCGTAGATCGTGATCAGCATGCACGCCGCCATCATCGACTCGGTGCGCTGCGTCAGGTAATCGACCACCTCGGTGTTGAGCGGATGCACGATCCAGATGATCGCGGCCGCGGCGGCTATCGCGTCGGCCGACGCCGCCCATCGCTCGCGGAGCCCCGGCAGGCCCAGCGTGCGCCGGACGATCGCGAAGAACAGCAGCCCGTTCGCGAGATGCACGAGCAGGTTGGTGACGTGAAAGCTCGTCACCCCCGGCCCGAAGACCATCCGGTTCACGTAGAACGTCGCAGTCACCAGCGGCCGGCCCGAGAGCGGCGACTCCGCGGGCGCGTGGATGATGGCCGCCAGCCCCTTCGCCTTCGGCGCCTCGCTGACGATGGTGGACTGATCGTCGAAGATGAACGGCCCGGAGAAGCTGTTGCCGTAGGCGATGAGTCCGGCGAGGACGATGAGCCATGGCAGCCAGCGGCCGGCCGTCGACGCCGACCGCGACGACGCCGCGGCCGTCACTCCCGCGGCCCGGTGTCCGGAGACGGACCTGCCCTTCGCGCGCTTCGATCGGCTCATGATCGCGCGCCGATTCTACCCGCTCGCCGCCCCCCTTCCATTTGACCGTCTAATAGACGATGTGCTATCTCTTCCATTCGGATGTCGAATAAAGGCAAGGCCGACGTGCTCCAGGGCACGCTCGATCTGATGGTGCTGCAGACGCTGGACTCGCTTGGCGCGCAGCACGGCTACGCCATCGCCTCGCGCCTCGCGCAGGTGTCCGACGGCGCGCTGCAGCTGAACATGGGGACGCTCTACCCGGCCCTGATGCGCCTCGAGCAGCGCGGCCTCGTCCGCGGGAGCTGGGGGACGACTGAGGCCAACCGGAAAGCCCGCTTCTATGCGCTGACCAAAACCGGCCGCCGCGAGCTCGCCAAAGAGAAAGACGCGTGGGATCGCATGGCGGGGATCATTCATTCGGTGTTGCACGGACAGAGCTGAGAGGAAGATTGAACCTTGGGGCGCCGTGGAGTGCCGTGAAGAGTTTCTTTTCAATGACAAAGAGGTCCACAGTACGCTCCACTGCCCTCCACTGATCCTCAAGCCACGTCTTTGTCACTTTCTTTGATGTCCGTCCACGTGCGGGCCGAGCACCGCGCTGATGAACGCGTGCGTCGGCGTCGGCACGCCGAGCTCGCGGCCGATGCGGGTGATCGCGCCGCTCAGCCACGGCAACTCGAGCCGATGGCCGCGCTCGAGATCTTCCAGCATCGAGGATCGCGTGTCCGGCGCCAGCTTGCGGAACCCGGCGACCAGTTCGCCGACGTCCTTGAACGGCAGATTGATGCCCTTCGCGCGCGCCACCGTCAACCCTTCGCCGAGACCGCTCTCGACGAGCTTCGCGAGCTCGGGGTCCGTATGGAGCACGCCCGCGGGACAGCGCGTCACGCTCGTCAGCCCGCTGAGCACGGACAGCCGTATGAGCTTCGTCCAGATTTCCGACTGGATGTCGGTGGAGAGCAGCACGTCGATGCCGGCGCCCTCGCAGATGCCGCGCAGCGTTTCCAGGCGCGGCGAAGGATGGCCGTCGAGCTCACCGAAGACGAGGCGATTCATCGCGGTGTGGCGAATCACGCCGGGCTCGCTGATCACCGCCGAGACGTAGCAGGTGCCGCCGGCGACGCGCTCGCGGCCCACGGCTCTCGTCAGGGTCTCGACACCGTCGACGCCGTTCTGGAGCGGGATCACGACCGTCTCCGACCCGACGATCGGCCGCAGCAGGCTGACCGCGCCGGCCGAGTCGTAGCACTTGACGGCAACGAACACGACGCCGGGTTCGCCGTAGACTCGCGGGTCGTCGGTCGCCTGCACGTGTGCGACGTGGATGTCGCCGTCCGGGCTGTCGATGCGCAGGCCGCGCGTCTGCAGCGCGCGCAGATGCGCGCCGCGGGCGACGAAGACGACGTCGGCACCGGCCGCGGCGAGCCGGCCGCCGAAGTAGCCGCCGACGCCGCCGCTGCCGATGAACGTGATCCGCACGTCTACTTCACAGCGCCGCGCGCTTCGGCGATCTCGGGACGGCCGGGCGTATCGGCCTTCGTGCAGATCTCGATCAGCTGCGCGTAGTAGGTGCGTGCGGTGGCGTTGTCGCCGGCCTGCCGGGCCGCGCGCGCGGCCCCGTAGACGGCACGGAAACGGTTCGGCTCCTTCTTCAGCGTCGCCTGGAACTCCTTCAGCGCATCGGCCGGCCTCTTCAACTCGAGCAGCATCTCGGCGAGCAGCTCGCGCGCTGGCGCGATCGGGCCGGGCGTGACCGCCGCTTTGTCGGTCGCATCTTCGCGCACCGCCGCCGCGGTCATCAGGCTCACGGCCTCCGCGGACCTGCCTTCAGCCAGCGCGAGATGCGCCGCCGCGCCTTCGCGCTGGATGCGGACCTGCTCGGCCCAGTAGTTCTCGCCGGCTTTCGTCAGCCGATCCGCGATCTCCTGCAGCGCCGCGATTGACGCTTTCGCGTCGTCGAGCGCGCCGGTGCGCGAGGCGCCGAGGGCGCGGGCGAAGTAGGTGATCGCTTCGGTGTACGGAAAGTCGCTGCGCACGGGCTGCAGCTTCGCGGCCGCGGCCCAGTCGCGGCGTTCGAGCGCCCGGCGCGCCGGCATCGCCGCCAGCGCGAAGACGCCCGCCGAGCCGGGCGCGGCGCCGACCACGGCCTTCGGATCGAAGACCGCGGCGATCGACGGCAGCCGCGCGATGGTCGCGTCGGCCGCGCGATCCTGACCGGTCTGCAGGTACGCGTAGACCATGTAGTCCATCGCGTGCAGCTGCTCGCCGAAGCCCTTGACGCGTTCGGCGGCAGCGGCCGACGCGATGTTGGTGTCGATCGACTCCTGCCAGGCGCCGACGCGCGTGAAGGTGTGCGACGGCATGTGCAACGCGTGCGGCGCGGCGGGCGCGATCGTCGCATAGCGCTGCGCCGCCTTCACGGCCTGATCGGCCAGCGCCGGTGTGTCGTAGCTGTGGATGATGTAGTGCGTGATGCCGGGATGATCCGGCGTCGCCGGATAGAGCTTCTCGAGGATCGCGCCGGCCTTGAGCTGGTTCTTGTAGGTCTTGTCGGTCGGCGGCGCCGCGGCCGCAATCGCCAGCGCCCAGAAGATCGTCGCCTCGCGATCGTCGGCGTATTTCGCCGCCAGCTGCGCCATCGCCTGCTCGTAGGCCGCCAGGCGCGTCGGCTGATCGACGGTCGCGGCGTCGGTGTAGAGCCTGGCGACCGCTTCGAGGTAGTCGCGCTCACGCTCGGTCTTCGGATTCGCCTTGCGACCGGCTTCGACGGCGTCCATGCCGAGCTTCAGCTGCGCCGGCGGGCGCACGGCCGGCGCGAACGGATTGGTCCAGCGCGCCACGGCGACGCCCCAGTAGGCAATCGCGCAGCGCGGGTCGTCCGCGGCGGTGTCGGTGAAGCCGGCAATCGCCGGACCGAACTCGAACGAGTGCATGTAGGCGAGCGCGCGATCGAACTTCTGCTGGGCCGTTGGCGAGCAGGAGGTCTGGAAATGCACCGTGCCGATCCGTTCACCGGCG
This sequence comes from Vicinamibacterales bacterium, assembly GCA_035711465.1. Classification (GTDB taxonomy): domain Bacteria; phylum Acidobacteriota; class Vicinamibacteria; order Vicinamibacterales; family SCN-69-37; genus DASTCC01. The sequence goes on from DASTCC010000113.1 coordinate 17,719, forward strand.
GGGTGCTGATGCTCCTGCGCAAACGCGGGCGCGACGCTCACGGCAGCGGCGATGACGACGCCTGAACACGTGCGTGGGATAACCATGGTGTGCCTCGTTGGGGGTGGGGCACCCCCGGATTGAAAGGGGCAGTATGACGCTTATTGGCTCGCTCCGCTCGCGGCTTGGGGCGTGGGGGCTCGAGTCGAAGTTCCGGGGCACCTCATCCCGCCAGGTACCCCGCCAGGTGCGCGACGATATCCCGCGCGTCGTCCTCGACGCCGTGGATGAACGTGGACTTGCGACGGCGCAGCACCGGCAATCCGATCGCATACAAGCCCGGCGAATTGACGACGCCGCCGTCGTGCATCAGGTGGCCCTTGGCGTCGACGACCGGGACGTCGAGCCAGCGGTAGTCGGGCCGGAAGCCTGTGGCCCACAGGATGGTGCGGATCTCGCCGCTCGTGAGGTCGAGGAACAGGCGCGACGATGCCGGCGCGCGCGTCGGCTCGAAGCGCTGCGGCGGGCCGAACGCGTGACGACGATCGGTGCTCGCCCATTCGTCGAACGTGTCGAGCAGCCGATTCATCTTCAGGTCGGCGAGCGCGAAGTGATTCTTGAGACCGCCGGAGAACAGGGCGCGCCCGTCGCGAATCATCGACAGGCGGCCGACGATCTCGACGCCCGCGGCGGCGAGCGCATTGAGATCGAGCGTGACGCGCTCGGGCGTGCCGACCAGCTGCGGCGACGGCAGGCGGCGCGCGCGCGTGAGGTCGTCGATCTCGTCGTAGCGCTGATTCCAGACGCCGGACGCGTCCATCCACCAGAGCACGTCACGGCCGCGATACACCCGCGGCAGCCGCACGTGCTCGCCCACCGCGAGGACCACGTGGCGCCCGGAGCGTCGAATTTCATCCGCCAGCTGCACGCCGGTCGCCGACGCGCCGACGACGAGCACGCCGCCTTCTGGCAGCTGTTCGGGACGCCGGTACTCGAGCGCCGTGACGCACGAGACTTGCGGCGGCACGGCGGCGCGCAGCGCCGGCACCTGCGCGAGGTTGCAGGCGCCGCTGGCGATCACCAGCGCCCGACACGCGATCTCGCCAGCCGACGTGACGACGTGATAGCCGTCATCCGTGCGCGTCACCGACGTCACCGCGGTCTCCGTGCGCAGCGGCGCGTCGATCGCGCCGGCGTAGTCGGCGATGAATCGGATCACCTCCTGCATCGTCATGAAGCCGTCGGGATCGGCGCCGTCGTACTGATGGCCGGGCAGGCGGCTGAGCCAGTTCGGCGTCAGCAGGCGCAGCGAGTCCCAGCGCTCGTGACGCCAGGAATTGGCGACGTCGCCGCGCTCGAGGACGACGTGGTCGATCGACCGCTCGGTGAGGAGGCGGCTCGCCGCCAGCCCGGCGTGGCCGGCGCCGACGACGACCGCGGTGCATCGCTCGATGGCTCGGTCTCCGGAACGATCGGCCGGCTCAGACGACTTCGACGGTGACGTTCGTCGGGTTGGTGATGACGTCGTAGACCGCGGAGCGCTTCTGCGACTGCGCGACGAGCGCTTCGATGTCCGCCTTCGACGCGTCGGCGTCGATGTGGAACGTGACCTTGATGTCGTCGTAGCCGTTGCGGACGTCGCTGTCGATGCCGAGGATCCCCTGGATGTCCATCGATCCTTCGAGCTTGGCCTCGACCGATCGCAGCTGGATGCCGCGATTCTGCGCCACCGCGGCGACGCCCGCGGTCAGGCAGCTGGCGAGCCCGACGAGCACGAACTCGATCGGCGTCGCGCCGAGATCCTCGGACGCGAAGATCTCCGGGTGATCGGCGTCGAACGAGAACTCGGTCTTGTGCTTCTGCTCTTCGCCGAGGCCGTGGAACCCCTGGATCTTCGTCTCGCTGTGCGTGCCGTTCCTCCACTTGCAGGACGCCCGCCACTTGAACTTCGCCGCCTGCGGCGCGCCCTTCAAGGCCTCGCGCGCGTCCAGCAGGGCCTGCACGTTGACGCCGTTGTTGACGCTCGATACTGCCATCTCGGACTCCTTCCGGACACCACTGGGGAAGTGTCGGATCATACAATCACCTGATGTCCTCCGCGTCCAGGTCCACACCAGGCTCGGTGGGCATCGTCGAGACGCGGTTCTTGGATCTGCCGACGCCGATCGCGCTCGATTGCGGGCGCGCGCTGCATCCGATCCGCATCGCCTACGAGACCTACGGCACGCTGGCGCCGGCGCGCGACAACGTGCTGCTCGTCTGCCACGCGCTCAGCGGCGATGCGCACGCGGCCGGCTATGCGCGGCAGCCGGCAGCCGAGAGCGCGCGCGACGGTTTCGGCGCCGACGAGCGCGACGCGGGCAAAGGCCGCGGGCTCGGCTGGTGGGACGGGATGATCGGCCCCGGCAAGGCCTTCGACACCGATCGCCTGTTCGTCGTCAGCACCAATCTGCTCGGCGGCTGCCGCGGCACGACGGGGCCGTCGTCGAGCGATCCCGCGACGGGACGGCCGTACGGATCGGACTTCCCGGTCATCACCGTCGCCGACATGGTCCGCGTGCAGCGTGCGTTCCTGCAGGAGCTCGGCATCACCCGGCTCGCCGCGGTGGCTGGCGGATCGCTCGGCGGCATGCAGGCGTTCGAGTGGGCAATTCAGTCCGGACGCGACGTCGACGCGATCGTCTCGATCGCGGCGACGCACGCGCTGCAGCCGCAAGGGGTCGCGTGGAACGCGATCGCCCGCAACGCGATCGTCGCCGATCCGGACTGGCAGGACGGCCACTACTACGGCACGGGCCGCGCGCCCATGGCCGGCATGGGCATCGCGCGCATGATCGGCCACATCACTTACCTGTCCGCGCAAGGGTTGCGCGAGAAGTTCGGGCGCCGGCTGCAGTCCGCCGGCGACATCCGTTACCTCCTCACCGAGCCCGAGTTCCAGGTCGAGAACTACCTGCGTCACCAGGCCGACACGTTCGTGAAGCGCTTCGACGCCAACACCTACCTCTACACCTCGCGCGCGCTCACCTACTTCGACCTCGCGCGCCAGCACGGCAGCGGCAACCTGATCGACGCGGTCCGCGGCATCTCCGCGCGGACGCTCCTGATCGCCTTCAGCTCCGACTGGCTCTACCCGCCGTCCGACTCGGCGGAGCTCGCGTCGGCGCTCGGCGCCGCGGGCAAGGACGTCGAGCTTCACGTCATCGACGCGCCGTACGGGCACGATTGCTTTCTGCTCGAAGAAGCACGACAAACTCCCATCATCCGTAAATTTCTTGGATACTGACGGGGGGCCGGCCGTGGCAGTCAGAGTCTCTTATGGATCACCCGCGTAAGTTCGGCTTCGAAACCCGTCAGGTCCACGCCGGTCAACGCCCGGATCCGAATACCGGCGCGCGCGCGGTTCCGATTTTTCAGACGACGAGCTACGTCTTCGAGGATCCGGAGTCGGCGGCGGCGTATTTCAATCTGCAGGAGTACGGCAACACCTACTCGCGGATCATGAACCCGACGCTCGCGGTGTTCGAGGAGCGCGTCGCCAGCCTCGAGGGCGGTTGTGGCGCGGTGGCATTCGCCAGCGGCATCGCCGCGCAGGCGGCGGCGCTCTTCACCATGCTCGCTCCGGGCGATCACATCGTCTCGTCGTCGGCGCTCTACGGCGGCACCGTCAACCAGTTCAAGCACTTCATGCGCAAGCTGTCGATCGAGGTGAGCTGGGTCAATCCCGACGACCTCGACGCCTGGCGCGCGGCGGCGCGCGCCAACACGCGGGCCTTCTACGGCGAGACCATCGGCAACCCCGGCGGCAACGTCCTCGACATCGAGGCCGTCGCCGCGATCGCGCACGAGCATCAGTCGCCGCTGATCGTCGACAACACCTTCGCGACGCCGTATCTGTGCCGGCCGATCGAATGGGGCGCCGACATCGTCGTCCATTCCGCGACGAAGTTCATCGGCGGCCACGGCACGAGCATCGGCGGCGTGGTCGTCGACTCGGGAGGGTTCGACTGGTCGAACGGCCGCTTCCCGGTCGTCGCCGATCCGTCGCCGGCGTACCACGGCCTCAAGTTTCACGAGACTTTCGGGACCTACGGCTTCCTGATGAAGCTGCGCGCCGAGACGCTGCGCGATCTCGGCGCGGCGATGAGCCCGTTCAACGGCTTCCTGTTCCTGCAGGGGCTCGAGACGCTGTCGCTGCGCATGGATCGTCACGTCGACAACGCGGCGGCGGTGGCGCGCTTTCTCGAGGCGCATCCACTCGCGGGCCACGTGACTTACCCCGGTCTGCCGTCGAGCCGCTACCGGCCGCTCGTCGCCAAGTACCTGCCGCGCGGCGCCGGCGCCGTGTTCTCCTTCGACATCCGCGGCGGGCGCGCCGCCGGCCAGGACTTCATCCGCGGCGTGTCGCTGTGGTCGCACCTGGCCAACGTCGGCGACTCGAAGAGCCTGATCATCCATCCGGCGAGCACGACCCACCGGCAGTTGAGCGACGCCGAACTGGCGGCCGCCGGCGTCGGGCCCGGGACGATTCGACTCTCGGCCGGCACCGAGTCGGTGGACGATCTGATCTGGGATCTCGAGCAGGGCTTCGCGCGCGCCGCGGCCTCAGCCGGCGGAACGGCGGCCGCGTCATGAGTCCGCCGTTCGATCTCAGCCGCTACCAGGACGCGGCGACGATTCAGCGCGTCATTCATACGTCGAAAACGGTGGCGATCGTCGGTCTGTCGCCGCAGGAGCTGCGCGCCAGCAACTTCGTCGGCTTCTATCTGAAGCGGCACGGCTACCACGTCATCCCGGTCAACCCTCGCGAACAGGAGATCCTCGGAGAGAATTGCTACGCGAGCCTCGGCGACATTCCGGAGCCGGTGGACATCGTCAACGTCTTCCGTCAGCCGGACGCGTTGCCGGAGATCGCACGCGAAGCGGCGGCGATCCGCGCGAAAGCGCTCTGGTGCCAGTTCAACGTGATCAACGAAGAAGGCGCGCGGATCGCCGAAGCCGCCGGGCTCGCCGTCGTCATGGATCGGTGCATCAAGGTGGAACACGCGCGCTACGTCGGGCGGATGCACTGGCTGGGTTTCAACACGCAGCGCGTCACTTCCGTCAGGGGCGGCCTGCAGTAGCGCAGCGCTCCGCGTCCGATGGCGCCCTTCTCCCCGATTCCGGCACGACGGCCAATACGCGTCATCCTGTCGTCGACGGCGCTCCTGCAGTTCATGTCGGCACGGAGCGCCGCCGCGCTGGTGGTGGCGCAGCTCGGGGTCGCGGCGTTCTTCATCGCCGGCGTGATGCGGAGCGCGGTCGGCGACTCGGCCGGCTGGTTCGTGCTCGCGGCGACGGTCTGGGCGTACTTCGCGCGCGCGCTCGACATCGAGAGCTGGGCGCTGCTCGTGCCGGGCGGCTTCGTCGGCCGCGTCACCGCCGGCCTCGGTCCGAGAGTTGCCGCCTTCGCCAACGCCGCCGCCTTCGTCGAGCGATTGCTCCTCGGCGCCATCGCCACCGTCGTCCTCGGTCAGTACCTCGCCGGGTCCGTCGGCACGGCGATCGCCGGGTTCCGCTTCACCGGCTACGTGCGACCGGAGGATCTCTCGACGCTGCTGGCGGTCATCACCATCGGCGTGATCTGGATCGGCGCGCGGCTCGGCCGCGCCGTCAACCGCGAGCTGATGGCGCGCGGCATCTGGATCGGCGTCGGGATCCTCATCGTCCCGATCGTCTGGGGCCTGATCACGTGGGCGCGCGGTCTCGGCCGGCCGGCAGCCGTGCTGTTGTCGCTGCCGCCGCCGACGTCGATGACGCCGTGGTCATCGATCAACGTCGCCATCAGCGTGCTCGTCGGTCTCGGCATCGCGCTCGCCGCGGTCGGCAGCGGCGAGGCGCTGATGCGCGTCGCGCACGAGTTTCCCCCGCCCCGGCTGCACGCGCTGCGCCGGACCAGCCACGTGTCCTTGGCGTTCGCGGCCGTGGTGATGACAATCGGCACGTTCCTCGTCACCCTGCTGGTGCCGGCCGCCGAGGAGCTGTTCTGGAGCAACGCCCCGATCGCCGCGCTGGCGCAGCATCTGGCCGGACCGGTGTGGGCGCGTGACCTGGTGGCGCTCGGCATTGCCGTCGCGGCGGCGCTCATCCTCGTGCCCGCCGCGCACGCGGCGATCGTCGACGCGCAGGGCATGGTCCATCGCGCCTCGGCCGACGTGCCATTCCAGCAGCAGCTGGCGTCGCTCAACACCCGCTTCGGGATGCCGGTGCGATCGGCCGACGTCACCGCGCTCGCCGTCGTCGGCGCCATCGTCGTCAGCGGCGGCCGCATTTCCTGGCTCGCGCACGGCTACGCGCTCGCGATCGCCGTGATGCTGGTGCTGGCGATCGCGGCGCTCGTCAGACTGCGGCAGAAGCCGCAGGAGCGCGCGGTCGAAGTGCCGATCAATCTGGTCACGTCGAAGCGCGAGATTCCGCTCGGCCTCGGCGGGCTGGCGGCCGTGGCCGGCATCGGCGCGGCGGCGCTGATCTTCACCGGAGACGGCGCGGCGATCGCGACGTCGCTCTCGATGGCGGTGCTGCTCCTGTGGCGCACGGCGGTGACGCGCGGCGCGGGCGAGACGATCGACGAGGCCGAGCGCGACTCGTTCAACCTCCTGCTCGCGACCGATCTGACGCCGGGGCAGGTCGAGGCGCGGCCGGGCAACGTGCTCGTGCCGGTGCGCAATCCGCATCAGCTCGACCACGTCGCCGCCGCGCTTCGCATGCCCGGCGATCGCGACGTCGTCATCATGACCGCGCGGCTGATCGACGTCGACGTCAGCGAGGCGGCCGCCGGCGGCGGCGCGCCGACCGTGAGCGAGCGCCGGCTGCTGTCCGAGGTGATGACGCTCGCCGAGCGCATCGGCCGGCCGGTGCGCCTGCTGATCGTCCCGGCGCGCAGCGTCGTCGACGCGATCGTCGGCACCGCGATCCGGCTGGGGTCGTCCGACATCCTGGTCGGCGAGTCGATGACGCTCTCGGCCGAGGATCAGGCGCGCATGCTCGGCGAGGCGTGGGAGCGCGCCGACAAGCCCGAGGCGCCGGACGTGCGCCTCGTCATCCACCATCGCAGCGGCCGGTTCGACACCTATCACCTCGGCGCGCATCCGCCGTCGCTCTCTCCCCGCGATCTCGATCTGATTCATCGCGTCTGGCTCGACGCGACGAAAGCCATCGGCCCGCACGTGCACCACCACGACGTGGTTCGGGCCGCCCTGACGATCATGGAACAACAACTGAGCGGTCCTGAACGGGACGCGGTGCTCGCGGCGATCCGCGACATCGCCCGTCCTGCGGAAGAACTCGCGACGGTCCTTCGCACGCGCGACTACGCGCGGTTGCGCGACATGCTGCGCAACCGCCACGCCGGCGACGTGGCCACGCTGCTCACGGCGCTCACCGTCGAAGACCAGGCGGTGGTGTTCCGGGTGCTGCCGCGGGGCGCGGCGGCCGACATCTTCGAGTACCTCTCGCACGACGCCAAGGCGGCGCTGCTGCGCGCGCTCGCGCAGGAGGAAGTGGCGGCGCTGCTCAACAACATGGCGCCCGACGACCGCACGATGTTCTTGGAGGAACTGCCGGCCAGCGCCACCCGCGAACTGCTCACCCTGCTGACCCCGAAGGAGCGCGCCGTCGCGCTCACCCTGCTCGGCTACCCGGAAAAATCCGTCGGCCGGCTGATGACGCCGAACTACCTGGCGGCGAGCGAGGCCTGGACCGTCCGCGAGACGCTCGACTACGTGCGCGCGCACGGCGAGGACAGCGAGACGCTCAACCACATCTACGTCGTCGATCCGCAAGGCGTGCTGATCGACGACATCCGGATCCGCGAGTTCCTGCTGGCGCCGCTCGACAAGACGGTGGCCGAGCTGATGGATCGGCGCTTCATCGCGCTCAAGGCGACCGACTCGCAGGAGGCCGCGGTGGCGGTGTTCCGCGAGTACGACCGCGGCGCGCTGCCGGTGACCGACACCGCCGGCGTGCTGATCGGCATCGTCACCATCGACGACGTGCTGGACGTCGCCGAAGCGACGGCGACGCGCGAGATTCAGCGGATCGGTGGCTCGGAGGCGCTCGACGAACCCTACATCAGCATTGCCTTCTGGAAGATGATCCAGAAGCGGGCCGGATGGCTGACGGCGCTGTTCCTCGGGGAGATGCTCACGGCGACGGCGAT
>DASTCC010000114.1:0-9397 GCA_035711465.1 Vicinamibacterales bacterium
GTCGCCGACCTCGTCGAGGAACAGCGTGCCCGAGCTCGCCATCTCGAACTTGCCGCGGCGATCGGAAACGGCGCCGGTGAAGGCGCCCTTGGTGTGCCCGAACAGCTCCGACTCGATCAGCTCCTCGGGGATCGCGGCGCAGTTGACCTCGACGAACGGGCCCTGGCGCCGGCGGCTGAGGGCGTGCACCTGCCGCGCGACCAGCTCCTTGCCGGTGCCGTTCTCGCCGGTGATGAGGACGCGGCCGTTGGTCGGCGCCGCCATCGCGATCTGCTCGCGCAGCCGGGCCATCGGCTCGCTCTCGCCGATGATGACGAGACGGCCGTCGACGCGGGCGCGCAGGGCGCGGTTCTCGACCTCGAGCCGGCGCTGCCGCAGCGCGTTGCGCACGGCGAGCACCGTCTTCTCGAGCGACAGCGGTTTCTCGATGAAGTCGAACGCGCCCGCCTTGGTCGCGCGCACCGCCGACTCGACGTTGGCGTGGCCCGAGATCATGATCACCTGCGAGTCGACGCGGCGATCGCGCAGCCGTTCCAGCGTGTCGAGGCCGTCGATGCCCGGCAGCCAGATGTCGAGCAGGATCACGTCGTAGGGCTGACGCGTCACCTGCTCGAGACAGGCCTCGCCGCTGTCGGCGGTGTCGACGGCGTAGCCCTCGTCGCGCAGGACCGCGCCGAGCGATCCCCGCACGCCCGCTTCGTCGTCGACCAGGAGAATGGAGGACATCGACCGTTCTCTCTCGCGTCAGGCCGCCGGCAGCTCGACGGTGAACGCCGTGCCGGTCGGGCGCGCCTCGCCCGCCTCGATCGCACCGCCGTGCTCGACCACGATCCGCCGGACGATCGCGAGCCCCAGGCCGCTGCCCCGCCCCTTGGTCGAGTAGTACGGCATGAACAGCTTGTCACGATCGGCGGGCGGCACACCCGGGCCGTTGTCGGTGACCGTGAGACGAACGAGCCCGCTGGCGAGATCGTGCGCGGTCGTGACGCGAATCGTCGGCACGCCGCCGTCGGGCCGCGCCGGCGCCGCCGGCCCGCCGAGCGCCTCGAGCGCGTTGTCGACGAGATTGATGATCACCTGGCGGATCTGCTCGGCGTCGAAGCGCACCGGCGGCAGGTCCGGCGCCAGATCGCGCTCGATCCGGATCTGGCCGTGCTGCAGGACGCCGGCGTACAGCCGCAGCGCGTCGTCGACGAGCCGGTTGAGATCGGCGGGGACCATGCGCGGCCCGCGCAGCCGCGCGAACTGCGCGAACTCGTCGACCAGCCCCTTCAGCGCCTCGACCTCGACGATGATCGCGTCGGTGCACTCGTGGACGAGCGCCTGCGTCGCCCGCGGCGCGCCGGCGAAGTGGCGGCGCAGGCGATCGGCGCTCAGCTGGATCGGCGTCAGCGGATTCTTGATCTCGTGCGCGAGCCGCCGTGCGACGTCGCGCCAGGCGGCGACGCGTTGCGCGCGGATCAGCGGCGTGACGTCGTCGAGCACGAGCACCGCGCCCTCGCGGCGCCCGGCGTCGCCGGTGAGGACGGTGGCCGTCGCCGCGAGATGGAGCTCGCGGTCGTCGCGCGCGAGCATGATCTCCTGCACCAGCCGGTCGGCGCCGGCCGCTTCGGTGGCCTCGACGAGCGGCAGCAGCGGCCGCAGATCCTCGCGCGCGAACACCGCGAGCGCCGGCACGTCGATCGCCGCTTCGTCGAGGCCGAGCAGCCGTTCGGCGGCGCCGTTGACGGTCGAGATCCGTCCCTCGGCGTCGAGCGAGATGACCCCGGTCGCGGCGCGCTCGAGGATGGTCTCGATGTAGCGGCGGCGCGCCTCGACTTCGATGTTCGTGCGCTCGAGATCGAGCCGCGATTGATCCAGCTTCTCGCGGCTCGTGCGCAGTTCGGCCGCCATCATGTTGAACGCCTCGACCAGCGAGCCGAGCTCGTCGCTCGTTTCCGGCTCGAGGCGGAAATCGAGCTGTCCGGCGCCGATGGCGCGGGCGCCTTCGGCCAGCATCTGCACCGGCCGCGTGATGCGCTTGGCGAGATACAGGCCCATCCACGTCGCGCCGATCAGAATCAGCAGCGTCACGGCGAGGAAGATCGAGAGGTAGACGCCCTGGATGGGCCCCTTGAGCACCTGGAGCGCCTGGTAGCGCTGATACGCGTCGGTGGCGACGAGCGCCTGCGCGCGCACGTCCGATCCGAGATGCTGCGACACCACGACCGCGCCGACGACGGCGCCGTCGGGGCCGAGAATCGGGCCGGCGGTGCGCACCAGGACGCCGCCGCTGTCGAGCGGATCCTGCGTGCTCTCGTCCCTGCCGGACGTGATCGCCTGGGTCGCGAGCCGATCGGCGGAGGCGCGGACGTGATCGCGCGGCAGCGACTCGGCCTCCTTGGCCACGAGCAGCGACGCCGCCGGCGTTCCGGTGGCGTCGAGGGCCACGCCGTAGAGCTCGACCATGCCGTCGCGCAGCGTCGCCAGTTCCGCGTCGAGCATCGGGCCGAGCGCCGCGACGTCCTGATCGGCCACGGCGGCGGCCGGCAGCGTGCGCGCGAGCCGGCCGGCGCGCAGCTGAATCGCGTCCTTGCGCTCGAGGTAGTAGCGGCTGGCGATGAACTGCGCGGCGCCGATGATGTCGGGCACCGGCTCGCTGAACCAGCGCGCCGCGCTGTTGCTGATGATCTCGCTGCCGCTCATCAGCACCAGCACGGCCGGCACGATCGTCATCGCCAGCAGCGCGGCGACGAGCTTGGCGCGGAAGCGCGCGAACGGCGCCGCCTGCCGCTGCTCGACCCAGAGCTTCAGCAGGTTGCGCGCCAGCACGAACAGCAGCGCGAGGATCAGCGCGATGTCGACGCCGACGAGCGCGTAGAGCAGGACGTCGGCGAGCACCGGCAGCGACATCTGCGTCGTGCTCTCGGACAGCCAGAACAGGCCGCCGAGGAGCGCGATCAGCACCACCGCGGCGGCGAGCAGGACGCGCGGGTTGTCGAGCGGACGCTTCCGCGGCTCCGCCGGAGGTCGCGCGCCGGGGGACAGGGTCCGGAACAGCATGATCGCGGTCAGCGGATGTAGGTGAACGCGGCGCGGCCCGACGCCTCGTCGCGGCCCCACGGCCAGAAGAACCAGAGCGAGAACGTCGTCTTCGGCGACTTGTGCAGCCGCACGCGGACGTAGTAATCGGCGTTGGCTTCGAGCGGCGACGCCGGATCGAGCGGCACCCGCTCGAACGCGGTGATCAGCGCCCGGACGTCCGCTTCCTCCTCGGTGCGCTTCGACGAGATCACCTTGCCGTCGTGCACCTTGGTCACCTGGTAGCCGCCGGTGAGGCTGTCGAACTTCACCGAGGCGGCGACGGTCGCCGCGGCGACCGTGTCGTCGAAGAAGATCGCCGGCTTGCGCAGCGCGACCTCGTAGGTCAGCGTCAGCAGCAGCCCGCTCTTGACGATCGACAGCGTGTCGCCGTTGAGCGCGTCCGACGAGGTGAACGACGCGTAGACGCGGCCGCCGTCGACGAGCGCCGTGACCTTGATCTCGCCCTCGGCGTGCACCACCGCGACCGCCGCGACGACCGCGGCCGCCACCGTCGCGGCGAAACGCAGCCTCATTCGCGGCCCCTGAACAGCTGATTGAGCTCGTTGCGGAACTCGTCGAGATCGCGGAAGTTCCGGTAGACGGACGCGAATCGCACGAAGGCGACCTTGTCGAGCTGCTTGAGATCCTGCATCACGTAGGCGCCGATCTCCTCGGTGCTGATCTCGCGCTCCGGCTTCTCCTGCAGCGCGGCCTCGACCTTGTCGGCGATGGCGTCGAGCGCCGCCACCCGCACCGGACGCTTCTCGCACGCCTTGAGCAGGCCGGCGACCAGCTTCTGGCGCTCGAAGCGCTCGCGCCGGCCGTCCTTCTTGACGACCATGTAGGGAATTTCGTCGATGCGCTCGTAGCTCGTGAATCGCCGGCCGCACTCGAGACACTCCCGCCGCCGGCGGATGACCTCGCCTTCCTTGCTCTCGCGCGAGTCGACGACCTTGTCGCCGAGATGGCCGCAGTAAGGACACTTCACGCCGGTGTGCTCCGTGGACGCGTCACGACGTCTCCGCGCGGGCCTCGGCCCGCAGCCCCTTGAGGTTGCCGAAGGTCAGCCCATCCTGCCACATGAACACGAGCCCGAGCAGCGTGACCGGCACGAACGAGACCGCGTGCAGCACGATGGCCGCGGCGCCGGCGACGTCGGGATCGGCGCCGAAAATCCGGGTCAGCGCCAGCAGGTAGAGGGTGTGAAATCCGCCCGCGCCGCCCGGCGTCGGCAGCGACACGCCGACGAGCAGGTAGCCCATCACCAGGAACGAGCCTACGAACGAAAACGTCAAATCGAATGCGCGCGACGTGAGCCAGATGCCCAATGCGATCGAGATCCAGAGCGGAAGCGACCAGGCGATGGCCAGCGCCAGATGGCCGGGACTCCGCAGGATCTTGAGCCCTTCGGCGAACGTCTGCACGAATCGTCCTGCTTTTTCCGCGAATCGCGCCGGCAGCCTGGCCGCGAGCCGCATCGTCCACCGTCCCAGCCGCTCGGGATGGCCGGCAAAGACGAACAGCGCCGCCAGGCCGGCGACCGAGACCACCGCCGCGACAATGCCCGCAGCTCGCACCTCCGGACCGACGTCGAGACCCGATGCGGCAATCGCGACATCGAACAGGAGCAGCACCGTACACATGTCGAGCAGGCGCTCGACGATGATCGTGGCGAAGGTCGAGGTCGCGTTGAGGCCTTCGGTGCGCGCCAGCAGAAACGGCCGGAGCACTTCGCCGACGCGGCCCGGCAGCAGAAACGTCGCCGCGAACCCGATGACGGTGGTGCGAAACGCGGTGCGATATCGCGCCCGCCCGATCGGCGTCAGCAGCACGCGCCAGCGCGTGGCGCGGACGCCGTAAGTCAGCATCGTGACCACCACCGCCGCGATGATGTACAGCGGACGGGCCTGGCGGATGTGCCGGCCGACCTCGCGCAGATCGATGCTCGAGACGAACAGCCAGAGCAGGCCGATCGTGAGGATGCCGATGAAGAGAGTCCGCCAGGGCAGTCGGGAAGCAGACGGCTCGGTCGCCATAGAAGGGGTCACGGGGGCCCGCGAGCGGCGTCCGGTGGAGCGCGTCGCAGCCAAGGTTCTACTATAAGATTGGCGGCAAGTCGATGGGAAAGCGAGAGTTATTCATCATCTGCGCGTTCGTCGTGGCCGGCGTGGCAGCGTATCAACTGAGCGCCCCGCCGGCCGCCGAAGGCCAGGGGTTCTCGCTCACGAGGTTTCTTCAGGGCATCCGGCGCGAGGTCAACCCCGCCTCGGCGTCCTACGAGCAGCGCGGCCGGATTCCGCTCGGCCGCGGGATCAAAGAGCTGCGGTTCAGCGGCGCGGTGCGCCAGCTGCGCATCACCGGCGAGGATCGCGAGGACCTCGAATACGAGCTGGTGGTCAACTCCAGCGGTCCCGACGAGGCGACCGCCACGAGCTACGCCAAGCGCACCATGCTTCAGCCCGACGAAATCGACGAGACGCTGACGCTCGAGATCAACTATCCCGAGGAAGCGACGCAGACGGCCGGTCTGTCACTGCGCGTGCCGCACGAGATCGCGGTGCGGATCAGCGGCCGCGGCACGCCAGTGGTCACCAACGTGCACGCCGTGTATCTCGAGAGCCTGCTCGGCGACGCGACGCTCGAGGGGATCAACGGCGAGGTGCACGGCAGTCACCGATCCGGACGGCTCACGGTGAAGGGCGCCGAGCGCGTCGACCTCACGCTCAACAGCTCGCGCGCGACGCTGGTCGACATCTCGCGCGGCCTGACGCTGAACGTCCAGGGCGGCGAGTGCTCGGTCTCCGAGTCGCGAGGGCCGGTGACCATCGAAGGTCGAAACGCGGAGATGCGCGTCGCCGACCACGACGGCGACATCCGCGTCACCGGCACCGGCGGCAACCTGCGCATCGACGCCCCCGGAGGCTGGGTCAAAGCCGACGTGCAGCGGATGGAAGTCGAGGTCACGGTCGACACCGCGGTGCCGATGACGCTCTTCACGACCGACGAGCCGCTGCGGCTGCTCCTGCCCGACGAGGCCAAGCTCGCCGTCGACGCGGCGACGAGCGGCGGAGAAATCCAGTCGAGCGAATTCGATCTCACGCCCGACGTTCGCGGTCGCGACGCGCGCCTCTCCCACAACTTCGGCGCATCGCAACCGAAAATCGCGCTGCGCAATTCACGCGGAGACATTGTCATCCGACGTCGCAAGTGATAGGCTGCGCTTCTTTCACGGCGCGCGATGCCTGCTTCCGTTGTTCTTGAAACCAACCTGTCGGGATTGACGCTCGCGCGGCGCGGCAAGGTCCGCGACGTCTACGATCTCGGCGAGCATCTGCTCATCGTCGCGACCGATCGCATCTCCGCCTTCGATTACGTGCTCGGCTCGGGCATTCCCGACAAGGGCAAAGTGCTGACGCAGATGTCGGCGTTCTGGTTCTCGCGCGTCGGCGATCTGACGCCCCATCATCTGGTGTCGATCGACGTCGCCGACTTCCCCGCCGTCACCCGGCCGCATCACGACGTGCTGCGCGGGCGCACGATGCTGGTGAAGAAGACCGAGCCGCTGCCGGTCGAATGCGTGGCGCGCGGATATCTGTCGGGATCGGGCTGGAAAGACTACCAGAAGACCGGCGCGGTCTGCGGCATCGGTCTCCCGTCGGGCCTGCGCGAATCGGATCGGCTCCCGCGCACGATTTTCACGCCGGCCACCAAGGCCGAATCAGGCCACGACGAGAACATCAGCGAAGCGGAAGCCGGCGCCATCGTTGGCGCCGCGCGCATCGAACGGCTGCGCGATCTGACGCTCGCGATCTACGAGCGCGGCGTCGAGCACGCCGCCCGCTGCGGCATCATCATCGCCGATACCAAGTTCGAGTTTGGGACGATCGGCGATCAGCTCGTCCTGATCGACGAGGTGCTGACGCCGGACTCGTCGCGCTTCTGGCCGCGCGATCAGTACGCGCCCGGCAAGAGCCAGCCGAGCTACGACAAGCAGTTCGTGCGCGACTACCTCGAGCAGATCGGCTGGAACAAGCAGCCGCCCGTCCCGTCCCTTCCCGACGACGTCGTCATCAAGACGCGCGAGAAGTACGTGCAGGCGCTCGAACGCCTGTCCGGTCAACCGCTCGCGGCCTAGAGCAGGCGCATGCTCCGAGACGACCTCCAGACGCTCGTCCAGCAGATGCTCGATCGCGGCATCCGTTTCGAGGAAGCGCAGAAGGAATTCGAGAAGGTCTTCATCACCCGCGCGCTGAACAAGACGAACTTCAACGTCTGCAAAGCCGCGCGCATGACCGGCCTGCACCGCAACACGCTCAGCCGCAAGATGGCGGCCTATCGGATCAAGAAAAGCGCTTAGGTTCCGGGGTTCTCGGGGTTCCGGGTTCCGGGGTTCCGCGGTTCTGGTTCCGCGGTTCTCGGGGTTCGGGGTTCCGAGGTTCGGTTCTGGGTTCCGGTTCTGGGTTCCGGTTCTGGGTTCCGGTTCTGGGGTTCGCACCCGTGGCGAACGTCGAATTCCCGACGATCGGACATAGCGGTGCTGTCCACGCTCCGGGGAAATAGCTACCGTGTGTCGCCACGAGCACCAGGTGGGCCGGAAGCGACACGGACCCCGAACCCGGAACCCAGAACCAGAACCCAGAACCAAACCCCGGAACCCCGAACCCCGAGAACCCCGAGAACCCCGGAACCGCGGACCCCCGGAACCCCGAGAACCCCGGAACCATGCGGGAACAGACGTCACCCTTGACGATGCCCTGACGCCTTCACTAGACTTAGCAGTCGATCACGATGACTGCTAACAGTCAGTACGCCTGACTGCCAGCAGCCCAACGACAAGCGAATTTTGTGACGTCGCCATTCCGGCCGGAGCCCTGGCCGCGTGGAAAGGACAGCCATGAAAGTGAGACCACTGCACGATCGCATCATCGTCCAGCGCATCGAGGAAGCCGAGCAGCGCGTGGGCGGCATCATCATTCCCGATACGGCCAAGGAAAAGCCCCAGCAGGGCAAGGTCGTCGCCGTCGGCAAGGGCAAGATCGAGAAGGACGGCAAGGTCACCCCGCTCGACGTCAAGGCCGGCGACACGGTCCTGTTCGGCAAGTATGCCGGTCAGGAAATCAAGGTGGACGGCGACGAGTACCTGATCATGCGCGAGGAAGAAGTCCTTGGCGTGATCGAATCGAAGTAGCGCTCGAGGAGCATCAACGTCATGGCAAAACAGATCATCTACGGCGAAGAGTCGCGGCAGGCCATCCTCCGCGGCGTGAACAGCCTGGCCGACGCGGTCAAGGTCACGCTCGGCCCCAAGGGCCGCAACGTCGTCATCGACAAGAAGTTCGGATCCCCGACGATCACCAAGGACGGCGTCACCGTCGCCAAGGAGATCGACCTCAAGAACCCGCTCGAGAACATGGGCGCGCAGATGGTGCGCGAAGTCGCCAGCAAGACCTCGGACACGGCCGGTGACGGCACCACGACCGCGACCGTGCTCGCCCAGGCGATCTTCCGCGAGGGCATCAAGATGGTCGTCGCCGGCGCCAACCCGATGGAGCTCAAGCGCGGCATCGAGAAGGCCGTCGAGGGCGTCGTCGGCGAGCTGCAGAAGCTCTCCAAGCCGGTGAGCGGCAACATGATCGGCCAGGTCGGCACGATCTCGGCCAACAGCGACGACACCATCGGCAAGATCATCGCCGAGGCGATGGAGAAGGTCGGCAAGGACGGCGTGATCACCGTCGAAGAGGCGCGCTCGATGGAGACCTCGCTCGAGGTCGTCGAGGGCATGCAGTTCGACCGCGGCTATCTCTCGCCGTACTTCGTCACCGATCCGGAGCGCATGGAAGCGGTGCTCGAGAACCCGGTGATCCTGATCCACGAGAAGAAGATCAGCTCGATGAAGGACCTGCTGCCGCTGCTCGAACAGGTGGCGCGCGGCGGCCGTCCGCTGGTGATCATCGCCGAGGACGTCGACGGCGAGGCGCTGGCGACGCTCGTCGTCAACAAGCTCCGCGGCACGCTGCAGGTGGCGGCCGTCAAGGCGCCCGGCTTCGGCGATCGCCGCAAGGCGATGCTCGAGGACATCGCGATTCTCACCGGCGGGCGCGCCATCACCGAGGATCTCGGCATCAAGCTCGAGAACATCAAGATGGAAGACCTCGGCCGCGCCAAGAAGGTGACGATCGACAAGGACAACACGACGATCGTCGAGGGCGCCGGCAGCTCGAACGCGATTGAGGGCCGGGTGAAGCAGATCCGGACGCAGATCGAGGACACCACCTCGGACTACGACCGTGAGAAGCTGCAGGAGCGCCTCGCGAAGCTCGTGGGCGGCGTGGCC
>DASTCC010000115.1:0-13191 GCA_035711465.1 Vicinamibacterales bacterium
CGCGCACGACGGTCAGAAGCAGTTCGCGGAGGCAGCCGCCGAATATCAGCGGGCACTCGAAGCGTCACCAGGTGCGCAGACAGCGGAGATCGCCCTGGCGACCGCGCTGGCGCGCGGCGGACATCGGGCCGAGGCCGCCGCACTCGCGGAAGCCTCGCTGACGCGGACCGACGCGTCGTTCGATCCGTGGCTGGCGTATGGACAGGGCGATCTCCGGAAGTGGCCGGCGATCATCGCCGCCGTCAGAAAGGCGGCGCAATGACGCGCCGTCACCGTCGCATCGCGTTCGCGGCCGCCGCGGCGGCAATCGCGCTGTCCGTATCGATGGCCGCGCAGGGCAAGCCAACCTTCCGAGCCGGCACCTCCGCGATCCTCGTCGACGTCTCGGTCAACGAGGGCAGACGCGCGGTGCTGAACCTCACCGCCGACGACTTCGAGCTGCGCGACAACGGCGTGCCTCAGAAGATCTCGAGCATCGCGCTGCAGCAGCTCCCGTTCGATCTCACGCTCGTCGTCGACACCAGCGCGAGTCTCACCGAAAAGGTGCTGGCGCAGTTCCGCGCCGACATCTCGCGCATCGCCGGCATGCTCGGCAAGGACGACCGCTTTCGTCTGGTGACGTTCGCGACGCGGACGACCGACGCGTTCGGCTGGCGGCCGGGTGCCGCCGAGCCGCCGGTCGCGCGCCTCGCCCCGGGCGGCGCCACCGCGTTCTACCACGCGCTCGCGGCCGCGCTGCTGCAGCGTCCCGATCCCGGCCGGCGCCAGCTCATCGTCGCGATGAGCGACGGCTACGACAACGTCAGCCTCGTCGACGCACCCGACCTGCGGGATCTCGCGCGTGCCGCCGACGGCGTGCTGCACATCGTGCTGCGCCAGGAGGCGGTGTTCCGCACGTCGTGGGGATGGGTGCCGTATCAGGGCCCGGGCAACGTCGACGCGCTGAAGGACGCGGCCGAGTCCACCGGCGGCCGATTGCGGACCACGACTGCCACCGGATCGCTCACCGAGGCGTTCAAGACCGCGCTCGACGAGTTCCGCACCAGCTATCTCATCTGGTTCACGCCCGAAGGCGTCGCGCCGACGGGCTGGCATACGTTGAACGTGCGCGTGAAGCGCGGCAGCCCGACCATTCGCGCGCGGAGCGGTTACGACGCGGGTGGAGGCGCGCGATGACGCCGCCGTTCATCGTCGTGCGGCGCCATGCCACGGCGATCGTCGTCATCGCGATCGCGTTGATGCAGACGGGCGCGTCGGGTCAGTCGATGACGGTGTCGCTCGCCGACGCGCTCAATTACTACGAAGCCGGCGAGCACCGCATGGTCGAACGCGCGCTCGCCGGCGCCGGCGGCGGTGATCCGAAGAAGATCGTCGCGCTGCTCCAGAAGGACGGCGCGGCGTGGATCGTGGCCGACGGGCCGGATCGTGCGGCGCGCCGGCGCCTGGTCGTGGCGACGTTCGCGCTCGAGGCCGGCTACGCGGGACTCGACACGCAGTGGACGGTCGGCAAGGAAATCCTCGAGTGGGCGTGCGAGACGTTCCGCAAGGCCGGACCGCCGTCCGAGGCGGAGCGGCAGTGGCAGCTCGCCGCGCTGGCGCTGTTCGAAGGCAGCTTCGAGCCGCGCCGGGGACCGAATCAGCCGGAGGCGTCCGACCTGCTGAAGCACGTCACTCACATCCGCGGACGGTTTCCGAACGAGCCAAGGCTCGAGCTGGTCCCGGCGCTGCTCGACGAGTGGGAGTTCTGGGCGAACAGGCACAAGACCGTTGGCGTCGGCGAATTCCGCCAGCAGGTCACGGACAACAGCATCGCCGCGCTCGCGATCCCTGCGATCGAGAAGGCGGCCGCGAACGCCGCGATCCGCCCGGAAGCGCAGCTTCGTCTCGGCTACCTGCAGTATGCGCATGGCGACCTCGATGCGGCGCTGAAGAGCCTCGCCGAAGCGGCGGAGGGCGACGACGATCCGACGCGCGTGTATCTCGCGCATCTCTTCACCGGCTGGGTGCACGAGCAGGCGGGCCGGATGCCGGAAGCACTGGCGTCGTTCGGACGCGCGCTCGAAGCGGTCAGGGGCCTCTCGGCAGCGCTCGCGCTCGGCGTCCGCCTCTACGCCGTCGATCGACGCGACGAGGCCGACGCGATCGTGCAGGACACGCTCGCCGCCGCGGTCACCGATCCCTACAAGCTGTATGGCTACGGCGATCTGCGCCGCTGGCCCGCGATCGTCGCCGGGCTCCGGCGATCGTTCGAGGTGCAGCGATGATCGCGCGCCCCTCCCGCGCGTTCGTCATCGCCGCGGCGCTCGTCGCCGCCACCAGCGCCCTTGTCGCGCAGCAGCGGCAGCGCTTCCGCGCCGCGGACAACATCGTCACCGTCGAGGTGATGGTCCGCGACGGCAACACGCTGGCGACAGGCCTGACGCCAGAGGACTTCGAGCTGACCGACAACGGCGTCCGGCAGACGGTCGAGCTGCTCGACGTCGAGTCGCTGCCGATCGATCTCACGCTGATCGTCGACACCAGCGGCAGCGTCGAGCCGATGGTCAACGAGCTGCGGTTGTACGTCCGCCAGTCCGCGGAGGTGCTGCGCATCGACGATCGCATCCGCATCGTCACGTTCTCGGGCCAGGTCGTCGATGCGCTGCCGCTGCAGACGCCGCCGATGGAAGTGCCGGTGGAGAAGCTCGTCGCTGACGGCGGCACTTCGATCTACGACGCGATCATGTCGGCGCTGATGCGCACGCGGCTGAGCGATCGGCGCCAGATTCTCGTCTGTTTCACCGACGGCATCGAGACTGCGAGCGCGATGAGCGCCGACGCGCTGCTCGAGGTCGCGAAACGATCGGACAGCGTCCTTTATGTCTTCCTGGTGAAGCAGGTGATGGGCTTTCCGCTCGGCATCAACTACGACGACTCGCGCGGCTACTGGCTGCCGCGCCTGGAGTGGAACGGCCCGGCGAGCGTCGATCCGCTCAGCCGCATCGCGAGCGCGACCGGCGGATCGTCGACAGAGGTCGCGGTCCGGCCGCAGCTGCCGGGCATTCTGCGCGCGACGCTCGAAGACTTCCGCACGAGCTACGTGATCCGCTATCGGCCGACCGGCGTCGAGCCGTCCGGGTGGCACGAGATCACGGTCCGCGTCCCGAAGGTGCGCCAGTCGAGGGTGTACGCGCGATCGGGGTATTTCTGGGGGAAGTGAAGGTGCTGGGTGCTGGGTGCTGGGTGCTGGGTGCTGGGTGCTAAGTGCGGGGTGCAAGGCTTGACCGGCACCGCGCACGCAGCACGTAGCACTTGGCACCCAGCACCCAGCACCTAGCACCTAGCACCTAGCACCCAGCACCCAGCACCCAGCACCCAGCACCGATCCCGTCATCTGCGTTTCCTCATCTCCATCTCTTCCACCGTCTTCGGCCAATCCTCTCGCAACAGCCGCGACAAGCTCCGATCGGCCAGCAGACGACCGCCGGTCTGACATGTCGGACAGTAGTTCGCCTCGTTCGCTTCGTATCGGATTCGCTGGATGGCGGTCCCGCACACCGGACAGGGCCTGCCGAATCGTCCGTGCGCCGCCATGCCTTCGCGGAACGCGGTGACCTTCGACGGGAACGCGTCACCCGTTTCCGCGATCAGACGATCGCGCCAGTCGATCAGCACGCGGCGCGTCGCGTCGTAGACCGTCTTCGTCTGTTCGGCGCCGAGGCGGCTGGTCAGTTGCAGCGGTGACAGCTTCGCCGCGTGCAGGATCTCGTCCGAGTAGGCGTTGCCGATGCCGGCGAACAGATGCGGGTCGGTCAACGCGCGCTTGAGCGTGTGGTTCTCGCTATGGAGCTGCAGGTCGAAGGCCGCCAGGTCGATGTCGAGCGGCTCGAGGCCACCGGGATCGTGTTCGGCCAAAGCGGCTTCGCCCTGGACAACATAGAGCGACGCGCGCCGCTTCGATCCGGCTTCGGTGAGCAGCACAGTGCCGTGATCGAAGTCGAAGGCCGCCAGCCCGAGGCGGCCGGGAATCTTCTCGCCGGCCGGCTTCCATTGAAAGCGTCCGGCGATCATCAGGTGAATCACGAAGAACAGATCGCCCGAAAACGCCCACACGATGCGTTTGCCAAGACGACGCAGGGCGACGATCTCGCGTCCGACGGCCTCGTCCGGGCGTGGCGAGACCGATCGGACGAGGAACGGGCTGGCGAGGCGGATGCGCCTGAGCGTGTGGCCCTGGATGCGCGCGCCCAGCGCGTGGCGATACAGCTCGACGTCAGGAAGCTCAGGCACGGCGGGCGCCTCCTTCCGCGAGTACGCTGGCCGCCCTCGAGGAGTTGTAGAGTCGGATCATCCCCCGGCAAAAGGAGCCACCCATGGACGTCCAGATTACCGAACGCCCGGCGTTGCGCGTTGCCGCCCTTCGCCACACCGGTCCGTACGCCCAGATCGGCGCCGCGTTCGGCCGGCTCGGCGGCATCCTCGACAACGTCGACGTCGTCGCCGAAGACGCGGGTCCGATGATCGCGATCTACCACGACGATCCCGAGGCCGTATCTCCCGACCAGCTCCGTTCGCTGGCAGGCGTCGTCGTAAAGGAGGGCATGAAGCTGCCAGACGGGCTCGAGGAAGAGCGCGTGCCGAGCGGCAAGTACGCGATGACCACCCACATCGGACCGTACGAAGAATTGCCCGAGACCTGGCGCCGTTTCCGGAAGGAGTGGCTGCCGGCCAGCGGCCATCGCATGGGATCCGGTCCGAGCTACGAGCTCTACGTGAACGATCCGCGGACGACGGGAAAGGCGCTGCTCGAGACCGAGATTTACATGCCGATCGTCAAGTAACCCGCGGCGGTCGGGACGGCCAGGGTTGACCAAACCTCCGGCCAACAAATACCGTCAAACGGTATAACGACGACCGGTATGAGTGATCAGGCCGCGCGGCTGCTGCCGCTCTCGCCGCAGACGTTTCAGATCCTGCTTTCGCTCGCCGACGGCCCGCGCCACGGCTACGAGATCATCCAGGACGTCCGCGCGCGGACCAACGACGAAGTCCGTCTCACCGCCAGCACGCTCTACGACGCGCTGGCGCGGCTGCTCGACGACGAGGTCATCGACGAGCTCGACCGGCCGCCGGCCGGCCAGCCCGCCGACGGCCGACGCCGCTACTACCGGCTGACGCCGCTCGGCCGATCCGCGGCCGCGCTCGAGGCGCGTCGTCTCGAGCGGCTGATCGAGATGGCGCGGGACAAGCGACTGCTGCCGGCAGCGCGTTCGCGCGGCCGGCGATGAACGACATCCGCCCGCCGCGAGCCTATCGGTGGCTGCAACGGCTCCTGCCGGCCAAACGCCGCGCCCGTCATGGCGACGCGATGGCGGCCGTGTTCGCCGAGTTGCTGGCCCGCACGCGCGCCGAGCGCGGTCTCGCCGGCGTCGCGCGGCTCTGGATTCGTGAAGCCGCCGGCCTTGGGCGCTTCGCCTGGCGGGAACGATCGCGGCCGATGCGCCGCTGGCTGGCGCGCCGCACCTGGAGTCTGCCCATGCCCACTCTCTCGGCCAACGTCCGGCTCGCGCTGCGGTCGCTTCGGCGGCAGCGCGCGTTCGCGCTGGCGCTGTTCATCACCATCGCCGCCGGCGTCGGCGTCACCACCGCGGTGTTCTCGGCGATCAACGGCGTGCTGCTCCGGCCGCTGCCGTTTCCGGCGCCCGATCGCCTCGTCGATCTCTGGGAGGCGCGCGACGACGGCTTTCAGTCGCATTCGACGATCAGCGGTCCGGAGGCAGTCGAATGGCGCCGCCGCTTCACCAGCGCCGAGGCGCTCGCGGCGTATCGCTACGCGCCGCTGACGCTCACCGGCCGTGGCGATGCCGTCCGCATCATCGGCATCGAGACGACGCCGGAGTTCTTCGCGGTGCTGCGCCGCCAGCCGATCCTCGGCCGCGTCTTTGCCGACGCCGAGACCGGGCCGGCCGCGGCCGTCGTGGTGCTGTCCGAGAGGATCTGGCAGACGCGGTTCGGCGGCGATCGAGCCATCGTCGGAGGGAGCATCGAGCTGGACGGCGTGGCGCGCGAGGTGATTGGCGTGATGCCGGCCGACGCGGCGTTCCCGGCGCTGGCCGAGGCCTGGATTCCTTCGCGCGCGGACTGGTCGACGCAGTCCAAGGGCCAGCATTTCCTCTCGGCGATCGCGCGGCTCCGCGCCGATCGCAGCCTCCAGGAGGCGCGCGCCGAGCTCGATCGCGTCGCCGCCGATCTCGAGCGCGAATGGCCTGATGCGAATCGCGGCCATCGCGCGTCGTTCGATCCGCTCGCCGACACGCTCGTCGCCGGCGTACGGCCCGCCCTGACGGTGCTGTTCGTGTCGTCGTTGTTCGTGCTGCTGATCGTCGCCGCCAACACGTCGAGCCTGCTGCTCGCACGTGCCGTGGCGCGGCGGCGCGAGTTCGTCGTCCGCCGGGCGCTCGGCGCGCGAACCTGGGATCTCGTCACGCAGCTTGCCGCCGAAGGCGTCATCCTGGCGCTCCCCGGCGGCCTGCTCGGCGCGTTGGTCGCGTCGGCGATTCTTCGCCTCGTCCTCGACCCGGCCGCAGGGTCGCTGCCGCGCTCGGCCGGCGTCCGCCTCGACGCCGCCTCGCTGCTCTTCGCCCTCGCCGTCACCCTCGTCATCGGCATCGTCGCCTCGCTGCTGCCGTTGTCACGGCTGATGCGGACGACGGCGCCGGACCTGGCATCGCGAGGCGGCACCGGCGATCGCCACGCGGTTCGGCTCCGTCATCTGATCGTCGCCGGCCAGGTCGCGGCCGCCTTCGCACTCGCGTGCGGGTCGGCGCTTCTCGCGCGCAGCCTCGTCGCGCTCTCGACGGTCGACACTGGCTTCGCCGCCGATCGAGCGCTGACGTTCAACGTACAGCTCGCGCAGGCGCGCTACCGCTCGCCGGGGCAGCAGACCGATTTCGTGACGCGCGCGCTCGAACGCCTTCGCGCGATCCCCGGCGTGACGGCGGCCGGCGTCGTCTCGGACCTGCCCTTCAGCGGGTCGCGCTCGACGTCGGGATTCGCGGTCGAGGATCGCCCGACGCCGCCGAATCAGTCGCGATCCGCGGACATGCGCGTCGCCTCGCCGGGCTACCTCCCGGCGATGGGCATCGCGCTTCGCGGCGGCCGCGACTTCACCGCGCAGGACGACGGCACCGGCGAGCCCGTGGCGATCGTCAACCAGGCCTTCGCCGATGCGGTCTGGCAAGGTGAGAACGCGATCGGCCAACGCATTCGCATCGGCCATCCGGATGAGGTCGCGGTGTTCGGCTCCCCGGTCTGGCGCACCGTGGTCGGCGTCGCCGGGAACGTCATCCACGACGATCTCCGGGCGACGCCAAACGGCGAGATCTATCTTCCATTCGCGCAATCGCCGCTCGGCAGGCTGGCGTTCGTGGCCCGCTCCAGCGGGGATCCGTCGGCGCTGACCGCGTCGGCCCGCGCCGCGATCGCCGACGTCGATCCGCGGCTCGCGATTTACAACACGCGGACGATGGCGCAGCGCCTGGCGCAATCGATGGCGACGCCGCGGCTGCTGGTGATGCTGACGACGATCTTCGCAACCACGGCGCTGCTGTTGGCGGCGTTCGGCCTGCACGCGACGCTCACCCACGCGGTCGCGCAGCGCACCGCGGAGTTCGGCATCCGCGTCGCCCTCGGCGCCAGGCCGGCCCACATCGCCCGCGCCGTCGCGCGCGACACCCTCGCGATCGTCGCCGCCGGGCTCGCCGCCGGCGCCGTCGCCGCGGTGCTGTTCACGCGCTGGATGTCGTCGAGCCTCTTCGGCGTGACGCCAACCGACGTGTTGACGCTGACGACCGCCGCGCTGCTCGTCGCCGCACTGGCGGCGATCTCCACGATCATGCCGACACGCAAAGCGCTGAGCGTTTCACCGGCCGGGCTGTTGCAGGAAGGCAGGGGACGGTAGGGCTACTGAGAACTCAAGACTCAAGACTTAAGACTTAGAGACCTCAGCTCAGACTCAATACCGATGTCAGAGGCGACGCTCACACGCCGAGAACGAAGTCTTAAGTTTTGAGTTTGCAGTTCTGAGTTTTCAGTTCTGAGTTTCTCAGTCTTCTAACCCTCCGTCCTCGTCATCCGTCGTATACCACTCGTCGTGCCTGGCCCAGGCGTCGCACTTCGGGCAGCAGGTCCACTGCCACTGGTGATCGCAGCCGGGGCAGCGGCCGCGCGTACTGAACGTGTTCCAGATCGTGCCGCAGCCGAGGTAGTTCTCGGGCGGACCCTGTTTCGCGCACGTCCAGCGATCGCCGGCGGTGGGCTGCCAGGCGCAGTGCGGGCAGCGGACGCGGACGAACTCCGGGGTGTCGCGCTCGAGCCGTTCGCGCCAGTCGAGGACCACCTCGGGGGGGACGCCGGGGCCGCGCAGGAACAGAAAAGGCTCGTGAAGGGACGATGAAGTACGAGAGGCGAAATTCATGGCTTCCGCGATCAAGCATCGCACGCGTTCGCGCCTCCATTCCAGACGGTAGTTGAAGCTCACCCGAGAGCGCACGGAGATCGACCCGGGCGATGCACCTTTGTGATCGCCATCTGCCCGGCGCCGGTACGGGCGCCTGATTTCGCTGAGAATCGGCCGGACGCTCGCGCGGACCGGCTCTTGCAGTCGCTGACTCTTCGCGATGCGGACCGTTCTTGGCGCGGTGTTTCTCGCGGGTGCGGCGGTGGCGCTCTGGATCACCATGGGCCGCCCCGGTGACGCCGTGCTGCGATCGCCGGGGCTCTCGCCGGCCGACGCGCGCCAGCAGGAGATCCTCCAACAGAGCCTCGACCTGCCGGGCGACCCGGCGCTGGAGCGGATGTATCAGGCGATCAACATCCGGCATTTCGCCGGCGGGCTGCCGGCGATGCCCGTGCTCTATCAGCGCCGGCTCGAAGAAGTCGGTGCGCTGGCCGACCGCACCTTCATGCTCAAGGGCATGTTCGGCCGTTCCGGCAAGCGGATGGCGATCCTGCTCCATCCGGCGCTGCACTCCGATCCGCGCGAGCTCGAGCGCGCGCTCTGCCACGAGATGGTTCACGCCTACCTGTTCGCGACCGGCGACACGACGAGCGATCACGGCCCGGCGTTCCAGAACGTGCTGAGACGGCTCGCCGACGAGGGCGCGTTCGCCGGCGTCGTCGCGTCCGAGGAGGATCGGGAGCAGCTTCGCGCCTGGCTCGACGCGGAGTCGGCGCGGCTCGACGCCGAGCGGCATTCGATGGATCTGATCGGCGCCGAGATCGAGCAGGAGCGCGTGGCAATCGAGCGCGCGTTCGCCGATCTCGACGCGCGCGGCGCGGCGGTGACGGCGGCCGAGGTCGACGCCTTCAACGCGCGCCGCGACGCTTACAACGATCGCGCGCGCACGGCCAACGCGCGCGCCGAGCGCGACCGCGCGGACGTCGCCGAATTCAACCGCCAGGTCGAGCGCTACAACCTGATGATCACCTACCCCGACGGGCTCGACGCCGCCGCCGTCGTCAAGCCCAAGACCTCGCGATAAGGCCGGTTTTTCGGCCCCAAAACTGTAATTCTGCGTCCGGGTACCCCGCCGTTTTTCCTGTGATACCCTCGACCGCTCTGGCCGTCATCGCCCGCACCAGTCCGGGACCGGGCCTTCCGCCGCGAGTCCCTCCGTGCGGCGTGAGCGCCAAGGAACGGATCCCGTGGATATCAAACTCAATCGCCCACCCCAGACAGCGGCCGACGTGCGCGCCGCGGCCCCCGACGACGGCGGCGCCAACATCGACAAGGTCCGCGACATCCTCTTCGGCGGCCAGATGCGCGAGTACGAGCGGCGCTTCAGCCGTCTCGAGGAGCGCCTGATCCAGGAGACCGCGGATCTGCGTGAGGACGTGCGCAAGCATCTGACCGCGCTCGAGCTGTTCGTCAAGCAGGAGACCGCATCGCTGGCCGATCGGATCCGCGCCGAGCACGACGAGCGCACCGATGCCACCAAGGATCTCGCGCACGAGGCGCGGGAGAGCGCCAAGGCGTTCGAGAAGAAGACCGGCCAGATCGACGACCACATCGGCAAGGTCCAGCGCGAGCTGCGCCAGCAGATCCTCGAGCTGCATCAGACGATGAGCGAGGATCTGCGCAAGAAGGTCGAGGACGTGCTGGCGCGGCTCAGCCAGGAAGCGCACGAGCTGCGCGCCGACAAGACCGATCGCGCGACGCTGGCGTCGCTCCTCACCGAGATGGCGATGCGCCTGAACAACGAGCTGTCGATCCCCGGTATCGACGATGGCCGGAACCGGTGACAGACTGGCGCCGCCTCACCTGAGCGAGGCGGACGAGCGGCGTGAGGCCGATCACGCCGACGAGCCCGAGATCGAATCGCTGCAGGCGCTGCTGCTCGGCCCGACCGGCAAGCGGCTCGACCGGCTCCAGGCGCGGATGGACGATCCGCACCTGCGCGCTGCCGACGTCGGCGCCGTGCTGCCCGAGGTGCTGGTCCGCCACGCCGACGACCCGCAGCTGGCCCGCGCGCTGACGCCTCCGCTCGAGCGCGCCATCACGTCGTCTGTCAAACGCAATCCGGCGCCGCTCGCCGACGCGCTGTTCCCGGTGATGGGACCGGCGATTCGGAAGGCGGTCTCGGCCAGCCTCGCGGCCATGATCGAGTCGCTCAACCGCACGCTCGAGCATGCCGTATCGTGGCGATCCTTCAAGTGGCGGCTCGAGGCGATGCGGACGCATCGATCGTTTGCCGAGATCGTCCTGCTGAAGACGCTGCTCTACCGCGTCGAACAGCTCTTCCTGATCGATCGCCGCACCGGCCTGCTGTTGCTGCACGTGCAGCCGGGAGCGGCAGCGGTGCAGGACGCCGACATGGTCTCCGGCATGCTGACGGCGATCCGCGACTTCGTGAAGGACTCGTTCAAGGTCGCCGACACCGAGTCGCTCGATGCGCTCAAGGTCGGCGAGCTGTCGGTGTGGATCGAGCCCGGGCCGCACGCGCTCCTCGCCGCCGTCATTCGCGGCACGGCGCCGAGCGACTTCCGCGCGGCGCTGCAGGAGGCGATCGAGGCCGTTCATCTCCAGTTCGGCGCGGCCCTCGAGACGTTTGACGGCGACGCGTCGGTCTTCGCGGGCGCCCGGCCGATCCTCGAGGGCTGCCTGGCGTCGGAGTACCGTGCCGAAGAGCGGCGGCGGCCGCCGCGCTGGGCCTGGGTGCTGTTCGCGACGCTCCTGGCCGCGATGGTCGTCTGGGTCGGCCTCGGCGTTCGCGATCGGCGGCGGCTCGATCGCTATCTCGACGCGGTGCGTGCCGAGCCGGGCCTGACGGTGATCTCGAGCGAGCGCCGCGGCGGCCGGTTCGTCGTCACCGGCCTGCGCGATCCGCTGGCGCGCGATCCGCAGACATTGCTGGCCGGCGCGAGCCTCACACCCGAGGACGTCGAGGGACGATGGACGCCGTACCAGGCGCTGGAGCCGCCGCTGATCGTGGCGCGTGCGACCGAGGCGTTGACGCCGCCGGCCGGCGCATCGCTCGCTGTTGCAGACGGCGTGCTCTCGGTAGCGGGCGCGGTGACGCCGGCGTGGATCGCCGAGGCCCGCCGCCTGGCGCCGCTCATCGGCGGCGTCACCCGCTTCGACGCTGCCGCCGCTCTGGCCGCAGCCACGCGCGAGGCCGCGGCGCGGCTCGAGTCGACCGTGTTGCTGTTCGCGAAGGGCTCGGCGGAGCTCGCCGGCGATCAGGCTGACGAGCGCGCCCGACTCATGGCAAGCTTGGCCGACCTCGAGGCGATCGCCGCCGCTGCCGGCGATCGCATCGCGATCGACGTTCAAGGCCATACCGACACCGACGGTGTCGACGAAGCGAATCTGCCGCTGAGCGAAGCTCGCGCGGCAGTGGTGCTGCGGCTCCTGCGCGCGGAGACGATGCCGCACCTGACGTTCACGACGACCGGTGTCGGCAGCCGCATGCCCGCAACCACCGGCAGGACGGAAGCCGATCTCCAGCGCAATCGGCGGGTCACGCTGCGGCTGGCGAAGCAGACGGGTGGTCGACCTTGAGCGAACACTTCGGGACGATTCAGAAGAAGATCTGCATGCTCGGAAGTTTCGCGGTCGGCAAGACCAGCCTGGTGTCGCGCTACGTCCGCAGCATCTTCTCGGACAAGTACCTCTCGACGGTCGGCGTCAAAGTCGACAAGAAGATGATCAACGTCGACGGCCAGGAGGTCATGCTGATGCTCTGGGACGTCAACGGCCAGGACGATTTCCAGCCGGTGCAGGCGACGCATCTGCGCGGCATGTCCGGCTATCTGCTCGTCGTCGACGGCACGCGGCGGGCGACATTCGACACCGCCGAGCAGCTGTACCAGAAGGCGATGCAGACCGTCGGCGACGTGCCGTTCATCCTGCTGCTCAACAAGTCGGATCTCGCCTCCGAGTGGGAGATCGACGATCAGGCGGTGTTCCGGCTGACCGAACAGGGCTGGCGCGTCGTCCGTACCAGCGCGAAGACCGGCGACGGCGTCGAGGGCGCGTTCGACGCGCTGGCACGCGCGATGCTGGCCGAGGCGCCGGCCGACGAGGAGGGCACGCTGTGAGCTTCGAGGTGCTCCCGCAGGTGGCGCGCGCGCTCGATCTCGCGGTGATCGAGCGGCTCCCGAACGCCGGCTACTTCATGGTCGCGCCGGCGCCGCCCTGGCTCGAGGGCGCGCTCGAGGAGCAGGCGACGCTCGCCCGGGCCTTTCCCTTTCTCCGCCACTTCCTCGAAACCGCCAGCTCGGCCTGGCAGGAAGGCGGCGCCGCGCGCGCGCATTCGGGGCCGTTCGAGGCGGACGTCAACGGCGAGGCGCTGCTGCTGCGCGCCACGGCGATGACGATCGAGGGACACCGCATCCTGGTGATCGAGCGCATGACCGGCGAAGCCGATCTGCGACCGGTGCTGCAGCGCGCCCGCGAAAACATGCTCGAACACGAGCAGCTCGAACGTCACGCTACCGCCGTCCACGATCCCGCCGCCGCCATCGCCCGCGACATCGCCACGCTCGCGACGCTGAACCTGCCGCCCGACGCACAGGCACTGGTCACGTCCATCGCGCAGTCGAGCACGAAGCTGCAAGCCGCGATCGCGACGCTGCCGGCGCCGACGCCGCGGGGGAAACGGAAGACGAGCAGATAGAAAGCACGCGGTCTCGTCTCTACAAGCTCGGCTC
>DASTCC010000116.1:0-2918 GCA_035711465.1 Vicinamibacterales bacterium
ATGGTGAGCAGCAGCGCCAGGAGAGCGAGGCTCGCCATCAGCCGCGCGAGCAGCCGGGGCTCGCCGAGACGACGCTCGAAGGGCTCGAGAGGCGTGACCCGCACCTTGGCGCCCGGCGCCACCGCGGTCGCGGCCTGTCGAAGACGATCGACGAAGGCGTCCGAGACCGGCCCGCGCCAGAGCAGCCACGGCGGGCTGAAGCCCAGCGGATCCAGCGGCACGAACGCGCGCCCGTTGGCGCGGCCCTGACCGGGTGCGCGCCCGAAATCGACGTCGACCGCACGCACCACGCCCACTACGGCGCGTTCGCCCGCCGGGCGCGTCTGGTGATCGCGGACGAGCTGGCCGATGGGATCGACATCCGGCCAGAGAAACCGCGCCGCGCGCTCGTCGAGGACGGCGACGGGCGCGCCGGCCGCGGCCTCGGCGTCGGTGAACAGCCGGCCGCGGACGAGCTGAAGCCGGGCGACGCTCATCCAGGTCGCATCCACCGGGTAGCCAATCACCGTGTCGTCGGAATCGATCGGGTCAGTGACGCGCCGAATCGCGGCCGGCAGCGTGACCCCGGGCAGACCGCGCCCGAGGCCGATGCGTCCGCCGGTCTCCGCCTCGACCCGATCGACGAAAGCCTGAACGGCGAGGTGCGCCTGCGCGCGCGCCGACGGCGCGGCGAGCTCGTCGGGCAGGGTGAGCGACACGGTCGACAGACCGTCGAGGTCGATACCATCGATGGAGTTGACGAGCCGCACGAACGATCCGACGAGCAGCATCGACGTGATCAGCACGCCGACCGCGAGGGCCGCCTGGAGCGCCGTGAGCACTCGATCGCCGACGCGCCTGCCGCCGCGGACGGAACGTCCCGTGCTCGCGAGCGCGCCGCGAACGTCTCTCCGTGACGCCCAGATCGCCGGCAGGACTCCAGAGACAATCACGATGCCCGCCGATAGCATCAGGCTGAGGCCGACGACGCGCGCGTCGAGCCCGGCTGGCACGAGCCGGTAGACGTGACCGAACTGCGGCACGACCGCCATCACCGCGCGGAACAGCAGCTGTCCAAGCGCGAGCGCCCCGGCGGCGCCGAGAGCCGCCAGGATGATCGCCTCGGTCGCGAGCAGCCGCGTCACGCGCCAGCGTTCGGCGCCGAGCGCACTCCGCACCGCCACCTCGCGCAGCCGCTCCCGCGATCGGGTTACGCACAGATGGACGAGATTGCCCGTCGCCAGGACGAGAATGGCGGCCGTCGTACCGAGCAGCATGAGAATCGGCACGCGGACGCTCTCGACCAGCGTCGGCCTGAGCGGATATAGCGTGACGGCTCGCGGTTCCTTGATCTGCGGGATGGCCTGCTCGACGCCGCGGACGAGCGACTGAATCTCGCCGGCTGCTGATTCGGGCGTGGCTCCCAGTGCGAGCCTGACGAGCATGGTCAGACGAAGATTCGGATTCCCCAGCCCGTCGACGCGAACTGGCGCCAGGAAATCCGGCGCGCGATTCAGCAAGTCCGGGAACACGAAGTCCGGACGCAGCACGCCAATCACTTCGTAGGTCGCGGGCGCCCTGAATTCCCTGACCTGGATACGTCGTCCGACAACCGCCGGGTCGGCCGCAAAGAAGGAGCGCCACATGCGATCGGTGATGACGATCGATCGCGTCGTGACGGCGGCTCCCTCTGCCGTGGCCGATCGATAGTCGTCCGGCCCGAACAAACGCCCCATCGCCGGCGCCACGCCGAGCGCGTCCACGTAGCCCTCGAACGGCAGGTAGCCCATGAACGCGTCGAGGTCGTCGCGGTCGATGACGCTCGCGAGGATCGGCCCTTCGAACTCGCCGACCGATTCGATGGCCCTGGCCGCGCGCAATGCGCGGTAATCGGCGTAACTGCCGCCGCCGTGCGGACCCCTGCCGCGAATCGACAACAGATACAGCCGATCGGGTTCGCGGAACGGAAGCGGCTTGAAGAGAATCGGATCGGCGAGCGTGAACACCGCGCCGACGCCGCCCACGGCGAGCGTGATCGTCGCGACGACGACGAACGCGTACGCGGGCCGTCTCGCGATCGTGCGCAGACTCAGCCGTGCATCGGCCAGCCAGCCGCGCACGAACGTCACCAGATTCCGGGCGGGCATGCGCGATGATACCGCCGCCCGCGCCCCGCGTTTACTCGGATCGGAGGGTGATGGACGGATCGATGCGCAACACCCGGCGCGCCGGGCCGGCGACGGCGAGGCAGGCGACGCCGATGACGAGACCACCGACGGCGATCGCGGCGAGCGGACCCGACGATTCCCAGCCGAACATCGTGGCGCGCATCACGCCCTGCAGCGCCCAGGCGGCGCCGAGGCCGAGCGACAGTCCGATGCCAGCAGGCCACAGGCTCTCACCGAGGAGGGCGCGCCGGATGTCGCCCGCTCGCGCGCCCAGCGCGAGGCGGATCCCGAAATCGCGGGTGCGCTGCTCCACCAGGTAGGCGATGACGCCGAACAGGCCGACGCCCGCGACCGTGAACGCGAACAACCCGAGCACGACGATGATCGGCTCTTGGAATCGCGCGTTCGCCAGCTCGTCGTCGAACTGGCGCTCGAAGGTCTGCTCTCGGACGTTCGCCGAGAGCCCCGGCGCCGCGTGACTCATGACGACATCGAAGCGGCGCTGCAGGTCGTCCGCGGAGAGCCGCGGCGCGAACACCGTGACCGAGGCACGTTCGTCGACCGGCGGCGCCGGCACGAAGATCACCGGCGGCGTCTCGCGAATCAGGCTGTAACGCGGGCTGGCGACGACGCCGACGACGTCGTGAAAGACATCGCCCACCTGCACCCGCGCGCCGACGGCCGCGGCCGACGGCCACGCCCTGGCCGCAAACCGCTGGTCGACGACCGCCACGCGAGCGACCGCCCGGAGCTCGTGGTCGTCCGGAAATC
>DASTCC010000117.1:0-7868 GCA_035711465.1 Vicinamibacterales bacterium
TCGGCTGATGCCGACGCACGGCACCTGTATGGTGATGGGCACGGCCAGCACGATGGCGTGCCTCGCCGAAGCGCTCGGGTTCGTCCTGCCCGGCGGCAGCACGATTCCCGCCGTGCACTCGGAGCGGCTCCGCTTCGGCGAAGAAACCGGACGCCGCGCGGTCGAGATGGCGAAAGTCCGAGGGCCGACGGCGCGGTCGCTCGTCACCGCTGGCGCGATCGGCAACGCCGTGACCGTGCTGCAGGCGGTCGGCGGCTCGACCAACGCGCTCATCCATCTCGCGGCTATCGCCGGCCGCGCCGGCCTCGCGCTCGATCTGGATCTCGTCGATCGCATCGGACGGACG
Organism: Vicinamibacterales bacterium; assembly: GCA_035711465.1. Lineage (GTDB taxonomy): Bacteria > Acidobacteriota > Vicinamibacteria > Vicinamibacterales > SCN-69-37 > DASTCC01. Next base: position 347 of record DASTCC010000117.1, read on the forward strand.
ACGCCGGTGCTCGTCGATCTGAAACCGATCGGCGCCGGCTTCATGGAGGACTTTCACCGGGCGGGCGGCCTGCCCGCGCTGATGCGCACGCTGCTCCCCGCACTCGACGGCGCCGCCATCCAGAGCGATGGACGCCGCCTCGACGAGGTCGTCGGCGACTGGCCGGCGTGGAGCGATCGCCGGGTGATTCGGACGATGGACGATCCGGTGGCGGCGAGTGAAGCGCTGGTGACGCTGCGGGGATCGCTCGCGCCCGACGGCGCGGTGTTCAAGCGTGCCGCCGCATCTGCCGGCCTGCTCCAGCACGAAGGGCCGGCGCTCGTCTTCGACGATCTCGACGACCTCGCGGCGCGGCTCGACGATCCGTCGCTGCCGGTGACGCCGAATCACGTGCTGATCCTGCGCGGCTCCGGTCCGATTGGCGCCGGGATGCCCGAAGCGGGATCGATCGCGATTCCGACGAAGCTCGCCCGCGCCGGCGTGAAGGACATGGTGCGCGTGTCCGACGCGCGCATGAGCGGCACGGCCTACGGCACGGTGATCCTGCACGTTGCGCCGGAGTCCGCCGCTGGCGGTCCGCTCGCGCTCGTGCGCGACGGCGATCGTATCCGTCTCGACACCGCCGGCCGTCGACTGGATCTGCTCGTCGACGAGCGCGAGCTCACACGCCGCCGTGAGGCGCTGTCGCCGCCGCCGCGGCCCGCGCGCGGCTACGCGCGGCTGCACGCCGAGCACGTGCTCCAGGCGAATCGCGGCTGCGATTTCGACTTTCTCGTCGACGCGGGCGACTGATCGGCATGTCGGCCGGCTGGGACTGCCACGCCCATGTCATCGGAGATCCGGATCGCTTCCCCTTCTGGCCCGGGCGAAGCTACACGCCGGCGACCGCGACGCTCGAGTCGTACCTTGCGATGCTGGATCGCTTCGGCCTGGCGCGCGGCGTGCTGATTCAGCCGAGCGTCTACGGATTCGATCACCGGTGTCTACTGGACGCGCTCGATCGCGCGGACGGCCGCCTGCTCGGCATCGCGGTGCCGGCGCCGGACATCGCGATCCGCGACCTCGAGTCGATGCATCGCCGCGGCATCCGCGGCGTGCGCTGCAATCTGATCAACCCCGGCGGCCTCGCGCCCGGCGTCGTCGCCGCCTGGCAGCCGACGATGCGTGAGCTCGGCTGGCATGTCGAGCTCCAGATTGGCATCGCAGGCGTCGAGAGCCTGGCGGCGTTCGTCGGCCAGTTCGACGTGCCGGTCGTCATCGATCACCTGGGCCGCCCGCCGGCAGGGACGATCGATCCGGCGTCAGGTCCGGCGCACGAGCTGGTCGAGCTCGTTCGGCGTTCGGCCTGCTTCGTGAAGATCTCGGCGCCGTATCGATCGTCGGCGGGGCCGGCGCCCTGGTCCGACGTCAGCCCGCTCGCGCGCGCGCTGATCGCGGCCAATCCGCGCCGATGTCTGTGGGGCAGCGACTGGCCTCACGTGGACACCGCGGCCCCCGTGCGGACGGCCGACGTGGTCGCGGCATTCTCGAACTGGTGCGGTGAGCCTGCCCTGGAAGCGCAGGTCCTCGGACAGACCCCGCTGGACCTCTTCGGATCGTCCCCGGAGAGCGGGCGCGGAGGCGCGGCACGATCCCTGCAGTGAATCGAGTAATCCCGGCCCTGCGGCCGGCCTCCACGATTCTCAGGAAAGCGGGGCATGGCATGGCGATTCCAATGCAAGCGGGACGGGCGCACTACGTCGAGACGCCCGGGCTCAGCGACACGATTCCGCGCGCGCAGGCGCTCGAGCTGCTCCTCGCGCGGATAATCTTCGGCGGGTACTTTCTCTACAGCGGCATCAATCATTTCCTTCACGTTCCGCAGATGGCCATCGGCGTCGCGGCGAAGGGCCTGCCGCTGCCGGAAGCGGCGATCATCGGCACTGGATTGTTGCTGGCCTTCGGCGGTCTCAGCATTCTAATCGGCTGGCGGCCGGACCTCGGCGCGCTCGCGATCGTCATCTTTCTGCTCGGCGTGACGCCGATCATGCACGCCTTCTGGAACGAGACCGATCCCATGGCGCGTATGAATCAGCAAGCTCATTTCCTGAAGAACGTCGGCTTGCTGGCCGGCGCGATCTTCGCGGCGGCGGCGCCGCAGCCGTGGCCGTACTCGGTGGCGGCGCGCCGCACGATGGAGCCCGCACTCAGGGCCTGAACCCGCCGGTGCCGGGGCTGGCGTCGATCGGCCAGGTGAAAGGGCGGCGTCTGGCGTTACGATGAAGGCTCAGTCGGGTGCCTTCCATCAGCACGTCCGTTCTCACACGAGCTCTCCCTCACCTGTTCGCGCTGGCGATCGCTCTCTACGGCGGGCTGCTGCGGCTCGACGCGTTCGTCGGCAAGTACGGCGTCATCGAGCAGCCCGCCCTTGTTCGCGTCGCCACGCGTGACGTCGCGCCGATTGCCGCCAGCCTGCGCCCGTCGCGCGTGGAGTGGAAACGCGAAGCGAACCCCTTCGTCGGCGGCGATCCCTACAACTACCTGCGCTTCGCGCGGGAGATGACGTCCTTCTACCAGCCGCACGTGCGCGAGCCAGTCTTTCTCGCGTTGACCCGCGGCTCGCTGTGGCTGACGGGCAACCAGGACATCGGGGTCGGTGTCGCCTCGGCGATCGGCTCGACGCTGGCGATCTACGGCGTCTTCCTGCTCGGCGCGGCGATCTTCTCGCCGCTCTGCGGTCTCGTGGCCGGGGCGCTGTTCGCGATCGAGCTCGAGGTCATCACCTGGGCGCCCGACGGCTGGCGCGACGACACCTTCACCGCGACGGTCGTGTTCGCCGCGTGGTCGCTGATCCGGCTGCGGCAGGATCCGACATTCTCGCGCGCGCTCGCCGCCGGCGTGCTCTGCGGGGTCTCGTGTCTGACGCGCATCACCGCGGTGACGTTCATCGTGCCGGCGATGATCTGGATGCTGATCGACAACGCGCCCTCCGCACGCCGCCGGCTGCTGTCTCGTCTCGGGCTCGCAACGGCCATGGCGGTCGCGGTGGCCGGACCGTATCTCGTCAGCTGTGCGATCGCGACCGGCGATCCGCTGTTCGCGATCAACTACCACACCGTCTATTACCGCGCCGCCGAGGGCGTGGCGTTCGATCAGCCGATGAGCGCCGCCGGGTATCTGCGCAGCAAGATGGCGGCGCGACCGATCGGCGTCATCGACACCGCCTTTATCGGGCTGTTCGTGCAGCCCTTCGCCGGCAAGTGGAACGGCTTCGATGCCTGGCTGCCGTATCTGGGCGCGATTCTGCGCTCGCTGAGCATCGCCGGTCTCGCGATATACCCGGCCTTTCGTGATGGACGGCTGACCCTCGTGATCCTGCTCGGCTCGCTCGTGCCGTACATGGTCACGTGGAATCTCGGCGACGGCAGCGCGTTCAGGTTCACGATGCACGCGTATCCGTTCTTTCTGGTCGCGGCGGCGATGGCGCCGATCGGTCTCGTCCGGTTCGCTGCGAATCGGTGGCGCGATCGTTCATGGCAGTGGCCGGCGCGGCCGCGTCACATCGCCTGGACGGCCGCGGTCGCACTGACGGCGTTCCTCTGCGGCGTCACTGCTTACTACAGCCTGCCGTGGTACGTCGTGCGCGAGAACATCGCCGCCGGCGAAGCGACGAGCCTGGACACGGGCCCGCGCGATCGGGTGTTCTTCGGCGACGGCTGGTCGCCCCCCCACGCCGACGGCATCGTCGTCCGCGTCGCGACCGCGAGTCCCGCGCGCGTGTCCGTGCCGCTTCCGGCTCAACGCGCGTACGATCTCGTTCTGCGCATCGATCCTGTGGTCCCCGAGCAGCCGACGACGGTGCAGGTGCTGTTCAACCAGCGGCAGGCGGCGACGCTGACGCTGACCTCGAATCCAGAGCGCATGGGTTCCTACCGGATTTCGTTGCCGGCGTCGATGGTTCGCGCTGGCAACAACGAGCTCGCGATCGTCACCGACCCGATGGTGAATGCCGCGACCGCGGGCCCCCGCTTCTCATGGCTCGATCCGGCATCCCGGCTCGGCGTGCGCCTCTGGTACGTGCGCGTGCTGCCAGACCTCAGCCCGGGTTCCTGATTCGAGCAGCGCAAGCTACAGTCTGAATATGCGCGTCGGTGAGCTGATGAGAATGTCAGTGGCAGTGGTGTCGCTGGCGGCTATCTCCGCGTCCTGTGACAACACGACCGAACCTACCAGCGAGGACGGGACCTATACCTTCGACTTCGCGTCCGGACCGCAGTCGTGGGAAGCCGGGTTCGCGGACTATCCCCAGGGTCAGCAGGCGTTCTTCGAGCTGACGTCGTCGTTCTCGCCGCTGCCGGCGCCGCTCGGACCAGGACGCTCGGCGTGGTTCCTCTCCGGCAACAACCTCAGCGACGACCTGTTCATGTACATCGCCCGCCGCGTCACCGGTCTGACGCCGCGACGTCAGTATCGGGCGACGTTCGCCGTGGAGATTGCGACCGACGTGCCCGCCGGCTGCGGCGGCGTCGGCGGATCGCCGGGCGAATCGGTCTTCCTCAAGGCCGGCGCCTCGACCAGCGAACCGACCCCCACCGTCGACGAGCTCGGTCACGTACGGCTGACGATCGACAAGGGCAATCAGGCCGTCGGCGGCGCCAACGCCGTGGTGCTCGGCACGATCGAGAACACGATTCCCTGTTCCGCCGGCCGGCGCGAGTGGCAACTGAAGTCGTTCTCGAGCGCAGCGAACGTGCTGACCGTCTCCGCCGACGCGACCGGCGCCGTCTGGCTGATCGCCGGCACCGACTCGGGCTTCGAAGCGACGACGTCGATCTTCTTCACGCGATTCAGCGTGGCGTTCGAGCGCCAGTGATATGACCGCCGGTGCGACTCAGCGCGACGGCGTGCTCACCCAGCGCCCGATCAGAGGCAACACCTGGTTTTCGAGCCTGGACCACAGGCGATCCCGATGATCTCCGTCAAAAACGTCGAGGCTGTGCGGTATCTCCAACGAGGCCAGCTCGCCAGACAGTCGCTGCGTGCCGATGCGAATGTGGGAGAACTGATCGCGGATGCCGTAGTCCAGCGCGATCCCGCGAAGCCGTCGAAGGTTGGCGGGCGACGGCAGATTGCCAACTATCATCGCCCGCGTCCATTGCGAATACGCGGGCTCCTGGGGCGAAATCCTGCCATTTGTCGACGTGAATGGCAGGTCCACGAAGAGCGGCGGGCGCTGAGGGTTGGGGGAAAACGCCGCCGCCAGCGCGATCATGCTGATCGGATATACGTTGCCGCGCTTTGCCTGCGCCACGAGCGAAGGCAGCGTCGCGTCCGTGAGCTGGGACCAGACCTCGTTGGCGGCTGACAGATCGCCCTCGAGCGAGAGGCAGCACGGCGACATCGCGTACACGGCACCGAACACCTCCGGATGCCGCGCCGCGAGCACGATCGCACCGTAGCCGCCCATCGAGTGACCGGCTATCACCCGGCCGGCTGCGCTGCGAACGACCGCGAACGCGTCCTCGACAGCCGAGACCACCTCAACGCTCAGGAACGTCTCCCAATCGCCCGATAGCGGTGACTTCACGTACATCGATCCGCCGTACGGCGTCATCGCCGTAGGCATGACGACGAGCATCGGCGGCAGCAGCTTGTGCTCGATGAGGCGGTCCAGCACCACCTTGACCGTCGGCCCTTGCTGCGTCCAATCAGCGCTCGTCCCGCCGATGCCATGGAGAAGGTACAGAGTCGGCAGCGGAGAGCTGCCGGCCGCGGCGGGCACGTACACCTCGACGCGCTGAGACGTTGGTACCTTGAGGAGATTGCCGGCAAGCGCCTTGCTTTCGACCTGGATGCTCACGACCCGTGATTCGGGCGATTGACGGTGCGGGACCGCACGCTCCGAGCCGGCCACGAGGCCGGCGCCAGTCGAGAGCAGAACCAGGACCACCAGGGTCCGTCTAATCCGTCGCATGAGACCTCCTTGACGCGTGTCGCGCGCGTCGTGGAACCATACGAGCGACGTTCGTGAATGCCCGGTGAAATCGAGGTGAATCGCGGTGAATCATGCGATATCAGATCGGTGACATCTGTGTGGACGTCGATCGCAGGGTGTTGACGCGAGACGGTGTGTCGATCGCCGATGTGCCGTACCGCGTCGTCGGCGTCCTCGCCGCGCTGGCGGCCGCCGAGGGGCGGCTCGTCTCCAGGCAGTCGCTTCAGTCCGCGGTCTGGGGCGAGACTCACGTCGACCTGAACAGCGTCTCCCAGGCGGTGCGCGCGGCGAGGCTCCTGCTCGAGCAGATGGGCCAGCGGCCCGGATCGATTGAAACGGTGCCGGGCCGCGGCTATCGGCTGGTTGGACCAGTCCAGGCGGAAGATGGGAGCACCGCTGCAGTCGCGACCGTGGTCGGCCGGCGCGGTATGCGGCGGTATGCGGTGGCGACACTTCTCGTCGTCATCCTCGCGCTGTCGGCGCCCGAGCTGCGGCCCTCGCCTGACCGCGGAGCCGCACCACGCGATCATGTGAACATACCGGCCGTGCTGGCGCGCGTCGAAGAACGCGCCGCTACGCGGACGAGCGACGGACTCCGCGGCGCGGCAGCCGAGATTCTTGCGGCCCTTACGATCACGGAGGACGACTCGAGATTGCTCGCGGAGGCGGCCGAGATTCACCACCTGATCGCCTTTTACGAGATCGATGATCCGCTGACCGCGAACGCGGCGGCCGAGGACCTGGCCGAGCGTGCACTCCAGCGCGACCCAACGCTCCGGCAGGCCTGGGCGGTCCTCGCATCGGTTCGTCTCGACCGGGACTGGGATCTTGCCGGCGCCGCACGCGACTTCAGGGCGGCGCTTCGCGGCGAGCCTGACGATGTGTTGGCCCGGCATTGGACCGCATGGTGGCTGCTCGCGGCGGGGCGGACGGGCGAAGCCGCGGCGACCGTCGCCAACGCCGCCAAACTCGCGCCGTTGTCGCCTGCCGTCATAACGGCGCGGGCAACGTTCTCGTACTTCGCCGGTGATTACCGAGGCGCGGAGCGCGATGCGGTTGCCGCCCTCGTCATCACGCCGGACGGCTACCGTCCGCACCTCCGGCTTGGCGTGCTGCACACGGTGCGCGGCGAGGAGACGAAGGCGATAGCTCACCTCCAGCGCGCGCATGAGCTCGCGCCTGATGTACCTGAGACGATCGCGACGCTCGGGCATGCCTCAGCGGTCTTCGGTCGCCGCCTGCAGGCGGAGGCATACCTCCGGATGCTGGACGAGCGAAGCAGCGCCGGCGAGAGACTCGGCTACCATCGCGCCATGGTGCTGCATGGGCTCGGCAGAGGGGACGAAGCAGTGGAGGCACTCTTGTCGGCGAGGCGGCACGGCGCGTTGTCGTTGGGCCTTCTCCGCGCCGAACCCCGGATCGCCGCGCTGCGACGTGACTCGCGAATTGCTCGCCTGATCGACGCCGCCGCCGTGACGGCGCAGCCGACCTTCTTTCCCGACCGACCACAGTAGTACTGTTGGCGCTCGGCGCGAGCCGAGCTTGTAG
>DASTCC010000118.1:0-6894 GCA_035711465.1 Vicinamibacterales bacterium
CAGCGCCACCGCCAGGAGCAATCCGAGCGGCGGCAGCACCGCGATCGGATCGAGCGGTGAGGTACCGAGGAAGAGCGATCGCAGCGCAAAAGCGAGCGGCAAGGCGATCGCGAGGCCGACGGCCGCGCCCCACGCGGCGAGACGCGCCGCTTGTCGCACGACCAGACCGACGAGGTCGCCGGAACGTGCGCCGAGCGCGGCGCGGATGCCCAGCTCGCGCATCCGCATCGAGACGACGTAGGCGACCATCGCGAAGAGACCGGCCGCGGCAAGCGACAGAGCGATCGCCCCGAAGGTGCCGATCGACACCGCCAGAATCGTCAACTCGCCGGCGCCGGCCATGTAGGCGGCGTCGGCCGCCCCGATCGGGATCCACATCAGCCGCGGTTCGGCCGCCGACACGGCCTCGCGTGCCGAGGCCAGCGCTGCGGCGCCATCGTCGCCGCGCACCACCAGCGACGCCGTCGACGGCGCCGCGATCAGCGGCACGTAGAGCTTGCGGTTGTCGTCGAATGGACTGTTCGGCGGCGGGTCGACGATGCCGACGATCGTGACCGGCGACGGCGGCGCCTCGCCGGAGCGGATGTGGAGGACACGGCCGAGGGCCGAGTCGTCGCCGGCGATCTCGCGCGCCAGCCGTGGATTGACCACGGCGACGTCGGCGCGATCCACTGCCGTGAACGCGCGTCCGGCGCGCAGCCGTGCGCCCGTCGCTTCGAACCAGCGATCGGACACCGAGCCGCCGTCGATGTAGCGCTCTTCCGTGGAACCTCGATCAGGCCGGTAGCGGAAGCCGGACATGTCTGCCAATCCAGCCGCCCGCACGCGCGGATCCGCGGACAACCTCGCCATCACGTCACGCTGCAGGCGCGCGCTGTCGGCGGCGGTGCCATTGAAACTGCTGACGTCGAGACTCGCCTGCGCGATCTCCTTCAGTTGCGGCGGCACGGCGCCGGCGACGACCACCGCGGATCGCGTGAACAACCCGCACATCGTCAGCAGCGCCAGCGACAGCGCGATCTGCATCACGACGAGCAGGCTGCGCATGCGCGCGTGGGCGAGGCCGCCGCTCTGCGCCGTCTGGCGCAGATCGACGGCGACCTGCCGGCGCGACGCCAGCCACGCCGGCGCGAGACCGGAGAGCAGGGTCGCGCCGCCGGTGATGACCAGCGCGAAGCCCACGACACGGGCATCGACGCCGAGCATCAGCGGGAACATCGGTTGCGCCCATGTCAGTGCGAGATCGGCGCCGAGCAAGCCGACGAATCCGGCGGCGGCCGCGAGCGTCAGCGCCTCGAGCGTGAGCAGCCGGACGATCTGCAGACGAGACGCGCCGAGCGCGAGGCGCACGGCGATCTCCCGGCTGCGCCGTGTCGAGCGAGCCAGTTGGAGGTTGGCGACGTTGGCGCAGGCGATCGCCAGCACCGTGAGCGGCACGCTCATGAACAGCACCAGGATGATCAGCACCTGAACCGGGCTGTCCCGTGGTCCGAAGCCGTGCGATCGCAGGATGAAGCGTGCCTGTTTCCGCGCGTCGGGCCGGAGCGCGCTGAGGCGTGACGCGGCGGCGGCGGTCTGCGCCCTGACATCGTCCTGCGTTGCGCCGCCGGCGAGCCTGCCGACGACGTTGAGCCAGGCCGCGTCGCGATCCGGCGTGCCTGGCCACTGCGACGCCAGGGTGAGCGGGAGCCAGAGCTGCGCGTAGTTCAGCGGCGAGATGCCGATGTCGCTCGGCTGGATCCCGGTGAACCGCGGCGGCGCGATGCCGACGATGGTGACGCCGAGGCTGCCGGCGAGGAGCGTGCGGCCGACGATGTCGGCGCGCCCGTCGAAGCGTTCCTGCCAGAGGTGATAGCCGATCACCGCCACCGGCGCCGCGCCAGGACCCTGATCCATGGGCGTCAGCAGCCGGCCGGCGTGCGCCGGCGTCCGCAGCGTCGCGAAGTAGTCGCGTGAGACGAATGCCGCGGTGGCGGCGGCGGACCGGCCTTCGAGCGAGACACCGAGCCGAACGCCGCCTTCGGCGGCGAGACCGGTGAGCGCGCCGTTCGGCGTCGCCTCGAGGACGTCGAAGTCGGACACCGCCGGCGACGTTGCCGACAGCACGCCCTGTTCACGGCCCATGTGCTCGGTGCCGAACGCGTCTTCGTAGCTGACGAAGAAGCGCGCGAGCGTCGTGCGATCGACGACGCCCGGAATGTCGCCGTAGAGCAGCGAGTTGAGCAACGAGAAGACGCCGACCGACACGGTCATGCCGACCGCGAGACAGAGGACGACCGCCGCAGCATGGCCGGGCTCGTGGGCGATGGCGCGCAGCGACTGCCGCGTGTCCGCCCCGCACCCGGCGGCGAGATCCCGCGCCGCGCGCGCGATCGCCACACCGCGCGCGACCATCGCGTCCCACGGCGCGCCGATGGCGCGGATCGCCGAGGGATGCGACGTCAGCTCACCGAGCCACTCCTCGCGCCACCGCGATCGCAGCTCCTTCGGCACCACGAAGGCCGAGAGGCGAACGAGGAGTCTGGAGAGTGCGTTCACGCGCGCGGCCCCGGGTGCATATGTGCGTTACTACATAGCACCCATACGCGGGATCGTGCAAACAAGTTTCGTGCGGCCGAGCGCGTGCGCTGTGCGACGTGCTGGTTCTGAGAGCACCCAGCACCTCGCACCCAGCACCCAGCACCGTCCTACCAGAAGAACCGGCCGTGCGGCAGATGCTGCTTGCCCGTGAAGACGTGCGGCTTCCGCGGCGCGGTGCAGAGACCGGCGTCCGGCGGATCCTCGACGGCGCCAAGCAGCTCCGGCTGCTGGCGGACCTGCAGCTCCTGTTCGAGGTCGTAGGCGAGCGCCAGCAGGCGAGGTTCGCGCAGGAAGCCCGTGTACATCATCAGGCCGGCCGGTTTGCCATCGCTCCTGAGACCGAGCGGCAGCCCGAGATTCGGGTAGCCGGACACGGCCGGCGCCGTCGAGTTGGTCAGGTGCGGCGCGACGATCACGTCGACGTTCCCGGCCGCGAGCGCGGCGTCGATGCCCGTGCGTGCCGCCGTGGTTGCCGCGGCGCGTGCCGCGAGGTAGACCGGATCGCTGAGATCGGTGGTCGATTCGGCCAGCTCGAAGAGCTCCTGCCCGTAGAACTCGAGCTCGGCCGGGCAATGCGCGAGGTTGAACTCGATCAGATCCGCGAGCGTGCGCATCGTCGTGTGGCCGAGTGTGGCCAGATACGCGGCGATGTCGGCCTTGAACTCGAAGAGCAGCGCCGTGAACTCGTCGCCGAAGTAGCCGAAGATGTCGCCGCTGTCGACGTCGACCAGCGTCGCGCCGAGGCTTTGCATCGTGACCAGCGCCTGCTCGGCAAACGCCAGCGCGTCTTCGTCGCCGGGGAATCCGAAGATCGCGTAGTCGTCGAAGAAGCGGCGATCGACGCCGATGCGCGCGCCCTCGAGCGCACCGCGCTGGAGGAACTGCGTGTAGTTGGCCGGCAGTTGATGGCCGGCGACCTCGCCGAACGGCGACTGGATCACGCCGAGCAGCGTCGCGACATCGGTGACGGTGCGCGCGATCGGCCCGGCGGTGTCCTGGGCGTGGCTGATCGGGATGATGCCGGCTTGCGACACCAGTCCGAGCGTCGGCTTCAGGCCGACGACCAGGTTGACGTTCGAGGGGCCGACGATCGATCCGTCGGTTTCGGTGCCGATCGCCGCGGCGCAGAGATTGGCCGCCGGCGCGACGCCGGAGCCCGAGCTCGATCCGAACGCGGAGTAGCCGAGCTGATAGGGATTGTGGGTCGCGCCGCCGCGCGCGCTCCAGCCGTAGAAGCCGAGCGGATTGAAGCCACGGAAGTTCGCCCACTCGCCGAGGTTGGCCTTGCCGAGAATCACCGCGCCCGCCGACCGCAGCCGCTCGGCGATCGGCGCGTCGCCGGGGACGCGGCTGTTCACCAGCGCCAGCGATCCGGCCGTCGTCTGCATCTGATCGTCTGTAGCGATGTTGTCCTTCACGAGGATCGGAATGCCGTGCAGCGGACCGCGAAGGCCGCGGCCCTGGCGGCGTTCGGCGTCGAGGCGCGTGGCGATGGCGATGGCGCTCGGGTTGATCTCGACGACGGCGCGCAGCACGGGATTCAGTGCGGCAATGCGATCGATATAGCCGCGAGTCAGCTCGAGACTCGTCAGCGCGCCGGACGCCATCATCGCCTGGAGCTGCGGGATGGTCTTCTCGAGAAACGGCGCATCGCCCGCGAGGGCGTTGCCGCCGGCGGGCACGAACGCGTCGAGGCCGCGAGACCAGAGCAGAGCGCCGCCGGCCGCGCTGGCGCCGAGAAACGCGCGACGTGTAAAGCCGGGAACCGACGATGAGGAATCGGATCTCTCCGCGTGACGGCGAGCCATAGAATCCTCCTGGTTGAGTGAGGGGGGACAGGCTACGCCTCTCCGGGCGGGGGTGCAAGGGGTTGGAACGTAGGACTTAAGGTTCGCCGCACTAGACGTGCCTCTTGGGGGTCTCGGATGCTTCAGGACTTGCGATTCGCCTGGCGGCGGCTGCGGCAGGCGCCGGGATTTGCCCTGGTTGCGGTTCTCACGCTTGCGGTTGCGGTCGGCGCGAACACCGCGGTGCTCAGCATCGCCGACGCGGTGCTGTTCCGGCCGCTGCCGTTTCGCGATCCCGATCGGGTGTTCGTGCTGCGGATGATGAACGCGAAGGGGCAGCGATTCACGAATGTCACGAATGACTATCTCGATGCGATCGACGCGAATCATCGCGGGCTGGGCGAGGTCGGCCGCGCCGGTGATCCGCCGGCGGTGCGGGTCGACGGGCCGGAAGGCGTCGAGGTCGTCCCCGCCCTCGGCGTCACGGCGGCGTATCTGCGCGTACTGACGCCGGAGCTCGCGTCGGGACGGATCTTCGACGATGCCGACACGCCCGGCCGCGCGGCGCTGCTCTCGTCAGCGTCATGGCGTACGCGATTCGGCAGCGATCCCGCCATTGTCGGCAAGACGATCACGCTGGGCCAGGCGTCGTTCGACGTCGTCGGCGTCCTCGCGCCCGGCGTGTTCCTACCGACATCCTTCAACCGCAAGCCCGAGCTGGTGACGTTGGTTCCACCCGTCAGCCCTGGCGCCCGCGGTGGTCAATTTCATCCGATCGTGCGGCTCGAACCTGGCGTGACGCGCGAGCAGGCCCAGGCTGAGATCGCCGCGTTGGTCGCGCCGATCGGCGCGCGCGATCCGCGGCGCGCCGGCAGCATGCCGGTGCTCGACGACATCCGATCGGTGGTCTACCCCGTCGCGCGGAACATCACGAGCTTCATCCTCGCCGCGGCGTTGCTGGTGCTGCTGATCGGCTGCGCCAATCTCGCCAACATGCTGCTCGCGCGCGGCCGCCGCCTGGAGCGCGAGACGGCAGTGCGCACGGCGCTCGGTGCCGGGCGGCTGCGTGTCGTTCGGCCGCTGCTGTTCGAGGCGCTCATCATCGGGGTCGCCGCAGCCGGGCTGGCTGTCGCGGTGACGCGGCTCTCGTTCGCCGCGCTGATCGATCAGGTGCCCCGGGCGGCATATGGCAGCGCCGCCGTCGGCGTCGACCGTCGCGTGATGGCCCTGGCGCTTGCGCTCGCGATCCTCGGCGGGCTGGTGTTTGCGGTGGTGCCGGCCTGGCGGGCGGCGCGGCTCGACGTGATCGCGCTGCTCCACTCGCGGCAACGTCGCACGAGATCGGCAGCTCGAGTCGGCCGGCCGATGGTGGCCGTGCAGATCGCGCTCGCGATCGCGCTCGTGTTCGGCGCCGTGGTTGCGGCGCGCAGCTTCGTCGACGTCCTGCGCGTGCCGCTCGGGTTCAGTTCGGACCGCGTCATCCAGGTTTCCGTGCCGCCGCTGCAGTACGACTACGTCGCGCCGTTCTACCGGCAGGTCGTCGAACGACTCCGGCGATTTCCGAACGTCGTCGCCGTCGGAGGCACGGGAGGGCCGCCGCTTTCGGGCATTCAACGCTGGACGTCGATTCCTGACCCTGCCGGTAATCGCACGCTCGCCGGCGTCGTGCACGCCACTCCGGGTTACTTTGAGGCGCTCGGCATCCATCTGCGCCGCGGCCGATCGCTCAGTTGGGACGACGCCGTGGTTTCGGGCGGCGCGGTGATCTCGCCGTCCGCGGCGAAGGCGCTCTTCGGCGACGCGGATCCGATGGGCCGAACGGTTGCCGGCCAGGAACCAGACGATCGTTGGACCGTCGTCGGCGTCGTCGACGACATCAAGGCGGACCTCGATTCGGACCCGGAGCCGACCGTCTACATCGTGCCCGCCGGCCGGGCCACCGCGCTTCTGGTGTTCGTGCGGGTCTCGTCGTTCGACGACAGGCTGTTGACTGACATCAGGCGCGCGATGCGCGGACTCAATCCGAGCGCGGTGGTTTCCGTAGACTGGTGGAACACGGTGCTCGGCGACCTGACTGAATACAAGAACCCGCGTTTCCAGACGATGGTGCTCGCGAGCTTCGCGACGATCGCGCTCGGTCTGACGACGCTCGGCGTCTTCGCGGTGATCGCGTTTCTGGTGGCGGCGCGGACGAAGGAGCTCGGCATCCGCATGGCGATCGGCGCCGAGCCAGGTTCGCTCGTGCGTCATGTGATCCGGCAGGCGCTGCTGCCCGTCGGCGTCGGGCTCGTCGCCGGCCTCGCGATGACACGGTGGCTCGCGAAGTTCGCCGAGTCGCAGTTGTTCAAGGTCCAGACCGACGACCCGTGGACCCTTGCGCTCGCGTCGATCGTCGTCGTCGTCGCCGCGCTCGTGGCGGCATGGCTCCCGGCGCGCCGCGCCGCGCGGGTGAACCCGATCGTGGCGCTGCGGACGGAGTAGGGTCGGAGGGGGGTCGGAGTAGGGTCGGAGTAGGGTCGGAGTAGGG
>DASTCC010000119.1:0-12561 GCA_035711465.1 Vicinamibacterales bacterium
CTCTGTTCGCCGGTACGACGGCGACACCCGCGCTCGCGTCTGGCCAGTCTCCGCAGCCGTGCGTGCAGGCGGTGCTCACCGCGACCGAGGCCGCCGCGCTGCTGAGGATCGACGTCGCCGTGGTCGAACGGCACGCCGCGCTCGGCGCGCTCCCCGGCCGCCGCCTCGGGTCCGAATGGCGGTTCAGCTGCACGGCACTGATGACCTGGCTCGGTGGAAGCGAACCGCCAGCGCTCGGATCGGCCACGCCGCTCACCGCGCCGGAGATGGCCGCGATCGCCGCCGCGGGCACTCGATCGGTCCAGGCGGCGACGACGTCCGCCGGAGCCAGCACGACGAACGAGTCGCAGGCGAAGCCAGTCGGAGAGGCTCCGCAAGAACGCGCGGCCGAAGAGATCTTCCTGCGCAGCCAGCGAGTGCTGCTCGGACGTGGCGACGTGGTCATGGACTTCGGGCAGTTCTACGGCCGTCACGACGATCACGCGCTCGCGTCGATAGGCGACGCGATTGGACTGTCCACGGTCCGGCAGGAACTGTCGACCACCTTCCTCCAGGCCCGCGTCGGCCTGTTCGCGGAAACCGAGCTCTTCGCCTCCGTGTCGTTCAACGATCGCGAGAACCGCCACTTCTTCGGCAACACCGACCTCTCGCGCGACCGCCAGCGCACGTTCGGCGGCACGAGCCTCGGCATCCGCCGCACGCTGATGAAGGAAGGCGCGCGACGACCGAACATGATCGCCACGTTCACCGGCCACGTTCCGACCGATGACGGCCCGTACCTGCTCGGAGGCGGCGTGGTGCTCGTCAAGAGCATCGACCCGGCCGCGCTGTTCCTGAATGCCAATTACTTCGAGACGATCAGGCGCGGCTCTTCGCCGGCGTTCGGCACGACACCCGACTACACCGTCGACGTCTCGGTTGGCTATGCGCTGGCCGTGAACGACACGCTCGCGGTGAACATGTCGGTCACCGGCGTGTTCACCGGCGAGGGCACGACCTTCGACAACACGCGACTGCGTCAGCCGAGTACCTTCAGCGCCCGCTTCGGCGTCACGTCCTGGCTGGCGCGGGGGCTCTACGTCGAGCCGTCGCTGAGCTTCGGCTTGACGGGACCCGGCCGCAGCTTTGCGTTCGGGCTGACGTTCCCGTACTCGTTCTGACGAGCGCGCACGCCGGGACGCTGCCCGGCGTCGTCAGCGTCCGGCTTTCGCCCGCTCCTGCTTCTGCTTCTCGACCATCGCCGCGACGTCGGCAAGCAGCTGCTTCGCGTCGTAGACGATGCCGTCTTTGATCGTGTACTTGATGCCGCCGACGCGCTCGATCCGTCCGGTCCGATCGTTCAGGCGCACCGCGCCGGTGCCGTAGAGCACCTTCATGTTCTGCAGCGGATTCTGATCGACGATCACCATGTCCGCAAGCATCCCGGCGCGGACGATGCCGAACTCGATCGGCCGGCCGCTGGGCTCGTGAAGCGCCTGCGCCGCGTGCATCGTCGCGCCGCGAATCACCTCGAGCGGATGAAACCCGGCTTCCTGCAGGAGCTCGAGCTCGTGGATGTAGCCGAAGCCCCAGGTGTTGTAGATGTACGCCGCGTCATCGCTCGCGGTCACGCGGCCGCCGATCTTCTTGTAGTCGTTCAGCAACCGGAACCAGACCTGGTAGAAGTTCCGCCAGGCGATCTCGTCGTGCGACGTCCAGTCGAAGTAGTAGGAGCCGTGGTTCTCGCGCGACGGCGAGTAGAAGTCCATCAGCGACGGCAGCGTGTACTTGTCGTGCCAGTCGGCGTTGCGCATCCGCATCACGTCGCGGCTCGCGGCGTAGGCGGTCATGGTCGGATCCATGATCGTGCCGAGCTTCGCCTGTTCCTGCAGGTACGCATTCCACTCGGGACTGCCGGGCGGATGGATCTTGTCCCACAGCCGCGCGACCTGGCCAAAGCGGTACTGCTCGTCGTTGTAGTTCATCTCCGGCGGCCAGGGCTGCACCTCGTAGTCCTTGAGCAGCGCCTCGAAGTGCCCGTAGAAATGCGTGACCGTGCCGAGCCCGAGCTTCGCCGCGGTGAGCGCGTTCATCTGCGCGACGCCGCGCTGCTCGAGGTGCGCCGTCGATCCGAGGCCATGCCGCTTCGCCTCGCTGAGCAGCGCCGCCATGATCTCGGGCGGATAGGCAACGAGCTTCATCCCGTCCACACCGTTGGCCGCGCACCAGCGCACCCACTCCCGCGCCTTCTCCGGCGTGTCGACGATGCCGCCGCTCCAGCCCGCGCCCGGCCGCTGGTAGTTGAAGATGCGCGGCGCGACGATCGCGTTCTTCGCGCTGCGATCTTTCTCCTGCAGCGCCTGGGCCTGGTTCGTGAGCTCGACGCCGCGGCCGGCCGTGACGCCGTGAGCCATCCACAGCTTGTAGACGTACTCGTGACTCGGCGCCTTCCGGGGATCGCCGAGGTGCATGTGCAGGTTGATGAACCCGGGCATGAGGTACATGCCGGTGGCGTCGATCTCGTGATCGGCCTGCGGCGGCCGATTCGGGCGCAGCGGCAGCCCCGGCGTCCCGGCGCTGACGATGCGCGCGATGCGATCGCCCTCGACGATGACGTCCATCGGTCCGACCGGCGGTGCGCCGGTGCCGTCGATGACCATGACGCCGCGGATCGCCAGCATCTTGAACGGACCGGCGCCTTCGTCGGGCCTCCGATCGGGAGACGGGATCATGCCCCCCTGCTGAGCGGAGAGCGCGGCGACCGACGCGAAGACGGCGGCGAGAAGGATCTGGCGCATGGCGGCATTCTAGCGTCGTCACCCACATCGCAGGACCTGCGTGTGCCTTCGGAAGCTCGTTCGCGCCGGTGCCGTCGGGTGCTCCGGGTCCGACACATTGTTCCATCTTCAGAGATGGGCATTAGGATGGGCTTATCCCCCGCGAGACCGGAGAAAGGACATCCGATGAAGAAGGACCTTCGCATGGAGGGCATGTCGCCCGATCCCGACGATCTCGCCGATGAGAAGCCGCACGAGCCGACCGATCGGGAACGCGATGACTGGGAAGAGCTCGGCGGGCACAAGGCGCAGCGGGATCGTTCAGCACCGCACGTGCCGCCGCTCGAGGACGGGAAGATCAAGGGCGAGGATTAGCGCCACCGTCGACGGATCGCGGATCACGAGTACCGATCGTTCAACCACGGCTCCGCCGTGTTGGAGTACCCTCGAACTTCCCAAAAGCCCCGCTTGTCATTCGCCACGAACTCGATGCGTCGCACCCATTTCGTGCCCTTCCACGCGTAGAGCTTCGGGGTGATGACTCGCACCGGCCCGCCGTGCTCGCGCGGCAGCGGTTGCCCGTCCCAGGTGTGCACCAGCAGCACGTCGTCTTCCGTCGCGCGCGCGAGCGGGAGGTTGGTCGTGTACGGAATGTCGGTGCCCGGCGCCGCGTCGTAGCCGGTGAACAGCACAAAGCGGACGTCGTCGTCCGGCACGACGAGCTCGGCGAGATCGCGCATGCGGACACCGCGCCAGTGGTTGTCGAACCGGCTCCACGTCGTCACGCAGTGGAAGTCGCTGATGTCGTCGGTCTGCGGCAGCGATATGAATCCGTCCCAGCTGAGCGTCACCGGGTTGTGGACACGGCCGCCGATCTCGAGACGCCAATCATCGAGTGAGATGTCCGGCACGTCGCCGAGATCGAGCACCGGCCAGTTCCTCACCTCGTGTTGACCGATGGGCAGTCTCGGCAGGCCGTCGCGATTGGCGGGCCCGCTGCCCCGCGGCGTGCCGCTGCTCACGTCGACGTTGACGGTCTCGGCATGCAATCGACGCTGCCGCTCGATGTAGGCCATGCGTTTGCTGACGAGGTCGGCGCGGCTCATGAGGACTCCCGTTCAGACACTATCGCGACGTCCACCGGCGTCGCGCCAAGAACGCGCACGAGCTCGCCCGGCGCGATCGACACCAGGAACCCGCGACGGCCGCCGTTGACGTAGATGCGTTCGAGATCGAGGATCGTCCGTTCGACGAAGACCGGCAGCGGCTTGCGGGTGCCGAACGGCGAAGTGCCGCCGACCTGGTAGCCGGTGTGGCGCTCGGCCACGGCCGGCGCGCACGGCGCGACCGACTTCCGGCCGAGCTGCCGCGCCAGTTGCTTCGTCGACACCTCGCGATCGCCGTGCATCAGCACGATCAGCGGGCGCTTCGCCTCGTCGTCCATCACCAGCGTCTTGACGACGGCATGCTCGTCGACGCCGAGCTCACGCGCCGAGACGGGCGTGCCGCCGCGCTCTTCGTAGCGGTACGGGTGTTCCGTGAAGGCGACGCCGTGCTTGCGCAGCATGTGCACGGCTGGCGTGGCGGAGGACACGATCGGATTCCTACGCCTGTCGGTTCACGAGCACGACCTTGCCGATCACGTCGCCGGCTTCCAGCCTGCCGTGCGCCTCGGCGGCCTCGCCGAGCGGCAGCACCACGTTCACCAGCGGACGAATGCGGCCGGATTCGATGTGCCGCCACGCCTCGCGCTCGAGGGCGGCGGCGATCGCCCCTTTCTCCGCCGACGTCCCGATGCGCAAGGTCGATCCGGTGATCGTCAGCCGTCGCAGCATGATCTTCTGGAGCGAGAGCTCCGCCGAGGCGCCGCGCATCAACCCGATCTGCACGAGCCGGCCTTCACGCGCGAGGCAGTCGAGGTTCCGCGGCGCGTAGCTGCCGCCGATGAAATCGAGCACGACGTCGACGCCGCGCCGGTCCGTGAGCGCCGCCACCTCGGCGACGAAGTCCTCAATGCGATGGTTGATCGCGCGGATCGCGCCGAGCTCGAGCGCGACCCGGCACTTCTCCTCCGTGCCGCACGTCGTGATCACGCGGCTGCCGAGCGCCGTCGCGATCTGAATCGCCATCGATCCGATGCCGCTGGTGCCGCCATGGACGAGCAGCGTCTCGCCCGGCCGTAAACGGCCACGCTCGAAGACGTTCGTCCACACGGTGAACGCGGTTTCGGGCAGCGCCGCGGCGTGCACGAGATCGAGCGATGCCGGCTTCGGCAGACACTGAACGGCCGGCGCGACACAACGCTGCGCGTAGCCGCCGCCCGAGACGAGCGCCATCACCTCGTCGCCTTCGCGCCATCGCCGGCCGCTGGCAGAAGCGGGCGGTCCATCGGGACCGTCGGCGCCAAGCGCGACGATCCGGCCAGCGACTTCGAGTCCGGGGATGTCGGTCACGCCGGGCGGCGGCGGGTACTGTCCCTGGCGTTGCGAAAGATCGGGCCGGTTGACACCCGCCGCGGCGACGTCGATCAGCACCTCGCCGGCGCCGGGTGTGGGCTCGGGGCGTTCGACGAGGCGAAGCACGTCGGGTGGACCAGGCTGGCTGATTTCGATGGCCTGCACGGGCGCTCGATTCGTTGTGCGCTGCCGATGATGGCAACGTCACGCAGAGCAATCCTATGCAGTTGACCTGCGGCGAACAACGCCGCCTGCCGGCGCGCCTAGTCGGCCCGCAGCACCTTCGCCGGATCGACGCGCATCGCCGATCGCATCGGCACCCACGCGGCGACCACGACCACCGCGAGGACGCTGCCCGCCGCCAGCGCGTACGAGACGGCATCCGCCGGCGAGACGCCGAACAAGGTGGCACGGCCCACCGCAACCGCCGCGGCGGCGGCGAGCGAGCCGCCGAGGACGCCGGCGATCGAGAGGCGCGCTGCCTCGCCGAGGACGAGCGCGGCGACGTCGCCTCCCGTCGCGCCGAGCGCACGCCGCACGCCGACTTCGACGCGACGCCGCTCGACCACCGCGGCGAGAATGCTGTAGAGGCCCATCAGCGCCGTCGCCAGCGCCAGCGTCGAGAACAGGGCCAGGGTGACCGCGAAGAATCGCGGCTGCGCGTAGGTGCGGCCGACGCGCTGATCGAGCGCCATGACGTTGTAGACGGGTGCGTCCGGCTCCAGCTCGCGCACGACGCGGCGCACCAACGCGATCAGCTCGTTCGGCGACCCGGTGATCCGCACCGCGACGCCCGTCGCGTGGCCCGGACCGTACGCCACCTGCTCGCTCGACTGGGCCGCCGGAATGTAGAGCGTCGGATCGTCGGCGTTGGTCGCCGCGGCGCGCTGGATCGTCTTGATGACGCCGACGACGATGGGCCGATGCACGCCGCGCGGCACCCACTGGCCGATCGGCTCGACGCCCGGCATGAAGGTCCGGACGAAGGCCTCGTTGACGATTGCGACCGGCATCGCGCTTTTGACGTCCCCGGCGGAAAAGAAGCGTCCCGCGACCAGCGTCGCGCCGATTGTCTGCAGATAACTCGCGTCGACGTCCTCGAAATGCGTCGTCAGCCGCGGCTCGCTCTCGGCACGCGGCGGCGTCACGCCGGGGATGGTGATCCCGGAACGGATCGTGTCGCCGTGGAGCGGGAGTCCCGTCGAGGTGCCGGCCGAGACGACGCCCGGATGCGCGCGCAGTCGTGCGAGCAGTTCGTCATAGAGCCGCGTCAGCCGGCCGCGCGTGCCGTAGGCGATGGCTTCCGGCGTGCCGATTTGAAAAGTGATGACCTGTGTCGGGTCGTACCCGAGATCGATCTGCATCATCGCCAGCAGGCTGCGTCCGACAATCGCCGCGCCGACGAGCAGCAGCGTCGCGACGCCGACCTGCACCGTGACCAGCCATCGTCGCATCCGCTCGGCGCCGCGACTCGCGCCGGCGACCATCGCGCCGCCGGCGAGGTGCGTGCGAAGCGCGCCGCCGACCAGCCGCCGCGCCGGCAGCAGACCGACAAAGAGCGCGGTCACGAACGCGGCGCCAACCGCGAAGATCAATGACGACAGATCGATGCGAATCGCACTCAGACGAGGCAGATCGTGCGGTGCGACCAGGGGGAGCAGACGAATGACGAGCGCCGCCATCAGCAGCGCACCGAATGCCGCCATCGCCCCGACGATCATCTGCTCCACGACGAGCGGCCGGATCAGGCGCCACCGGGTGGCGCCGAGCGCTTGCCGCATCGCCAGGTCGCGCCGCCGCGCCGCATGACGGCTGAGCAGGAACCCGGCGAGGTTGACGTTGGCGGCAATCAGCACGGCGACGGTGCCGACGACGATCAACGTCAGCGCCGGCCGCACCGGCTGGAGCAACTCGCCGGGCAGCGAGGTGACCGACACGCGCGGAACGACGCCGTCGTCGAGCGACAGCGACCCGCCCGCCGCGACGATGGTCTCGGCCAGCCGCTGCCCTTCGCGCTCGGCATCGGCGGCGCTCGCACCGGCGCGCAGCAGACCGAGCGTCAGCGCCGCGAACCGTCCCATCTTCCGTGGCTCGAACGGCGATGGCCATCGGATTCGGTCCACCACCCACAGATCGGTCCTGAGATCCGGATACGCGAAGTCGCGAGGCAGGACGCCGACGATCTCGTGAGGCACGTTCTCGACGACGAACGTGCGTCCGACGACGGTGCGGGCGTCGATCTGCCGCTCGGTCAGCAGCCGCTCGCTGACGACGGCGACGCGCGCCGCATCGGCGGCGCCATCTGCGGCCTGCAGAGTCCGGCCGAGGACGGGTGACACCGGCAGCACCTGAAAGAACGCCGCGCCGGCACTGCAGACGATCGCGCGCACCGCCTCGCCGCCGATGACGACCGTGCGCGGCCCGGTCTGATAGGTCGCGATCGCTTCCAGCGAGCCGGGTTGCTCCAGCCAGGCGCCAATCAGCGTGCCGTTGAGCATCGCCGGCGGCGGCGACCCACCGATGGTGGCAATGCGCGCGGGCCCCGCCTGCCAGCGCTCCGGCGACGTGCTGAGCCTGACGACGCGATCGATCGTCGTGATCGGTAGCGGCTGCAACAGCACCGATCTGATGATCGAAAATACCGCCGTCGCGATGCCGAGGCTCACCGCCAGTGAGAGCAGCGCGATGGCCGTGAGCCCCGGGCTGCGCCGGATCGTGCGCACGGCCAGACGCAGATCGCCGCCGAGATCGGCAAAGACGCCCGTGTGTTCGGTTTCCAAAGCGACGCCACGCCGGAGCGGGTGGCTGCCCAGCACGAGCCGCATCGCCTGCGCCGCGTACCAGGCATGGGCCTTCCATCGGCCGCGCGCGGCGACGAGCTGCTGAAAGTCTTCCTCGAGATCTCCGATGATCTCGTCCTGTTCGCGGGCAGGCAGGCTGGCCTGCAGCAGCCTCGTCATCAGCCGCGACGGACGCGCGCTCATCGCGTCCCCTTCTCTGACTCGGCGACCCGGCGATATCGCTGCGTGTACGAGCGCGGTGCGTTGGCGACCTCCGCAAGCGCGTGCACGATGCGGGTCCGCTCGACGACCAGCCGTCCTTCGTCGTCGAGCGCGTAGCGATACTTCATCGTGCCGGTGACGGTGCCGTCCTCGCGCCCGATCGTGCCTTCGATGACGAGCGATCGCGCCGCGGCGTCCCAGCGACACCTCGTCCGCTCGACGACGATGCTGTAGCCGTTGGCGTTCTCGCGGCCGTCGCAGACGTGGGATTCCTTGATCGGCCCGTTCGACCACGAGCGCGTCAGCGCGAAGCGATCGCTGTCGTGCACGATGGTCAGCAGCGCGTTGGGCAGCGCCGCGGCGGTCTTGACGTCCACGGCATTGCGGTCGTCGAGATTCAGCCACGTGCCCGACAGCGTCGGCGGCGGCGACTGCGCGCGCACGCCGCCGACGCAGATCGCGGCGGCGAGCAGCAGCGAGCCGAGCACGCGCGATCCGTCCCAGAGGCGGACGAAGTCACGCCGCGCCGCCTTGAGGGCGCGGACGGCGCGCGGCGTCAGCGCATAAAGGCGCTTCGCCCGTCCGCCGCGCTGCGGGGTCGGATCGCCGAGCAGGGACGAGACCAGGCCGCGGACTTCGAGGCGACGGAGGACGACGTAGACCGAGGCGCGCGAGATCGCGCGGCCGACCGTCCGGTTCAGCTCGTTGATGATCGGCACGGCGTGGATCGGCGGCTCGAGCCGGGACATCGCGAGGAGGACGAGATGTTCGAGCTCGCGGAGACCTTCGTGACGCATGGCGGCCAGCGTAGCGCTATTTAATTGCAAACGTCAACAATATCAACCGGCGCCGTTGACAGGCCCGGCTCGGGTCGCTACCGTGACCTCAGGCGCGCAGGGCGCCTCCCGTCCGCGGGAAGGACCGAGTCCACCTGACGTACTGCCAGCGAAGATCGTTCGTGAGACACGAACCTCCTTCGTCCGAGCCAGCGGACCCGGGCACTCAGGAGGCTCGTCATGCCTGCTCGTCGACTGCCCGTCCGTCCGAATCTCGATCAACTGAAACACCAAGCCAAGGACCTGCTGAAGGCGTACCGTCGCGGCGATGCTGACGCGCGTGCGGATGTCGCGGCCTTTCATCCCGACCGCGTCGCGCCCGAGTCGGCGAAGCTCGCCGACGCACAGCTGGTGCTGGCGCGCAGCTACGAAGCACCGAGCTGGATGCGCCTCGTGCAATGCTGCGAGCTGATCGACGCGATCTGGAACGACGACCCGGAAACCGTGCGCCGCCTCGTGACGGCCAATCGCAACCTGCTCACCGAGAATGCGGGCATCCGCAACAGCAACTGGGGACCGCCGCTGAGCTATGCGGCCAACCTCGGCCGCGATCGGATCATCCGGCTGCTCTACGACCTCGGCGCACGCGATCTCCAGCAGGCGATCGGCCGCGCCATCCTGCAGAGCCGCATCGAGACCGCGGCGATGCTGCACGAGATGCTCGGCCGGCCCGAGCCGCCGCCCGATGCGTTCGGCGGCCCGGCGTACACGCTGAGCGTACCGGGCACGGAGTTCCTGTTTCGCATCGGCCTGCAGATGCGGCAGGGTGCGGGCATGCCCGTCGAAACCGTCATCGGTTCCGACAGTCGCCGGCCGGCCGATAAGCGGCGCATTCTCGAGATCTACGCCGAGCACGGCTATGTCTATCCGGATACGCCGATGATGGCTTTCCATCGCGGCCGTTTCGATCTGCTCGAGCGGCATCTGGCGGCCGATCCCGATCTCATCGTCCGCCGGTTTGCCATCGACGAGATCTTCCCACCCGAGGTCGGGTGTCGTCCGCAGCCTTATCAAGCGATGGGCACGCCCGTCGATGGCGGCACGCTGCTCCACCTCGCGGTGTACTGGGACGAGCTCGACATGGCCGAGTGGCTGCTCGACCATGGCGCCGATCCAAACGCGAGAGCGGCGGTCGATGCGGATGGATTCGGCGGCCATACGCCGCTCTTCAACGCGGTCGTGTCGCAGGAGGCCTTCTGGATCAACTACTCGCGCGGCGGCAGACCGCAACCCGGCGACACGAAGTTCGTCGAGCTGCTGCTGGCGCGTGGCGCCGATCCGAACGTGCGGGCCTCGATCCGCATGCGGCTCAGCGCTGGTCACGGCGATACGCGCATCCGCGAGTTCCGCGGCGTCACGCCGCTCGGGTGGGGACGGGCCTTCGCCAGAGAGCAGCTACCGAGCAGCAAGCATCGCGAAATTCTGTTCGTCAACGCCGAGGCGTTGAGTGTGATCGAGGCGCACGGCGCGAAGGAGTGACAAAGCTTGTCGGTGCGGGCGGGTGCGGGCGGGTGCCGGGAAAGGGACGCACCGAGCGTATACTTCCCGTTGATGGCCACCCTCGCGGCAGTCCTGGCCGTCGCCGGGTTCGTCGCCGCCGGCGTGTATTTCCAGCACCGGCTCTCGGGCGGACGCATGTGGAGCCCGCTCTGGATGGCCTTCAGCTTCACGGCGGCCGCCACCGTGCTGCTGGTTCGCGTCGCGTTCTGGTCCGGAAGCGCCGAGCGCGGTGATCTCCTTCTGCTCGCGGTCTTCGTGGCGCTTGCGATCGGCGCGTGGGCGGTGGCTAGCCGGACGACGCTCCATCGCTGATTCCAAGCCCGCCCTGGCGCCGCGGGACCAACGCGGGACTGCCGATCGCGAGGTAGCAGGCCCACGCGCCGACGCCCACGATCAGCGCCAGCACGAACCCGCCGCCCGGGAGGCCGTGCCAGGCGACCCAGGCGCGGAACATCGGGTCGAGCGTCTGCGTGGCGATGACCGTCGTCACCGCGAGCAGCCCGTAGCGGAACACGGCGAACGTTGATACCACACCGAAGGTGCCAGTGACGATGGGCGAGAACGCTTGTCCGTCCACGGCGCTTACGAGCCCAAGCAGGAGCCACGGGACCCACGCGGCCAGCGCAGCCGCGATCGTGTTCCGGAAGAGCAGCCGCATCAGCAACGCGAAGAAACAGACGAACACCGAAATGAAGACGGCGTTGGCCATCGTCGCCACCAGCGTCCCCAGTCCGCGCCGGGCGCTCAGCGCGTTGGCGAGGACGAGATCGGCATCCGTGGTCCGTCCGAACCACCACGCGGCGAGTGTCCAGACCACGGCCGCGATTCCGGCGAGCGCCAGTCCGATGAGCACGTCGCGACCGACCGCCGCATCACTGAAGCGACCGCCGATGACGCGACTCCAGGTGATCAGCGCCTCGGGCCAGCGCCGCCGCAGGTGCGGCTCGAGCGCGAGATACACCACGTAGGCGCTCACCGCCTGGACCAGCGCCGTGCCGAGGCCGAGGCGAAAGAGCTGCATCTCGCCGGCGCCGGCGACGTGATCGACTTTCAGCAGCCATTCGATCACCGACGCGATCAGGATGAACACGCCGAGGCGATAGGCGCCGCGTTTGTCGCCACGGCCGAGCCGGAGGTTCCACCACGCGAGGACGAGGCCGGCGATCGACAACGCGTACACGAATCCGCCGACGAACTGGCCGCGGCCGACCGCCGCATCCGGCGGCGGCACGCGGTCCCAGGGCGCCAGCGTACGAAATCCCACGAGATATCCGCGGTAGGCCGCTGCCTCCAGCCGGATCGGGATGTCCGGCCACTCGGCATACGCGCCCGTCCAGGCGCGCCGCTCGTCGGAGGCGGCGGGTGGTGTCCAGGTCGGCTCGGCGTCGTGGAACTCGCGCCGGTCGAGGCCGGCGGCGGCAAAGACCGCGTCCCAGTTCATCGCGGCGGCCGCCCGCGTGTCGAATTCGTCGGGCACCGCCTGGAACGACAGCAGGCGTCCGCGCGGATCGAGGACGATCGACCGCATGCCCCGGGCATCCCGCGGCGGGTTGTCGAACGACACCGGACCGACTCGCGGCGGACCACCGACGAGCGGGCGCATGTCGGCGACGAGTGGCACGGGACTCTCTCGAAACCAGAATTCGATCGCCGCGGGCCGATCGGCGAGCAGCCGTTGGCGGCGTCCGGCCGCCGCGCGGGTGCGATCGAACCTGAGATAGCCGACGTTGAAGCGAAGGCCCGACGCCGAGTCGCTCAGTCGATCGGCGTAACCCAGGGCGCCGAGGATCTCGCGGCTGCGGTGCACGAGGACGTCGATCGACAGATCGGATCGCAGGGTCGCCGAGATCGATTGGCGATCGTTGAGCCAGAGCGTCGCCACGAAGACGACCGCCACAGCGCCGAGGAGCGTCAACGCGGCCGGCGGCCGCATCACCGAGCGCGCGGCCGCGGCGGCGACCATCTCCGGCGATGGCGTCTCGCCGGCCGCGAGCGCGGCCTGCAGTGGATC
>DASTCC010000120.1:0-2440 GCA_035711465.1 Vicinamibacterales bacterium
CCGCAGAGGCCGCACGCGCTCGTCGTGAGCGGCAGCGCCCGCGTGCCCGCGATCGCTGGCAGGTCGACGGAGCTGGCGAGCGTGACGTCCGCGACCTCGCCCTCGGCGCCCTCAGCCGCCGCCTCGCGCCGCAGGCTGAGCGTCAGCAGCTCGTCGGCGTCGCGGATGATGCCCTCGGTGAACAACAAGCCGCGCACCAGATCTTCATCGTCTCCGGGCGTGCGCAGCAGCACGCCGAGCGGCACGACGATGGAGCGGCGGTCGTCGGTGACGCGGAGCAGCAGCGGCGCTTCGACGGCGAGCAGATCCTGGTCGGTTCGCGTGCGATCGGCGGACACCCGCACGAGCGGCGTCGGCGCGGCTCGCATCACCGGCGTCGCGCCCACCAGAGGTTGAACGCCTCGTAAAGGAAGCCGACGCCGGTCCAGCCGGCGACGATCGCGACCGACCAGGCGAGCACCTCGGGCACCCAGAACACGCCGAGTGCGACGGCGGAGAGGAAGACGCCCACGGCGGCGAGCGGACCGATCTCGAAGTCGTCGAGCGGACGGCTGCCGGTGACGGCGGCGCCAAGGCTGCGGCCGACGCCCGTGACCGTACGGACGACACGCCGCGCCGATCGCTGCGCGCGCACGGTGGCGTGCACCGGCTGCGGCGTCCGCCTGCGCCACTGGTGCAGGACGATCTCCGTGGACTGCTTCAGGTCCTGCTCGAACTGCGCCGCCATCTGCTCGCCGAAGGTCGCGTCCTCGACGGCCACGTCGAGCTCCCAGTTGCCGAGCCAGCTGGTGATGTTGAGGTTGCTCGAGCCGACGCGCGCCCACATGCGGTCGGCGACCGCCGTCTTGGCGTGCACCATCGTGCCGTTCCACTCGAAGATGCGGACGCCGGCTTCGAGGAGCGAGCGATACAGCGTGCGCGAGAGCGGCACCGTCCAGCCGATGTCGCTGCCTTGCGGCAAGAGCAGGCGGACGTCGACCTTGTCGCGTGCCGCGCTGCGCAGCGCTTCGAGATAGAGGCCGTGACCGATGAAATAGGCGTCGGTGATCCAGAGCGTGCGCCGCGCCATCGCCGTGACCAGCAGATCGAGCTTGAGGACGTTGCCCGCGTAGGGCGAGGTCGCGATGAGGCGCAGATTGGTCTGGCCGGCCGGCGCGATCTGATCCGGCGTCACCGCCGGTTCGTCGATGGTGCCGCCCGCCAGCCGCCAGCTCTCGGCGAAGGCCTCTTCGGCCTCGGCCACCGCCGGCCCGGCGATTTCGACGCCGGTGTCGCGCCATGGCGCGATGTTCCTGTCGGGCTGCCCTTGCCACTCGCGGCCGATGCACAGCCCGGAGATGTAGGCCAGGCGTCCGTCGACGGCGATGAGCTTCCGATGATTGCGGCGCGCCCAGCCGACGATCGGCGCGAGCGACGGCCGGTTGAACACGCGGACCTCGCCGCCAGCCTGGATGATCGGCTTGAAGAGACCGAAGAGCGGCGCGAAGCCGCAGCCGAACCAGTCGTAGACGAGACGGACCTTGACCCCGGCGCGCGCCCGCGTGGCGAGCAGCTCGACGAAGCGCCGCCCGACCTCGTCGCGATGGATGATGTACATCTCGACGTGGATGCTCTGGCGGGCGTCGATGATCGCGCGGGCCCAGGCGGGGTAGTTCTCCGCCGCGTCGCGCAGGAGCTTCACCCGGTTGCCGCCGATGAGCGGCGCTCCGGCGGCGCGGCTCAGCGCCTGATCGGCGAGGGTGCGGATGTGGCCGAGGTTGCGCGGCACGGCGGCCGATCGCGCCGGTGTTGCGCGAAGCATGCTGCATGATAGACCGCCGCCGCTTGACGGTTCTCGGCCCTCACCCTTAGAGTGACGATAGAGACATGACACGAACGCTCCAGCGCTGGACGGCCTGGATCGCGGTCACCGCGTTCCTCGGTGCGTTTGCGCTGCCGCTCGTCAACATGCACGTCGGCGACGCCGACGTCGCCGAAGCGGTCGGTCTCGGTCCCGGTCATCCGGTCGAGCAGTTCGAAGCTGTGCATCCGCCCGTCGGCGGCGAGCACTGCGTGCTCTGCCATTGGCTGCGGGCGATCAGCGGCTTGTCGGCGGGAGACAGCTCCTTCAGCACGACCGCGCTCCTGCCGCTGGCCGTCAAGACCCCGGCGCCGGCGCCGCAGGTCGACTCGCCGCCGTTGCTCGGACAGTCGTCCCGCGCTCCGCCCCGCCTCGCCTAGCTCGCCTTCCAAATAACAGGAGTTCGTTCGCGCGAGCGCATGGCTCGCGCGGCCGCGTTGCTGAGCGGGTCGGTCAGCGATCGGGCGCGCCGTCGTTGTCGGCGTTTCCCGGAGGAAGACCTCTCGAGGCCGTTCACATGTTGTTGCCGGGACTCATGAGCATTGGTGTAGTGGCCGCCGCGGCTGCGGCGCCGTTGGCGACCCAGGCGGGACCACCGGG
>DASTCC010000121.1:0-2694 GCA_035711465.1 Vicinamibacterales bacterium
GAAGCGATGTACCTCTCCTTCGAGGGGCCGCAGGCGGTCGTGCCGCTCGAAGAACGCGGCAAGCTGTTCGACGATCTCACCATGTCGGCAGGGCATCGGCTCGTCGCCACCCTGGACGACATCGCGCGCGGCCATTACCCGCCGCGGCCGGAAACCAGGAACCTCTGCACGATGTGCGGCTACGTGGCGGTATGCCGAAGCCCCGGTGGCCTGGAGGACACCGGCGAGGGAGACGCCGAGGGCGACGGCAATGCCTGACCAGCCGCGTTTTGATTTCGACATGGCTGCCGCGCCGGAAGAGACCGCCGACGCGCGCGCCCGCCGGCTCGCCGTCGATCCGATGCGTCACGTCGCCCTGGAAGCCTCGGCCGGCACGGGCAAGACGCGCGTCCTCGTCGATCGCTACGTGCGGCTGCTCGAGTCGGGAGTGGCGCCGCGCAACATCCTCGCGATCACCTTCACCCGCAAGGCGGCTGCGGAAATGCGCCAGCGCGTGATGGCGACGCTGCGGCAGCGGCACCGCGACGGCGGCATCTCGCCCGCCCGGTGGCGCGAGATTCGCGACGCCTTCGGCGACATCGCCATCAGCACCATCGATGCCTTTTGCCTCTCGCTGCTGCACGAGTTTCCGCTCGAGGCCGGCGTCGATCCCGGCTTCGATCTCGCCGACGAGACCGAGACGCCGCGCTTCGTGGAAGCGTCGCTCGACAGCGCCCTGTCGATCGGCCGCGGGGTGTCACGGGACGACGAGGCCGTCCGGCTGCTGTTCACGGATCTCGGCGAGCCGCGGTTGCGCAAAGCCCTCACCGCATTACTCGATCGGCGGCTGGTGGCCCGTGATGCGCTGAACCGGTTCGTGCGCGGCCGCGACATGACCATCGACGCGGCGTGCCATCGACTGCAGCACGCCCTTCGCGGCGCGGTGTCGTCTATCGCCGCCGGCTCCTCGGTCCGTGCCTTCACGGGCAGCGGACCCGACGTTCCTGGCTTCGGCCTGCTCTCGCTCGAACTGGAGCAGCTCATGGCGTCAGACGGCCTGCCGCCGCCGCGGTTGCGCGGCCTGCTCGAGCGACTGTCAGTACTCGTGCTGACGCAGAAAGGCGAGCCGCGCAAGCGGCCGATGCACACGAAGGCGCAATTCCGATCCGCTGCCGACTATGAGCGCCACAAGACGATGGTGCTCGGCCTGGGACCGCACGTGCAGGCTGCTGCCGACGCGTTTCGCAAGGACCTCAACCTCGTGCTGGCGAAAGGCGCCCGGCGGCTCTTCGCGATCGCCGAGGACGAGTACCGGCGGACGCTCGACAAGCACGGCGTGCTCGACTTTTCCGATCTCCTCGAGCGCGCGCTCGGGCTGCTGGGCCAGATGGAGGAGTTCTCGCGCAGCCGCTATCGGCTGGAGTCGCGTTACGAACACGTGCTGGTCGACGAGTTCCAGGATACGAGTCGCGCGCAGTGGCGCCTCGTGCGCGAACTGGTCCGCGCGTGGGCGGCCGGCGAGGGCGTCAGTCATGGTCCGATCCCGCCCTCGATCTTCATCGTCGGCGATCGCAAGCAGTCGATCTACGGCTTCCGCGATGCCGAGGTGTCGGTGCTCGACGCCGCGGCGGAATTCATCGAGGCGCTGCGCCCGGACGCGCCGGCCCGCGCCGCCATCACGCGCAGCTACCGATCGGTCCACGAGTTGCTGATGTTCGTCAACGACGTCGGCGTGGCGATCGATAAAGTGCCGGAGCGGCCCGACGCCTTCCGCTACTCGCAGGACGATGCGTTTCCCGACGTCGAGAGCACGCCGCGCGAGTCGGACGCGCTCGGGATCGTCGCGGCGGAGACGGATCGCGCGCAGGCCGAGGCCGTGGCGGAGGAGATTCGGCGATTGCTGGCGGCCGGCGCCAACGTGCGCGATCGCCAGACCGGCGTGCGGCGTCCGATCAGCGCCGGTGATGTCGGTGTTCTGTTCAGGACGCGCGAAGGCCACGCCCTGTTCGAGTCCGCGCTCGCCAGGCGGGAGGTGCCCTTCTATGTCTACAAGGGCCTCGGATTTTTCGACGCCGAGGAAGTGAAAGACGTGCTGGCGCTCGTCGGCTACCTCGCCGATCCGGCATCGAGTCTTCGCGCGGCGGCCTTCCTGCGATCGCGGTTCGTGCGGTTGTCGGATGAAGCGCTCAAGCTGCTGGCACCCAACATTGCCGGGTCGTTGAGCGGCCGGTGGCCGGCGGCGGGCGACCAGCTGCGCGGTGACGACCGCGAGCGGCTGATGCTGGTGCGCGGCTCGCTGCCGGCGTGGATCGATCTCGCCGACCAGGTGCCGCCGGCCGAGCTGGTGGACCGGGTCATCGCGGAGTCGGCCTACGCCGTTGAGATCGGCGGCTCGGGGTTTGCGCAGGCCCGCGAGAACCTCAAGAAAATCAGGGGGCTCATCCGGCGCATCCAGAACCGAGGCTACGCCACCCTCGGCCGGCTTGCCGATTACTTTGCCGGCCTGGCCGCCGGCGGCGACGAGTCGAATGCCATAGTCGATGCGGCCGGTGCGGTGAATCTGATGACCATCCACGCGGCGAAGGGACTGGAGTTCCCGGTTGTCTTCCTGGTCAACCTCGGCAAGGGCAGCGGCGGCTCGCGTGACGACATCCGCGTGGTGCCGCCACCGTTCAGCGGTGAGGACGCCGACGATGAGGGCGAACCGCTGGTGGC
>DASTCC010000122.1:0-5880 GCA_035711465.1 Vicinamibacterales bacterium
GTCGCCGGCTCGGCAACGGGGCGCATCGAGCCTGGCACGCGCGGCGCTGCCGTGGAAGTGGCGGCGCCGGCTGAATCAGGTCCGTGGCGGGCGGCGATCCGTGTCGAGGCTGCGTCCTCCGTCCTCCAGGAGACCGTGGACGTTCAGCCGGCCGATGGCGACGCGCTCGGACCGCTGATGCTGTTTCGCGCGACGCCGTCGCCGCGATCGCCGATCGTCGCCACCGTCGATCCACTGTTCCGCCGCACCGAACGCGCGCACGCCGAGTGGACCGTCGCTGCCGGCGTGACCGCAGGCGATGTCCAGGTGCGGCTGCTCGATCGCAATGGCACGGCGCTGGCCGTGCCGGTGACGGTGGGCGATCGCCGCGATTCGATCCCGCGCATGACCGCCGACGTCAACCTGGCGCCGCTGACCGAAGGGGACTACGTCCTCGAGCTGACCGTGCGTGCCGCCGGCAACGAACGACGCAGGCTGGTGCCGATCAGGGTCACCCGGTAGGTGTCAGGCCACGGTTAGGGCCCGAACCACGTCGATTCCTGCACTGCTGACCTCACTTTTCGACAATCACGACCCCCCGGGAGTGCACTCGGCGACGGTTCCGAGCCATTCGCTGCGTGCCGGGTTGGCAGCGGAATTGCCCTGATAGATGGTGGGAGCGCGGCTACTGTGCCTCGAGTCACTTTGTGCACTGACGTGGACGGACGCGAAGAGTGCCTGTCCGAATACATCTGCGACTGGCCCGATTGCCCGAACGTCGCCGAGGAGATCGTCGGCAGCGTCGCGGCCCTGCGCGTCTGCATGGCGATGTGCAGCGAGCACGCGCGGCAATTCGCCAGGGAATCGAAAGAGAAGAAGGACGCGCAGCGTCGATAGCCGCTCCAGCCTGATCCGATTTCATCTCCCCGTGGTCGACGCGGTCGAGTCGATCTACGATCGACGGCAGTGACGCCGACCGACGATCGCCGCATTGCCGACGAGCTCGAGCAGCGGCTCCGCACGATGCTGCCCGGGACCTACCAGGATCGTTACGACGAAGTACGGCCGGTCTCGATGGGATCTTCAGGGTTGCGCTTCGATGCGGACGGGAAGGTCGCCTGGAACGAGATCTGGGGCAGCTTCTGCGATCTGGCATTGGCCGGCGGTCCGCCGCACAAAGGCATGCTGCTCGAGCCCGCATCGCGGCGCGAGATCGCCGCGGCGCCCGACCGCCACGCGTCGGTGCGCAGCGAGATCTGCCGGGGGATCGCGATGGTGACCGAACTCGACGCGGCGCCGTCCGCCGATCCCGGCTGGGTACGCGTCGAATGCCTGACGCGCGCCATGGCCGCGTGGCTCGTCCGCGCCATCACGATGGAGAACGTCGCGGTCCGCGCCGACGGCGCCGCGCTCGAGCTGCCGGCCGGCCCCGACTACCGGCTCGAGAAAGAGATCAAGAACGTCGTCACCTCGATCGCGAAGACGAACCACTACTGGATCGGCCATATGTCAGTGTCGCAATGGCGGGCGATCGCGGCGCTGTTCGACGGCATGGCCGAGGAGTCGCCGGCGATCGCGGCCGCCTATCGATACGACGGCCCCGGCCCCGATCCGCGCGCGCGCCTGGCCGACGAGGCGGCAGACGCCATTCGACGCGAGACCGGCTTGATTCGCGCGCCACGCCGCTACCTCGACTGGCTCGGCGTCGAGTGTCCGACCGTCCGTGCGGCGGTGTGGATGACGCGAACCATGAACGTCCTCAACGTCGCGGCACGTCGTGAGCATGCCGCGCTCTTCATGCCGATCAATCCGGCGACTGATCCAGACGCACGGATCGTCGTGAGCTCGGTAGCGCTCGCGCACCGGCTGGCGGCAGCGCAGGGACGACTCTGAGTCGGAGGCGCGTGGTTGCTGATAGAATCGCGATCGCGAATGCGGGCTTAGCATAGTGGTAATGCTCTGGCTTCCCAAGCCAGCTAGACGGGTTCGATTCCCGTAGCCCGCTAATTCCTCGTGCGACAGGTGGGGGCGTACGGCATCACTGCCGCCCCGTGTCGCCGCCGTTCGGACGATCCGGCGGCGCCGCGTGGTACATCCCGCGCGCGCGGACGAGCATCGACTTGTCCTTCACCGTCACCTTCAGCCGGTGGTACTCGCCGTCGAGGATCTTCGGCACGAAGCCGAGCAGATACAGGTGATGGATCTCTTCGAGCAGCTGCGTGAACATCGAATTGGCGTCGTCGCCGGCGCGCAGGTGGATGCGGCTGCCGCCGGTGTCCTGCGTCATCGTGTTGAGGACGAGCGCGGGCTTCTGGTTGCGGCGCCAGTCGTTGAAGCGGATGATGTCCGCGATCGTCTCGGCCTTCAGGTACTGCCGCTCGAGCTCTTCGCAGGTCCACGAACGCTTCTTGGCGTAGTCGGGGCGGATCTTGACCGTTGACGGCACCTCGACGGTGTAGAGCATGATGCTCTCTTCGCGCAGCCGATCGCGCACCGGCGCCCAGGTCTTGCGGCTGGCGGTGTCGCAGCCGTCCGTGAGCAGCAGGATCATCTTGCGGCCCTGTTCGGGCACCAGCGTGCTGATCGCGTTGTCGACGGCGTCGAGCACGCGCGTCGGATTGCCGACGTGCTGCCCGCCGCGGATGTAGCGGAGCAGCTCGTCGCGATCGCGGCTGAACCGCTCCGAGAGCGTCAGGATCTCGTTGAACGTCCCGATCTTCGCGCGATCGCCCGGCCACAGCCGCAGCACGAACTGCTCGGCCGCGTATCGCGCCAGCTCGAGGCCCGCGGTCATGCTGGCGCTCGTGTCGATCAGCACCACCGCGTTCAACGGCGCGTCGTCGGTGGTGAAGTTGGTGATCGGCTGGACCTTGCCTTCGTCGTAGAGCGTGAACGCGTCCTGCTCGAGGCCCTTGACGATGTAGCCGTAGCGGTCGATGACGGTGACCGGCACGGCGACGGTCGTCAGGCCGCTGCGAAACTGCGGCTGCTGCGCCGCGACGCCGGCAACGAGGCCGGCGATCAGCACGAGGCACAGGCCCTCGCGGGACATGGTCGGAAGGGTTCATTTTCGCACGAGCGATGGATTCCCGGGCGCGGTGCGTCGTGCGCGGTGCGAGGTTCCGGGTTCTTCGGGGTCGACTGCTACCGGCCGGTGGGTCCGTCGGCCCGATAGCTGCGCCGCGCCCGCACCACCAGCGACGGCCGGGTGACGTCGACGCGAATCGCATGCAGGAGCCCGTCCTGTTGCGGCGGGGCGAAACCGAGCAGGTACTGGTGGTGCAGCTCGTTCATGAAGAACGTGAACGTGCTGTTGGCGTCGTCGGTCGGGCGCAACCCGAAGCGGCCGCCGCCGGTCTCCGACGTCAGCCGGCCCGCGATCTGATCGGGCGTCATCGTCCGGCGGGCGTCGCTCGTGCCGATCGACGGCCTCGAGTCGCCCGAGAGGAACTGCGTTTCGAGCATGGTGCAGTCGAGCGGACGTCCGCGCGGCGGGCGGGTCAGCAGCCGCACTGGCGAGGCAATCTGGACGGTGTAGAGCAGGACGTCTTCGCCGCGGATGCGATCGAGCAGCGCCTCCAGCCTGAGGTCGCTGGCGGTGTCGCAGCCGTCGGTGAGCACGAGGAGCACGCGCCGGCCCGGCTCGGGCTGCAGCACGGAGAGGCCGTTGCCGACGGCGTCGAAGAGCCGGGTGAGATTGCCGATCGGCAGCTCCTCACGCACGGCGCGGAGCAGCTCGTCGCGGTCGTCCGTGAACCGCCCGGTCACGGTCAGGCGGTTGCTGAAGCTGCCGATGCGGGCGCGGTCCCCGGGCCGCAGCCGGATGACGAACTGCTCGGCCGCGTGGCGCGCCAGCTCGAGGCCGGCGGTCATGCTGGCGCTGGTGTCGATCAGCACCAGCGCTGTGATCGGGACCTCGCCTTTCGAGAAGTTGGTGATCTCCTGAGGCTGGCCGTTGTCGAAGATGCGGAAGTCGCGCTGGCCGAGGTCGGTGCGGACGTTGCCGTAGGCGTCGAAGACGCTCACCGGCACCGCGACGGTCGCGCGGCCGGCGCGGAACGCCGGCTGCTGCTGTGACTGAGCCAGGGCCGCATTCACGCTCGCGAGCAGGACCACGAGGAGCGTGAGCCGGCGATGCATGTGCTCGTTATCGGCGGATGACCCCCAACACTTCGTCACGGCGGGCCGCCATCAGTGCCGGGGTCAGCGCCTCGAGATTGAGCCGCAGCATCGGCTCGGTGTTGGACGCGCGCACGTTGAAGTGCCAGTCGTCGAACTCGGCGGAGAACCCGTCGAGCTCGTAGGTCTTGCCGCCCTGGTTGTCGTAGCGCGACTTGAGGTCGGCGAGCCTCGCGGCGACGGTGTGCATGTCGCTCACCCGTGTGTTGATCTCGCCGGAGATGAAGTACTTCTCGCGCAGCGGCTTCAGCAGGTCGGCGAGCGTCATGTTCTTGCGCGACATCAGCTCGAGAATCAGCAGCGCCGGGATGAAGCCGTTGTCGGCGTAGTAGAAGTCGCGGAAGTAGTAGTGGCCGGTGACCTCGCCGCCGAACACCGCGTCTTCCTCGCGCATCCGCCGCTTGATGAAAGCGTGGCCGACGCGATTCATCAGCGCCGTGCCGCCGTGCTTCGCGACCGTGTCCTTCACCGCGTAGCTGGCGCGGACGTCGTAGACGATCTTCGCGCCGGGCGACTTGGCCAGCGCCGCCTCGGCGAGCAGGGCGGTGACGAAATCGCCCGCGATGAACTCGCCCGTGCCGTCGATGAAGAAGCAGCGGTCGGCGTCGCCATCCCAGGCGATGCCGATGTCGGCCTTGTCGGCGACGACGCGCTGGACGATGTCCCTGCGGTTCTCTTCGATCAGCGGATTGGCTTCGTGGTTCGGAAACGTGCCGTCGATGTCGAAACAGAGCTTCGTCGTCCGGCAGGGGAGCCGCGCGAACAGCTTCGGCGCCACCAGGCCGCCCATGCCGCTGCCGGCGTCGAGGACGACGGTGAACGGCTTGATCGCCCTGGCATCGATGAACGACATCACCTTCTCGACGTAGTCGTCGAGCAGGTCGCGGCGGACGATGCTGCCGGGCGCGCCGGCCGGCTCGGGAATGCGGCCGGAGGTGACCATGTCGCGGATCTCGCCGATGCCGGCGTCGCCCGAGAGCGGAAACGCCTCGCGTCGCACCATCTTGACGCCGTTGTACTCGCCGGGATTGTGCGAGGCGGTGATCTGGGCGCCGCCGTCGAGCCCGTCGCGGACCACCGCGAAGTACAGCATGTCGGTGGCGCACATGCCGTAGTCGACGACGTCGGCGCCCTGATGGCGCGCGCCCTCGATGAAGGCCGCGGCCAGCGACGGCGACGAGACGCGCATGTCGCGCGACACCGCGATCCGCTTCGCGTTCAGGTAGGCGACGAAGGCGCGGCCGATGAGCCGCGCCGCTTCCTCGTGGAGCTCCGTCGGATAGATCGCGCGGACGTCGTAGGCCTTGAAAATGTCCGGGGAAATCGTCATACGTGTGCTAGGTCCTCGAGTAATCGGTGAGCACGGATTTGTCGCCGAGAATGGCGTGCCCGCCGACCTCGCTGCTGCGCCCGATCTTGCAGCCGCGGCCGGCGAGCGCCGGGCCGATCTGCGCGTCGGCGTCGACCCAGGTATGGGGCCACAGAATCGCGCCGTCGATCGCCGCGCCCTCGCCGATGTGCGAGTGGCGGCCGATGACGCTGTACGGGCCGACGCGCACGCCTTTCTTGATGACCACCTCTGCGTCGATGAAACACGGCCCCGCGATCGTCACGCCCTCGTCGATCCGCGCCTCGGGCGACACGATCGCTTCGCCCGGCGCCGCGGCGAACGGCGGCGCGACGAATCGTCCGTCCATGATGTCACGGTGCGCCTGGCGATAC
>DASTCC010000123.1:0-5463 GCA_035711465.1 Vicinamibacterales bacterium
AAGAACGGCGTCGAGCAGATCGTCGAAATCAAGCTCACGGCGGAGGAGCAGGCCGCGTTGATGAAGTCGGCGGCGGCGGTCAAAGAGCTGACTGAGGTTATTGGGGTGTAGACGCGGACGCGAGCAGGCTGCGGGCTACTGGCTGCAGCTGCGGGCTGCAGGATGCGGGTTCTCGGTTCGCTTTCCCGCAGGCCGCAGCCCGCAGTCCGCAGCCTGCTCGAGTCCGCGCCGCTGTCGGCCCACCGTCATTCAATTCGGTTTTCCCCGACACAAATTGGTAAGGCCGATCACCGCGATCGGCCATGGGCTTTATCCCACCCCGTCGGCGGCTTGAATTTTGCCCGGCATTCCGGCTGACAACATCGACATCGCGCCATCAGATCCGGGTACGTGCATTGCACTAGTGCACGGCGGGAGAGAGACAGTGATTCCAGTCGTCACCGTCGTCGGCTGCGTGCTGATTTGCGTGGGCCTCCTCGGCTCCGTCGTCAGCATCGGCGGCGACAGCTCGCGTTCCTAGTTCGCCGACGCCTTCGGCGCGTTCGCGCCGCGCGACGACCCGCTCCGGGTGTGCTCGCGCCACGTCATCCTCCTGCCCGCAGTTGCGCTGCGGCGCCTCACCGCCATCTCGAGAGCAGCCGCCATCCATCGGGTCGATTCGGGCCTGCGTGATAGACTTTCGCCCGATGAAAATTCATGAATATCAGGCAAAAGCCATCCTCGCGAAGCACGGCGTCCCCGTGCCGAGAGGCATCGTGGCCTTCACGCCGGAGGAAGCGCGCAAGGCCGCCGAGACGCTCGGCGGAGGAGTAGTCGTCGTCAAGGCGCAGATTCACGCCGGCGGCCGGGGCAAGGGCGGCGGCGTGAAGATCGCGAAGTCGCCGGCGGAAGCCGAAGCGCTCGCGAAGCAGATCCTCGGCATGAAGCTCGTCACCCACCAGACAGGCCCGGAAGGGAAGATCGTCGGCAGGGTCCTGATCGAAGAAGGCCTGCAGATGACACGCGAGCTCTATTTCGGTCTCGTCCTCGATCGTTCGTCGGGCCAGCCGGTGCTGATGGTCAGCCCCGAGGGCGGCATGGACATCGAAAAGGTCGCGGCGGAGACTCCCGATCGGATTTTCAAAGCCTTCATTCACCCCGCTCTTGGGCTGCAGCCCTATCAGGCGCGCCAGCTCGCGTTTCGACTCGGCTTTTCGAAGGACCTGGTCGGCAAGGCCGTGACGATGATGACGGCGCTCGCCCAGGCGTTCGTCGCCACCGACGCGTCGCTCCTCGAGATCAACCCGCTCGTCGTGACCGCCGGGGGCGATCTGCTCGCGCTCGACGCGAAGATGTCGTTCGACGACAACGCGCTCTACCGTCATCCGGAGTTCAAGGAGCTGCGCGACCTGAGCGAGGAGGATCCGCTCGAGATCGAGGCGTCCAAGTTCTCGCTGAACTACATCAAGCTCGACGGCACGGTCGGCTGCATGGTCAACGGCGCCGGCCTCGCGATGGCGACGATGGACATCATCAAGCTGGCGGGCGGGGAGCCGGCCAACTTCCTCGACGTCGGCGGCGGCGCCAACGCCGAGCAGATCAAGAACGCCTTCCGCATCCTGATGTCGGACAAGAACGTCCGCGCGGTGCTGATCAACATCTTCGGCGGCATCCTGCGCTGCGACATCCTCGCGGAGGGGCTGATTGCGGCGGTGCGCGACCTCGACGTGCGGGTGCCGATCGTGATTCGAATGGAAGGCACCAACGTCGAGAAGGGCAAACAGATGCTGAAGGAGAGCGGCTTGAACTTCACGACCGCTGACGCGATGGGCGACGCGGCCGAGAAGGTCGTCGCGCTGGGGCGGTAGGCGATGTCAGTCCTCATCGACAAGTCGACGCGTCTCCTCGTCCAGGGCCTCACCGGCCGCGAAGGCACCTTTCACGCCCAGCAGGCGCAGGCGTACGGCACCACCGTCGTCGGCGGCGTGACGCCTGGCAAGGGCGGCACCACCCACGAAGGCTGGCCGGTGTTCGATACGGTCGCGGACGCGGTGCGCGAGACCGGCGCGAACGCGTCGGTGATCTTCGTCCCGCCGCCGGGCGCGGCCGACGCCGTCATGGAAGCCGCGAGCGCGGGACTGCCGCTCGCGGTCTGCA
This sequence comes from Vicinamibacterales bacterium, assembly GCA_035711465.1. Taxonomy (GTDB): domain Bacteria; phylum Acidobacteriota; class Vicinamibacteria; order Vicinamibacterales; family SCN-69-37; genus DASTCC01. The sequence goes on from DASTCC010000123.1 coordinate 2,137, forward strand.
TCACCGAAGGCATTCCGACCTTCGACATGATGCGCGCGTTCGCGTTTCTGAAGGACAAGCCGATGCGGCTCATCGGCCCGAACTGCCCGGGCCTGATCTCCGCCGGCCGCGCCAAAGCGGGCATCATCCCCGGGCACATCTGCCGTGAGGGGCGCGTCGGCATCGTCTCGAAGAGCGGCACGCTGACCTACGAAGCGATTCATCAGCTCACCGGTCTCGGGCTCGGGCAGACGACGTGCATCGGCATCGGCGGCGATCCGCTCATCGGCACGTCGTTCATCGACGCGCTGCGGCTCTTCGACGGCGACGACGAGACGGAAGCGGTGGTGATGATCGGCGAGATTGGCGGCTCGGCCGAGGAAGAAGCGGCCGCGTTCATCAAGCAGTCGTTCAGGAAGCCGGTGGTCGGCTTCATCGCCGGCCAGACCGCGCCGCCCGGACGGCGTATGGGGCACGCCGGCGCGATCATCGCTGGCGGCAAGGGCACGGCCGCCGAGAAGATGCAGGCGCTGACCGACGCGGGCGTCCGCGTCGTGAAGAGCCCGGCCGACATCGGCCGCGCCGTCGCCGACGCCCTGAAGCACGCATAAAGGCGATATACTCGACGCAGTTCTTACGGGGCGGACCGGTTTCGGTCCGCCCTCTGCCTATCGGGATGGTATGACCACGACCCTTCCTAGCACGGAGCCTGACCAGCAAGCCGGCCGCGCGCCGGTCGTGAACGACTTCAGCATCCAGGTCGCGACAGTCAACGGATCGGGCAGCCAGACGGCGAACCTCATCCTGTTGAAGTCGCTCTTTCAGATGGGGATTCCGGTTTCCGGGAAGAACCTGTTCCCGTCGAACATCGCCGGGCTGCCGACCTGGTACACCATCCGCGCCAATCACCGCGGCTACATCGGCCGCAAGAAAGAGATCGACTTTCTCGTCGCGATGAACGCCGAGACCGCCAAGGACGACGTGTTGTCGCTCGATCCGGGCCGTGCGGTGGTCTACGACGCGCCGCTCGGACTCGACGCGCTGCGCAGCGATCTCATCTTCTATCCGGTGCCGTTCGACAAGATCGTCGCCGAGGTGTGCCCCGACGCCAAGCTCCGCCGTCTCGTCAAGAACATGATCTACGACGGCATCCTCTCGCATCTGCTCTCGATCGACCTCGGCGAGATGGAGAAGGCGCTGAGCAAGCAGCTGGGCCGCAAGCCCAAGGCGATGCAGCTCAACATGGGCGCGCTCGAGGCGGGAAGGAAGTACGCCGAGGAGCATCTCCAGAAGCGCGATCCCTATCGCGTCGAGCGGATGAACGCGACCGCGGGGCAGATCCTCGTCGAAGGCAATTCCGCCGCCGCGATGGGCTGCCTCTTCGCCGGCGTCACTGTCGTCGCCTGGTATCCGATCACGCCGTCGTCGTCGCTGCCGGAGGCGCTGATCGGCTACATGCGGAAGTACCGCATCGACAAGGAGACGGGCAAAGCCACGTTCGCGATCGTGCAGGCCGAGGACGAGATCGCCGCGCTCGGCATGGTGGTCGGCGCGAGCTGGGCGGGCGCCCGGTCGATGACGTCGACGTCGGGGCCCGGCATCTCGCTGATGTCGGAGTTCGCCGGTCTCGCCTACTACGCGGAGCTGCCGGCAGTCGTGTTCGACATCCAGCGCGTCGGGCCGTCAACGGGCCTGCCGACGCGGACGGCGCAGGGCGACCTGCTCTTCGTCGCGCTCAACAGCCACGGCGACACGCGGCACGTGATGCTGCTGCCGGCGTCGGTCGAAGAGTGCTACCAGATGTCGATGGACGCGTTCGACCTCGCCGAGCGGCTCCAGACGATCATCTTCGTGATGAGCGATCTCGACCTCGGCATGAACACGTGGATGTCGCAGCCGTTCAAGTACCCGGAGAAGCCGCTCGATCGCGGCAAGGTGCTCGACGCGGCGAAGGTGCGCGAGCTCGGCGCCACGTGGGGCCGCTACAAGGACATCGACGGCGACGGCATTCCGTGGCGGACGCTGCCCGGCACCGACGGTCCGGCGTTCTTCACGCGCGGCTCGGGCCACAACGAGATGGCGCAGTACACGGAGCGGCCCGACGACTACCAGCGGAACATGGAGCGCCTGGGCCGGAAGTTCGACACCGCGCGCACCCTCGTGCCCGGGCCGATCGTCGAGGCCGAGGCCGGCGCGAAGGTCGGCATCATCGCGTTCGGGTCGAGCCATTGGGCGGTGGAGGAGTCGCGCGATCAGCTCCGCGAGGAGCTCGGCGTCAAGACGTCGTACCTGCGCCTGCGCGCGTATCCGTTCACGCCCGAGGTCGACGAGTTCATCCGCGCGCACGAGCGCATCTACGTCGTCGAGCAGAACCGCGACGCGCAGATGCTCAGCCTGTTGTTGATGGACGGCGAGGCCGAGCACGCGGCGCGCCTGCGCAGCGTGCTGCACTACAACGGGCTGCCAATCGACGCGCGCAGCATCACGGATAGCATTAAAGAGCAAGAGGGGTCAGGCGAAAGCCGGGACTGACACGGGGTCTGTCCCGTTTGGCGAAAGCCGGGACTGACCCCTTAACTAGACGTATGGCATCCACACCAACGCCTCCAAAGCGCACCAACCGCATCAACCTCGAGATCACGCAGTATCGCGGATCGAAGACGACGCTCTGCGCCGGCTGCGGGCACAACGCGATCTCGGAGCGCATCATCGACGCGTTCTTCGAGATGGGCGTCGACCCGAAGCGCGTCATCAAGCTCTCCGGCATCGGCTGCTCGAGCAAGAGCCCGGCCTACTTCCTGAGCCCGTCGCACGGCTTCAACTCCGTCCACGGGCGGATGCCGTCGGTCGCGACCGGCGCGCTACTGGCGAACAAGTCGATGCTGGCGATCGGCGTCAGCGGCGACGGCGACACCGGCGCGATCGGCATCGGCCAGTTCGTGCACCTGATGCGGCGCAACCTGCCGCTCATCTACATCATCGAGGACAACGGCTGCTACGGCCTGACCAAGGGTCAGTTCTCGCCGACCGCCGATCTCGGATCGAAGGCGAAGAACGGCGTCGTCAACGACCTGCCGCCGATCGACACCTGCGCGCTGGCGATCGAGCTCGGCGCGTCGCTGGTGGCGCGATCGTTCTCCGGCGACAAGAAGCAGCTGCTGGCGGTGCTCAAGACCGCGATCGCGCATCGCGGCACGTCGATGATCGACGTGATCTCGCCCTGCGTCACCTTCAACGACCACGACGGATCGACGAAGAGCTACTCCTACGTCAAGGATCACGAGGAGCCGCTCGGCGAGATCAGCTTCGTGCCGTTCTTCGACGACCTGACGATCGAGTACGAGCCAG
>DASTCC010000124.1:0-3821 GCA_035711465.1 Vicinamibacterales bacterium
GGCGCTGCGTAGACAACACGACCGAGAACCACAACAGCGTGACGAAGACCATGGCGACCAGCAGGAGGAGGAGCAGGCTCGGCGGATAGACCACGCCGAGCTCGGCCGCGGCTTTGTGCAGGAACTCGCGCCAGATCGAGAGGCCGAGCAGCGCCACCGCGCTCGCGATCCACAGAGCCGAGTACTCCTCGACGAGCTTGCGCCGCCGCACCAGCTCGAGGACGACGACGAGCAGGCCGGCGCTGACGACGATGGCAACGGCCTGGACGCGATCAATCTCCATCGGCAATTCCGACCGCGCGCCGCCACGGCACGATGATCATCGCGAGCAGCACCCGCAGCCCGGCGGCGGTGAGCCGCACCGGCGTCAGCGACGTGCGTCCGCCCAGCCGGCGCCGCGGCCGGACCGGCACTTCGACGGCGACGAGCCTGTTGCGCGAGAGAAACAGCTGCAGCTCAGGCTCGGGATAGCCGGTGGGGTGGTGGTCGGCGAGCAGCCGAATGGCGCGCCGGCTCAACGCGCAGAAACCGGACGTCGGGTCGGTGACACGCCGTCCGGTGAGCGCCGACAGACAGAACGCGAGCGATGACTGAATCAGCCGGACTGGTCCGACCGATCTCGTGCCGTGATCGGCGAAGCGCGAGCCCAGCACGACGTCGGCGCGGCCCTGCCGGATCGGCGCGAGCATGCGCTCGATGTCCCCGGCGCGATGCTGGCCGTCGCCGTCGAGACGGACGGCGGCGTGGTAGCCGAGCTGCGACGCATAGCGGAGGCCGGCGCGCATCGCGCTGCCGACGCCCATCCGCGACGGCAGGCGCAGCCAGCGGACGTCGAGGCCGGCGAGGATCTCGCCGGTCTCGTCGGTCGAGCCGTCGTCGATCACCAGCAGGTCGATGTCGGGGCACCGGTGCCGCATCTCGGCAATCACGGCGGGCAGCGTCGTCGCTTCGTTGTGCGCGGGAATCAAGCCGAGCACGTGACGCACCGCGGGCCTGGCGGCCGGGAGCGGCAACGACGCCGCCGGCGTCCGCGGCCGCATACTGTCAGCCGGCAGGCCGCGCACGCCGATGACGCGGCGGCTCGTCCAGACGACGCATGCCGCGACCCAGGCGAGATCGCGATAGAGGTGCATGATCGGGAAGAGCAGCGCCGCGCGATCGCCGAAACGCCGCGACGCGGCAATGCCGGCAGCGAGCCGTTCGACGCCAAGAGCGGCGACCAGTCCCGCCGCTGCCCAGGTCCACCCCAGCCACGCGCCGCCGAGCGCTGCGGATGCCGCGGCGATCGCGCCACAGACGAACGCAAGGATCATCACCGCCGGGTGCAGCATCATCCTCGCCGGCGACACCGCGTCACCGGTCGCTCGTGACGGGTGCTTCGCGACTACTTCGAGCCGCCCGTAGCCGAAGCCGTACTGCTGCCGCCAGAACGCCGTCAGGCCCTCGCGCCAGGCGTGACGCGATCGCGCGTCACGCCGGAAGACGAGACGATGGCCGGCGGCGCGGAGGCGATAACTGAGGTCGTTGTCGTAGCCGTAGCCGAGCCGTTCGTCGAAGCCGCCGACCTCTCGCAGCGCTGAAGCGCGATAGGCGCTGTTGCCCGTGCAGACGTGATCGATTCGCGACCCGGCGATGCTGGCATAGCGCTGCTGCAGGTCGAGCGCCATGACCCGGGCCGTCCAGTGCGCGCGCCGATCGTTCACGTACTGTCCCTGCACCGCGGCCACGAGCGGGTCCTCGAGCTCGGTCACGAGCCGCGCCATCCATCCACGTTCGATGACGACGTCCTGATCGACCTGGCAGATGATCGGGTAGCGGGCGTAGCGGAGGCCGAGGTTCATCGCCGCCGCCGCACCTTTTCCGGCGCCGGAGATCACACGGAGATCGCGTCCGGCCAGAGCAGCGAGCACGCGATCCGATCCGTCCTCGCTGGCGTCGTCGATGGCCAGGATCTCCATCGGCCGGCCGTCGCGCTGGGCGCGAATCGCCGCGATCGTCGCCGCGATCCATGGCGCGCCGTTTCGCACCGGGACGAGGAAGCTGACGCCGCGCGCCTCGGGCGGCTGGTCCTTCTTCGCCTTCCTGGGCTGCGGCGAGACGCGTGTCGCGCGGCGGCACACCTCCTCGTACAACGCCTCGACCTGCTCGGCGACGATGCGGCCTCCGTAGGTGGCGCGGGCGCGCCGCGCCGCCTGCTCGACGTCGGCCCGCCACGCGCCGGCGTCGGACAGGATCCCGTCGATCGCGGAGGCGAGCGTGAGCACGTCGCCGAGCGCGACGACGTGGCCGCCGCCGATGCCGGCGATGATCTGTCCGCAGCCGGAGTCGTCGGCGACGACAACCGGCGAGCCGCAAAGCAGCGCCTCGATCGGCACGAGGCCGAACACTTCGTGCTGCGACGGGTAGACGGTGACGTCGGCGTCGGCGAGCGCCTCGAGCCGCTCGCGCTGCTCCAGCAGGCCCGTAAACGTCGTTCGCGATTCGAGATCCAGGGCCCGGACCAGGCGGCGGACCTCGCCGCCGGCGCCCATGTCGTTGCCGGCGATGACCAGCCGCGCCTCCGGGCGCGCGAGCTTGGCGAACGCCTTGACGAGCACGTCGACGCGCTTGCGCGGCGTGAGCTTGCCGAGATAGAGCACGATCGGCGCCGACCCGAGCTCGAACCGCTTCCGGAACAGACCCGCCGGCACCGGGTCGCGAAACTCGTCGAGATCGATCGGGTTCGGGATCTGGACGATCTTCGCGACCGGCACGCCCATCGTCGTCAGCTGATCGCGTTCGGCCTGCGACACGGCGACGACCGCGGCGGCGCTGGCGACGACGCGATCGCCCCAGAAGTAGTCGAAGACGCGTTTGGTGAGCAGGCGCCGCTCGATGCGGGCCGCGGTGCCGTTCGGCGCGAGGATGTACGGCACGCCGGCGAAATCGAGCTCGCGCGCGGCGACGACTCCCGGCACATGGCGGCAGGCGTGCACGTGCGCGACGTCGAACTGCCGGGCGTGTTTGCGCAGGAACTCGCGCATCCCAATCGGCGTGAAGCACTGGCCGTGGTAGGCGAGCCGGTTCGACACGTTCGGAAACACGTGCTGGACGACGCCGTCCTCCAGGACCGTGGGCTCGCGCGGCGAGAGCCGCTTGTCCGGGACCGGCGACAGCCGCCGCGATCGATCGCAGGCATCGGTCGTGCAGATCGAGACCTGGTGGCCGAGGCGCGCCAGCTCGCGCGTCAGCGTATCGGTGAGTCGAGGGATGCCTCCGTACGCCCATGCGCCGGCAGAGTACGGCGTGACGTGGAGGATTCTGAGCGGCATGCTCACGTCGATGCGGGGAAAGCGATCAGATCATAAACGAAGATTCGCCCGCATCACGGCGAACGATTCTGCAATCCGGCGTACACTTATGGCAGTCTTGCGCGCGTGAGGCATTCCCGTTCTCGAGGTCAGGCGACGCCCGCGTCCGTCACTGGACTCTCCCGCGCCGGCTGGATCGCGGCCGCGGCCGTGGTCATCGCCGCCGGCGCCGTCTACAGCAACGCGATCGACAATCCGTTCATCTACGACGACTACCGGTTGATTCTCGAGAATCGATCGATCGTCCCGCCGACGACGCTGACGGCGCTCGTCCGGCACGATCCGACGCGCCCGCTCGTCAACCTGTCGTACGCGGCCGACCGCGCCCTCTACGGGCCGGCGCCGTGGGGCTTTCATCTCACCAACATCCTGCTCCACATGATCAACGTGGCGCTGCTGATGACCCTGGCGTGGCAGTGCGCGCGCGATCGCATCCGCGGCGCCGGCGATGCGCTCCGCGCCCTGAGCCCG
>DASTCC010000125.1:0-4198 GCA_035711465.1 Vicinamibacterales bacterium
AGCCGCTGCCAGGCGTCGTACGAGAGGACGATCTCCTTCAACGTGAAGCGCGTGTACTCGCGCTCGGGCTTGAAGCCGGTGCCGAGCATCGGCTTGACGCCGACGACGTCGAAAAATGACGGCGTCACGCTCATCGCGTCGACGCGGACGCGATCGCCGCCGAGCGCGATCGTCAAGGTGCCGCCCTTGGTGTAGAGCGCCATCTGATCGATCGTGGACGAGGTGCCCTCGCGCCAAGCCTGGAACGCGCCCTCGGAGACGTCCTGACGAGTGGCGCCCTTGCCGGGATTGGCTTCGTAGATGCGAACCAGACGATCCGGCTCCGGAAAGGGCAGCGGCCGCAGCGAGACCCCGTAGGCGACGGAGAAGATCGCCGTCGACGCGCCGATGCCGAGCGCCAGCGTCGCCGCGGCCGCGGCGGTGAACGCCGGCCGGCGCCCCAGCGTGCGCAAGGCAATCCGCAGATCCTGCCAGCTGCCTTCGAGCCAGCCGAGCCGCCAGGCGTCGTGCGAGGCCTCGCGAATCTGCGCGCGCCCGCCGAGCCGCAGCCGCGCCAGCCGCGCGGCCTCGGCTGGTGAAAGGCCCTCGTCCTCGAGCTCCTGGCGAATCGCATCTTCGTGCTCGCGCAGTTCTTCGTCCAGATCGCCAGCAAGGCGATCGCGGCCGAACAGCATCAGCAACCGGCGCCAGAGATTCACGGGGCCTCCCGGGTCAGCCGCGCATGACGCGCGCGAGCGCGGCGAACATCGCGTTGAAGCTGGCCTGCTGGACGCCGAGCTCCTTCCGTCCGGCGGCGGTCAGGGTGTAGACGCGGGTGCGGCGCTTGGTCGGCGAGGTCTTCCACGCGGCCGTCACCCAGCCCTTGATCAGCATCCGCTGCAGGGCGGGGTAGAGCGAGCCTTCCTCGATGGTCAGGGCCTCGCGCGAGAGCTTGCGGATGTGCTGGGCGATGCCGTACCCGTGCATCGGCTCGACGTGGAGGGTCCGCAGGATGAGCATTTCCAGCGTCCCGGGGAGCAGATCGGCTCTAGGTGTGTCTGGTCTAGGCATAGGCGACACAACCATAGACGATCTATGGGTAGGAAAGGTTTGGTGGCGTCCCGAGCCGCCAAGGCGGCTCAGGACGACATCAACGAGTCCGCCTCGGCGATAGCCGCCTTGGCCGCTTCTTCCTGCGTCGGCGTCGGCTTGGCATCGACCTGCTGGACGGCTTCGAGGAGAGTCACCAGAGCCGCGCGTGACCGATCCAGGGCGGCGATGCGGCGTTCGGTGGCGGCGCGATCGTTTCCGGCAGACCCGAGCCCGCGCCTGGCGGAATCGACGGCCTCGGCGAGACGGCGGATCGCCGCGTCGATGCGCTTCGACAAGGTGAACTGCGCCGTCAGGTCGGCGACCGTCGTCCGCACTCGCGGGTCCATGCGGATGGTGAGCGCCTGCCGATACGTGCGGCCATCGACCGTGAGCCGGACCTGAAACGTACCCGGCAGCGTCCAGATGCCGCGCGGCGTCTTCGGCGTGTCGTAGGGCGTCGCCGAAATGGGATACGTGAACTCGGCTGCGGCCGGCGGCGGATATCGGAGATCCCACACGAATCGATGCATGCCGGCCGTCGTCCCGAGACGTGCCGGCGGCCGCAGCCAGTAGTCGGGATGGTTGCGGCCGGCCACCGGCGCGTCCTCCGGATCGTCGCTCGAGTAACGGCGGACGACTTCGCCCGAGTTCGGATCGACGATCTCGAGGCTGACCGGGCCCTTGGCGTCCGTCCCGAGCAGATACGTGATCATCGCGCCGTCCGGCGGATTCGGCGCGCCGGGTTCGTCGGGCGGCAGCGGCGTGTCCGGGTATTTGTTCTGAAAGCGGTACGACGTCGCCGGCCGCATCAGATAGGCGGGCGCGCGTGCGATGTCGGCGGTGATCTGTCGCAGCGGCGAGATGTCGTCGAGGATCCAGAAACCGCGGCCGTGCGTCCCGGCGATCAGATCCGCATCCTTGATCGTCAGATCCCGGATCGACGTCGCCGGCATGTTGAGACGCAGCGATTGCCACCGCTCGCCGTCATCGAAGGAGATCGACACCGCGCGCTCGCTGCCGGCGAAGAGCAGTCCGCGGCGCTGCGGATCTTCGCGAATGACGTTGATCGGCGCGTCGGCGGGCACACCGGTGACGATCTCGACCCAGGTCTTGCCCCCGTCGCGCGTGCGCAGGATGTGCGGGCGCGTGTCGTCGAGTCGAATGGCGTTGATCGCGGCGTAGGCAGAGTAGGTATCGAAGTGCGAGACCTCCATCACCGACACCTTCGCCCACGGCTGGAGCGCGGGCGGCGTCACGTTCGTCCACGTCTTGCCGCCGTCGCGAGTCACGTGGATCAGGCCGTCGTCGCTGCCGACCCAGATCACGTTGGGATCGATCGTCGACGGGGCAATCGTGTAGATCACCCCGCGGCGCCTCGGCTGCGCGCTGGGCCGGTCGCGATACACGCCGACCGTGTCGGGCACCATCCAGGTGTCGCGCGTCAGGTCGGGGCTGATCTGCGTCCAGTTCAAGCCGCCGTTCGACGTCTTCCACAGCGTGTTCGAGGCGAAGAACAGGGTCCGCCGATCGGTCGGCGAGAACACGAGCGGCGCGGTTCGCAGCGTACGGTAGTCGCCGTCGCGCGGCGGCGAGACGTCCTGCACCTGCCCGGTCCGTCGATCGAACTTCGTGACCTTGCCGCCGTAGACGATGTCCGGGTCCATCGGATCGGGGACGACGAAGCCGTATTCCTCGACGCCGACGGGTGACCAGTCGCGGTAAGTGATGCGGCCGTCGTCGCTGCGGCTGCGGACGCACGCCGAGCCGCTTTCCTGCTGGCCGCCGCAGACGCGATAGGGAAACGCGTTGTCCGTGTTCACGTGGTAGAACTGCGCCGTCGGCTGGTTGTACCAGGAGCTCCAGGTCGCGCCGCCGTTCACGGTCACGATCGCGCCCTGATCGGCGGTCATCAGCATCACATCGGGGTGATCCGGATTGATCCAGAGGCGCTGATAGTCGTCGCCGCCCGGCGCGCCGCGCCAACCGGTGAAGGTGACGCCTCCGTCGGTCGATTTCCACGCCGCGATGGTCGGCACGAACACGATGTCGGGGTTGGTCGGATGCACGCGCACCTCGGCGGCGTCGGCCGGGCGGGCGACGAGGCGCGGATCGTCGTTGATGCGCTTCCAGGACTCGCCGGCGTCGTCCGATCGATAGATGCCGGCGAGCGTGCCAGCGTCCACCGTCGCGTACAGCCGATTCGGATTGCTTGGCGCGACGGTGATGCCGATTCGGCCCAGGCCTTCGGCAAACGTCGGCAGCCCTTTGGTGAGCGGACGCCAGGTGGCACCGCCGTCGGTCGACTTGAAAAGGCCGCTGCCGGGGCCGGTCCAGGACGAGTTCTCCCACGGGCCGAGCCGCGCTTCCCACAGGACGGCGTAAAGGACGTCGGGATTCCGCGGGTCGCGGGCGAGGTCGGCCGCGCCGGTGTTGACGTCGCGGTAGAGCACCTTCTGAAACGTCTTGCCGCCGTCGATCGATCGGAACACGCCGCGCTCTTCGTTGGGGCCGTACGGATGACCGAGCACCGCCACCAGCAGGCAGTTGGGATCGCGCGGATCGACGTCGATCTGCGTGATCTGGTGGCCGTCGCGGAGACCGAGATGCGTCCAGGTGCGGCCCGCGTCGGTCGACTTGTAGACGCCGTCGCCGGTGGAAAGATCCGGGCGTTGCATCCCTTCGCCGCTGCCCACATAAAGAATGTTGGTGTCGGAGGGCGCGACGGCAATGGCGCCGATCGATCCCGTCGGCTGATCGTCGAAGATCGGCGTCCAGGTGCGTCCGTAGTCGTCGGATTTCCAGACGCCGCCGTTGACGACGCCGATGTAGAAGACATTCGGCTGCGACCGCACGCCGGTCGCCGCTTTGGTGCGGCCGCCGCGATACGGCCCGATGTTCCGCCACTTCAGCGCGGCGAAGATCTTGGCATCGAACGTCGCGGTCTGACGACCGGCGACGTCAGCCGCCGTCGCCGTCGCGAGCGCGACAGCGATCAGCACGGCGGCGATCGATCGAAGACGCATGCATGCAAGCGTAACCCGGGGCGTGGGGTCGGAGCGGGGTCGGAGTAGGGTCGGAGTAGGGTCGGAGCGGGGTCGGAGCAGGGTCGGAGCGGGGTCGGAGGAGG
>DASTCC010000126.1:0-12798 GCA_035711465.1 Vicinamibacterales bacterium
CGTATCGGGCGCGCGGGCGGATGAGCTGGCCGGTCGCGTACTGCTCGATCGCCTGGCCGATCCAGCCGATGGTACGGCCAATCGCGAACAGCATCAGCGGCGCCCCGGCCGGCAGACGAAGCACGCGTGCGACGCCGGCGAGGGCGAAGTCGAGGTTCGGTTCCTCGCGCACGATCGCCGCCGCGGCGCGCTGAAACGCCCGGAGGTAGGCCAGCTCGGCCGATCCCGCAGCGCGACGCTCGAGCAGATCGAGCAGCGCCTTCGCGCGCGGATCGCCGGCCGGGTAGAGTTGATGGCCGAAGCCGCCGACGACGTCGCCGGCCCGCATCCGTGCACCGATCGCGCGCTCGAGCGCCCGCTGCCGGTCGCGCGCCGAGCGCGCCGAGACCTCGGCGCGGAGGCCGCCGATCATCGCGTCGACGCGGACGCCGGATCCGCCGTGCCTGAAGCCCTCGAGCGCGGCGAGTCCGGCGATGACGACGGCGTATGGCGTCGAACCGGCGGAGGCGACACAGCGCGCGGTGAAGGAAGAGACGTTGAGCTCGTGGTCGGCGCAGAGGATCAGCGTCGCGCGGAGGATCTCGGCGCCGTGCGGCCCCGTCTTCCAGGCCCGCGCGAGCTGCTGGTCCATCGTCTCGACGCGCCGCCGACGCGTGCCGCGCACGCCGGCGGCGGCATCGGCCAAGAGGTGCAGCATCCGCCACCCGGCCGCGGCGACGCTGGCGGGACGGAGATCGCCGGCGCCCGGATCGTCGGCGGCGGCCGCCGCGAGCCGCGTCTGCGCGCGGAGGACGAACGGCGCGTGCCGTTCGGGCGCCGCCGCGGCGATCGTCGCCGGCAGCGCCGGTGGGAAGACCGCATTGAATCCGCCGGTCCAGATGAGCGCGGCCACCTCTTCGAGACTGCGCTCCCGCGCCAGCGTGACGACGTCGTGGCCGCGATAGTAGAGCGCGCGGCCGTCGATGAAGGTGATCGCCGACTCGAGCACCGGCACGCCCCACTCGAGCGCATGCGCGGCGGCCAGCGCCGGGTCGCGGCGCGCCGCGGTGCGCTGCCGCAGCCGCTCGACGTCCTCGCGCGCGTAGCCGTGGGCGCGAGAGGAACCGGGCAGGAGCTGGGATCGGATCAGGCCGCGGCTGACGTAGGCGTAGAGCGTGGCCCGGCTGACGCCGAGCCGCGCCGCCGCGGCGGCGGCGTCGATCCAGGGCGCCGGTCTGGTCATATTGATTGTCCTATCAATATTGACAAGATATCACGCCAGCACTACGGTCGATGCATGGAGACCTACGGTGCCGGGCTCGAGGGCGTCGTCGCGGCAGCGACCGGCGCGAGCGAAGTGGACGGCGAACGCGGCGCGCTGACGATCGCGGGATTCGCGGTGCAGGAACTGGCGCCGCGCGCCACGTTCGAGGAAGTGGTGTGGCTGCTCTGGCACGGCCGGCTGCCGACCCGCGCCGAGCTCGAGGACTTTGCCGCCGATCTCGCCGGCGCGCGGGAACTGCCCGGGGCGGCGCGCGCGCTGCTCGCTGACGCCGCCTCGCGACGGGTGGACTCGATGGACGCGCTGCGGATGGCGGCCGGCACGCTGTCACTCGACGCCGCGGACGCGCCCCGGCTGGTCGCGGCGATGCCGACGATGGTCGCCGCGTACTGGCGGCTCGGCCGCGGGCTGGCGCCGCTGCCGCCGCGCCGCGACCTCGGCCATGCCGCCAACTTTCTCTACATGCTGGCGGGCGAGACGCCGGACGCCGAACGGGTCCGCGCCCTCGATACCTATCTGAACACCGTCGTCGATCACGGCCTCAACGCGTCGACGTTCACCGTCCGCGTGATCACCTCGACGGGCTCGGATCTCGTCTCGGCCGTCGTCGGCGGTCTGGGCGCGCTCAAGGGGCCGCTGCATGGCGGCGCGCCCGGGCCGGCGCTCGACATGGTCTTCGAGATCGGCGCCGCCGATCGCGCCGAGCCGATCCTGCGCGCGAAGCTCGCCCGCGGCGAGCGGCTGATGGGCTTCGGCCATCGCGTCTACAAGGTCCGCGATCCGCGCGCCGACGTCCTCGCCGCCGCCGCCGAGCGGCTGTTCACGCGCGGCGGCGACATGACGCTTTACCGGCTGGCGCGCGACGTCGAGGCCGTCGCACTGCGTCTGCTCGAGGAGCAGAAACCCGGCCGGCGCCTGCAGACCAACGTCGAGTTCTATACCGCCCTGGTGCTGCACGGGCTCGGGTTCGACGTGCCGCTGTTCACGCCGACGTTCGCGGTGAGCCGCGTCGCCGGCTGGATTGGCCACGCCCGTGAACAACAGCGCGCCAACCGCCTGATTCGCCCGCAGTCAACCTACGTCGGCCCGCGGGATCGGCACTGGGTGGCGATCGGGGATCGGGTCGAGACCACGGCGGGGGCGGCGTAATTCGGCAGCGGGGTCCAGAAGTCCCAACACGCGTCGGTACCGTCGGGTGCTCCAGGTCCGACTGGTGCGGGCAGGTGCGAGGAACGCGCTGACGCTGGCCGACTGGGATTCGATTTGATTCGTGCCGGTCGTTATCAATCGAATCCCAGTTGGCCAGCGTCAGTTCGTTCCTCGCACCTGCCCGCACCAGTCGGACCCGGAGCACCTGACGGTACCGACCTACTCCTTCGTCCCCTGCCCCGGATCGTCGAGATACTTCACGAACACCACCTCGTTGCGCTTCTCGTTATAGAGAAGCTCGTCGACGATGGAGCGGACGGTGAGCAGGCCGAATCCGCCGGGGCGCAGTCCCTGCGCCTCGCGGATGTGGACGTGGGCAATCGGGGCGTCATCGGGCTGCCCCACCGCGGCATGCGGCAGGTCCTCGATGTTGAAACCCGGTCCGGGATCGGCGATGCGATAGAGGATCATCCGCTTCGCACGCAGCGACGAGATGCGGACCGTGCGCGTCGGATCGAGCCGGCCGCCCCACTCGATGGCGTTCAGCAGCAGCTCGCGAAACGCATAGGCGATCGCATCACGCGTCTCCGGCCCCAGGTCCGTCTCGAGGCGCATCATCACGCCCTGCAGCCGCTCGGCGGCTTCGCGCGTGCACGGCACCACCAGTTCCACCCACTCGGGCCGAGCCGAGATCACCTCGATCGGCGGCGTCTCGGGCGCCTCGAGCGTCTCCTTGATCGTCTCGATCAGCGTCGCCGGCTCGACCGGCTTGTGCACGTAGCGGAACGCCTGCTCCTTCACCGCCTGCAGCACGGTCGCCGGAGCGTCGTCGGAAGTCATCACGACGACGCGGGGACGGCGCTTGCGATGGCGAATCTTCTCGAGCAGCTGCAAGCCGTTCATGTTCGGCATCCAGACGTCGAGCAGCATCAGATCGAACTTGCGCGCGCGCAGGAGCTTGAGCGCTTCGAGTCCGTCCGAGGCCGCGGTCACGCGCCAGCCGGCGCGCTCGAGGATGCTCTGCGTCAGGTGCCGCGAGGTGCGGTCGTCGTCGACGACGAGGATGCTGGTCATGATCGGCGGCCCTGGCGGCGCCGGCCTGGTGCGCGGCGGACGCCGGCGCGTCGCGCCGGGGCGACGAGATCGGCCGCATGGAACTCGTGCTCGAGCTTCTCGAGCTCGGTCCGGAGTCGGGCGAGCGCCACGTCGGCGCCGTCGAGGCTGCCCGACCTGGCGATGGCCTCGAGCCTCGCCGCGGCGGCGCGCCCGGCGGCGCCGCCCACGGTCGCGACCGACCCTTTCAAGGTGTGCGCGGCGATGCGCACTGTCTCGGCATCACCAGCCTTCGCGGCACGCGCGATCTTGCGGATCGACATCGGCGCATCGGCGCGGTAGAGCGCGATCAACTGCTTGAGCAGATCGCGGTCGCCGCCGGTGTGCCGGAGCGCGGCGTCGGCATCGAAGGTGACGGCCGGGGCGACGGCTTCCGGCAGCGATGCCGCATCCTGGGCGGGGGCGCCGGCGCCGTTGGCATCCGCGAGGCGCTCGACGGTCGCGATCAGGCGATCGACGTCGATGGGCTTGGACAGATAGTCGTCCATGCCGGCCGCGAGGCTACGCTGGCGATCCCCCTCCATCGCGTGAGCGGTGAGTGCGACGATCGGCAGCCGCCGCCGGCCGTCGCCCTCGCGCTGGCGGATGGCCTTCGTCGCTTCGAGCCCGCCGAGCTCCGGCATCTCGAAGTCCATGATCGCGATGTCGAACGGCTGGTCGGCCGACGCCTCGAAGGCCGCGAGCGCGGCGGCGCCATGCTCGACCGCCTCGACCGTATGGCCGCGCTTGTTCAGGATCGTCGTCACCAGTTTGCGGTTCACCGCGTGGTCTTCGGCGACGAGCACCCGCAGCGGCCGTCGTGGCCGCGGCGTCGGCGGCGGCGCGTCCTCCGCCGCTTCGAGCCGCGTCGCCACCGAGAACAGCGACGCGAAGGTGTTGAACAGATCGGAATGTTTGACCGGCTTGGTCAGGTAGGCGCTGATGCCCAGGCGGCGGAGCCGCGAGGCATCCTCGCTCTGGCCAATCGACGTCAGCATCACCAGCGGAATGCCGCGGAGGCGCGCGTCGTTCTTGATCCAGCGCGCCAGTGTGAAGCCGTCGACCTCCGGCATCTGGCAGTCGGTGATCACGGCGTGGAAGTGCGCGGCCGTCGGCGACGCCCTCTGCAGCGCGAGCAGCGCCGCCCGCGCATCGCCGACCGCGGTGGGCGCCATGTGCCAGCTCGCCAGCATCTCGACGAGGATGCGACGGTTGGTCGCGTTGTCGTCGACCACCAGCACGCGGAGGCCTTCGAGCTCCCGCGGCGCCGCGGCAACGCGCGCGGCCGGCGTATCCGAGGCCGGCTCGAACGCGGCCGTGAAATGGAACGTGCTGCCCAGGCCGACTTCGCTCTCCACCCAGAGCCGGCCGTTCATCAACTCGACCAGCCGCCGCGCGATCGCGAGTCCCAGACCGGTGCCGCCGTAGCGCCGCGTCGTCGACGCGTCGGCCTGCGTGAACGCCTCGAAGACGTGCGCGACCTTGTCGCCCGGAATGCCGATGCCGGTGTCGCTCACCTGAAAGTGCAGGTGCACGCCGCGGTCATCGTCGCCGGGCTGACGAGTGGCGACGCGGACGAGCACTTCGCCGGCGGCGGTGAACTTCACCGCATTGCCGACGATGTTGATGAGCACCTGGCGCAGGCGCCCCGGATCGCCGACGAGCGCGTCCGGCACGTCGCGGGCGACGTCGTAGGCGAGCTCGAGTCCCTTCTCGCTGGCGCGAAACGCCAGCAGCTTCACTGCGTCGCCGACGGTCTCGCGGACGTCGAACTGCACCCGTTCGAGATCGAGGCGGCGCGCCTCGATCTTCGAGAAATCGAGGACGTCGTTGACGATCTCGAGCAGCGCGTCGGCCGACGACTTCACCGTGGTGATGAAGTCGCGCTGCTCGGCGGTGAGCCGCGTGCCCAGCGCCAACGAGGTCATCCCCAGGATCGCGTTGAGCGGCGTCCGGATCTCGTGGCTCATGTTGGCGAGAAAAGCGCTCTTTGCTTCGGTGGCCTCCTCGGCTCGTCGCTTCGAGAACTCGAGCTCGCGCACCAGCAAGGCCAGCGTGGCCTCGGCCTCCTTCCGTTCGGTGATGTCGCGCGCGGCGCCGTAGATCACCTGCTGATCGGCGATCGGCGCGGCCGTCCACAGCAGCCAGCGCATCGTGCCGTCCTTGTGCAGGTAGCGATTCTCGAAGTGCAGCAGCTCCTTGCCTTCGCTGAGGTGCTCTGCCCCGGCCACGGTCGCGCTGCGATCGTCGGGATGCACGAAGTCGAGGTAGGGACGGGAGAGGAGCTCTTCCTGCGTGTAGCCGAGGATGCGCTGCCAGGCCGGGTTGACGCGCTTGAAGTAGCCGTCGAAGCCGACGATGCAGAGCATGTCGATGGACAGCTGGAAGAACCGATCGAGCTCCTCCTGCGCGCGGCGGCGATCGAGGAAGATGCCGATCTGGTGCCCGACGGCGGACAGCATCGAGAGCAGCTCGGCGTCGGGTTTGCGAATCTCGCGGCTGAAGAACTCGAGAACGCTCTGCACCTCGCCGCGGAGCAGGATCGGAAATCCGAACGCCGCATGCAGCCCCTCGCGGGCGGCCACTTTCGAACGGGGAAAGTTGGTGTCGCTCGTGACGTCCGGAATCCACGCCGGCTGGCCGCTCGCCCAGACGCGGCCGGGCAGGCCGATGCCGCGCTGGAACGCGATCGATCGGCTGATGGCGTCGAACTCGGGAAAGCTCACGCTCGGCAGGTTCCAGATCTCGGCGCAGCGCAGCAGGTCCGCGGTGCGGTCGATCGTCCAGAACGCGCCATGCTCCCAGCCGAGCGAGTCGCAGATGGCCTCGAGGATCTTCGGCGCGGCCTCGTCCATCGACGCCGCCGACACCAGCGCGCGCGCGGTCGCGTGTTCGGCCGTCAGCCGCCGCGACTGCGCGTCCCGTCCCGAGGCCTCGGGATTCGTCATGGTCGAGCGGAAAGGTGAGGCAAGCCGAAATTATAAAGGGCGGTGCGAGCGACTCGACAGCCGATGGCACGAACATCTGACTCCTGGTGGTGTTCTTACCCGATGGAGGGAACTATGCGACGTGCACTGTTGATGGGCGCCGCCGCGGCACTGTTCGTGTCCGCCGGGCTCGCGGCGCAGGGACGGAACTTCAATGGAAGCTGGACGATCGATGCCGAGAAGACCGCGGCCGCCGGGGTCGGTGCGGGGGCAGGGGGCGGTGGCGGTGCGGTGATGGCGCGGTCCGGCGGCGGCGGCGGAGGCGATCGTGCGATCGTCGCCGGGGGCGGCGGGGGCGGCGGCGGCGCGACGATGTCGGCCGGCGCCGGCGGCGCTGGCATGAGATCCGTCAGCGGGGGCGCTCCCGTGATCGCGTCGGGAATGACGCTCGCCCTCGACGCCAACACCTTCACGATTACCCAGGGTCAGACGGCGACCACGTACCACACCGACGGATCGATCACCAACCTCGACAGCGGCACCCGCAAGGCGTCGGCAAAGGCCGCCTGGCAGGGCGACAAGCTCGTCATCGAGACGACGACCGAGTCCCCCAGGGGCACGATGGTCAGCCAGGCCATCTGGTATCTCGAAGGCGAGTCGCTCGTGCGCGAGAACAAGTCGACGACGCCAGACGGACAGGAGATCGCCCGCAAGACCTACTTCAAGCGATCGAGCTCACACTGAGATCCACGTAGACGGCCGGATCGTGGGACCGCCGCGTGGCTTCACCAACAGGGGACACCCGGATGGTGGAGTCGCGCGGCGCTACCGATCGGCGCGAACGCCGGACTCCTCCGGCGCCGGCGCCCCTGCCGCGTCCTTGCCTTCATCGAAATCGAGCTGCGGCACGCGATCGCTCGCGCGCGTGCGCGGCCCAGTAGGCGGCTGATCGGGCGCGCCGACCAGGCGGTTGATCCAGCGCCGCACCGGATGCAGTGTCGGCGCGGGGACAGGCGGCGGCTGGCGGCCCCAGCGACGGCGCTCCTCGGACGGCAGCCAGGTCGAGAGAAAAATAAAGCGATCCGACGCGCACACCGGACAGCTTTCGCCGGCGTGAAGCTCCTCGCAATCCAGACACAGACGAGCGACGCGAAGCTGCATGAACGGGACGACCCCTGACCGCGTACTTCTATCGGTCGGAGGCCGGACTCAGAGCAGCGACGGTTTTGTCATCGGCCCAGCACCTCGGGATGCTTCTCGAGGTAGGCCCGCGCAAACGGGCAAATGGCGACTACCTCGCGTTGTTCCCGTCGCGCGACGCCGACCGCCGCCAGGACGAGGGCCTCGCCGAGATGCTGGCCGCGAACTTCGGCCGGGACCTCGGTGTGTACGAGTCGAAGCGCTCCCGGCTCCCGCTTGTAGATCAAGGTTGCGGCGCCGGCGCCAATGCTCAGCTCGAAACGGTGAAGCGCGGTGTTGTCCACGACCTCCGCGACGAGCGCCTCCGGCCCCAGCCGCACCGCCGTCTCGACGGTGTTTGCCGGCGGATCGCTCGCCGGAAAGCTCTCGGCGATCGCTTCGTCAATCGCGTCGTCCCGTGAGCTTGCCGGCGCGCCACTCTGCGGGCGGGGGTCTTCTTTCTTTCGTGTATCCACACCCGATCGTAACAACCCCGCCCGACCGCCGTCGATCGAATCATCGTCGCGTCTTCGATCCGATCGACTCCGCTACTGCACGCTGCAGCCTGAGCTGAACGACCGGCCCGGCGATCCAGGCACGGCCTGACCGGGCCGACCGTCGCCGTGCGCGAGATGCGCAGGCTCCGCCGCGGCGCCGACGCTGATGAGCACGTAGAAGCCGGCGCCGGTGCGGTGGCACAGGCTGACCTTCGGTCCCTCGTCTTCGCTCACGCCGAGGTAGTGGCTCGGATCGGAGGCCGTGGCGGTCCCGGAGAATCCGCCCGCCGACCAGTTCGCCGTGACCGTGCCGATGTTGCTGTACTGCCCGAGCACCGCCTGGCCCGAACCCGTGCACGTCATCGTCGCGCCGGGTCCGAGTGACGTCTGACTGCAGCTCACGGCGACGCCCCGATCGTCGGAGACGCTCACCGACGTCAACGGCGACGTGCTGATGTTGGTGAGCCGGTACTCCCAGGTCACCGGACTCCCGACGGCGATGGACGGGCCGGGCGCCGTGTCGGCTTCTTCGCCGTTGGTCAACTTCTCGATCGTGATCGGCGACACGCCGAGATAGTGGCTTGGATCGGAGTCGGTCACCGTGCCCGAGCCCGCCGACGTCGACCATTGAGCGGTCGCCGTTCCGAGGTTCTGATACGGCCCGAGCGCGGTGGCGATACCGGTGCCGGTGCAGGTCATCGACGCGCCCGCCGAGAGCGCCGTCTGCGCGCAGCTGACGACGACGCCGCGATCGTCGACGACGTTGACGGCGGTCAGATTGACGGTGCCGATGTTCTTCACGACGTAGCTCCAGGTCACCGTATTACCGAGCGGAATCCGCGGACCCGGCGCGACGTCGGCGTCCTCGTTGTTCGTCAGTTTCTCGATGTCGATGGCCGGCCCAACCGGGCGGCAGTTGCTGTCGAAGGTCGTGCCGGGCCGGCCCGGAACCGCCTCGCCGATCTCCGCGTCACCGTGTCCGCGGTGCGTCGCCTCGGCCGACTCGCTGATGTCGATGAGGTGGTACTCGCCCGTACCTTCGGCGTGGCAGAGCGACACCTTGCGCGTGCGTGCGTCGCCGACGATGAGCGCCGTGGATGCGCTGAGCTGCACCTCGAGCTGCACGAACTGATCGGCGCTGACGTCGGCGACCTCGGTGGTCGCGTTGACGCCCTCGCCCGTGAACTGCAGCTTGACGATTCCCGGGGGGACGTCGGCGATCTCGAACGAGCCGCTGTCGCCGACGAGTGCCGAGCGGTTCGTGCCCGAAACGCGGACGGTCAGTCCGCTCCACGACGATGTCGCCTTCGGCCTGTACGCCGAGGTGCTCAAGCCAGCCGTCGCCGTCGAGCCGCTCGATCCACTGACAACGCCGGCGACGACCGCGCCCGTCGCGCGCGACGACGGAGACGACGGCTCGGTTGGTGAGCCTCCGCACGCAGCAACGATCAGCGCGAGGCCCGAACACAGAATTGGCAACTTGTAGCGGCCGGACAGGGTCATGGTCGATGTCTCCCGATACCTGGGAGAACAAGGGCAAGCCCCGTGCCACGCAGATTTCCCGCGACAAATCCCGCCTGAGCCGGGCTGGAAGCGCTGACCGGCCGGAGTTGTCGTTCCGCGCCACAGAACCGTCGTTTTCAGGAATGGCGCGTCGCCTCGGTACCGTCAGGTGCTCCAGGTCCGACGGGTGCGGGCGGGTGCTTGGAACGAACTGACGCTGGCCAACTCGGATTTTTCATTGGTCACGACCGGACGCATCAGTCGAATCCAAGTTGACACGCGTCAGTTCGTTCCAGGCACCCGCCCGCACCCGGCGGACCTGGCGCACCCGACGGCACCGAGAAGACGCGCGCTTTTCAAATCGCTCTAATTGACCGGCGTCACTCGCATCCGCAGCGAAAACTGATGGCCTTCGAGGAGTGCCGCGAGCGCTGCCGGGCTGACGTTCCCCGTACCGCGACCGCCACCGCCACCGACGCCGCGGCGAACGCCCTGCGCGGCCGAGGCCGGCGGCGGTGTCGAAACAGCGGACCCGCCGGCGCCGCCGCCGCGCGGCGCGATCACGGCGCCGCCACCACCGCCCGCGACGGCGCGGGTGCGGCCGCCCGCGGTGAGCTCGAAGGACAGCACCTCGCTCGCTGTCGGCATCGCGACCGTGACGCCCGTCGTCGCGCTGAGACCGGCGGCAGGCAGGTTAGCGCCGCTGACGACGCGGTTCATCGACAGCACGAAGAACTCGGCGCCGTCGGGACTGCGGAAGCGGTCGATCGTGCCGGTGAGCTCGACGTCGACTTCTCCCCGCGAGGTCGACACCGACGTCGGCGCGAAGCTGAAGCGGCCACCCGCTTCCGCGATGCGCACGACCTGACGGTACACCTGCGTCGTGTCGCTCGGCGACGTGTGCGTCAGCCACAGCTCCGCGCTCACCGGCTTCGCGCCTCCCGGCGTCGATCCGCTCGGCATGGTCGGCGTCGTCGCGGCGGGCGCAGACGGCGGCGTGCGCGCGACGCGGACCTCGAGACCGAGGCCGACGGCGCGGCACTCGGCGCTCGGCGACGAGTTGGCGATGAGGTCGAGCGGAATGCGATCGCCGGCGTGCAGCGTCAGCTGCACCGTCGCGCCCGGGCCGGCCGTGATCTTCCTGCCGCCGTCCCAGACCCGCCGCCAGTCGAGACTGACGACGATGCTGGTCTCCGAGCGCGTGACGATCTGCGAGGCGATGCGCCATCCCGCCGCGGCGTCGGTGGGCTCGGTTGCGCCAGTCGTCGCCGGTGCACAGAGCGTTCGGCGGCTGAACGCGTGCACCAGCCCGGCGCCGGCCGTCGGCAGCGCGACCGTTTCCGCGTTGACGCCGCCATCCGGCAGATACGTCGGAATCGAGACGACGACGATCAGCTCACGCGGTGGCGGCGGCGGCGGCGCGGGAGCGATCGCCTGCTCGGCAAGCGCCGGCGGCTGCAGCAGCATCGACATCAACAATGCAATCCACGTCACGTCAGTCTCCGCCACTCCGCGGGTTGTCGAGCTGGAACTCGAGCTGGATGACGCGCGTCGGCGCCGGCGCCGGGAACTCGGCGCGCGCCGGCGCGGCCACCGCCGGCGGTGCGGACACGCCGGGCGGCACGAGCGAAGTTCGATAGCCGGCGAAATAGCTGCCGGCCATGCCGACGGCGATTGACGCGGCAACCAGCCATCGGCCGGCGGCGCGCGCCGCCGTCCGCCGCGGCGCCAACGGGCGATCGATGGATGCCGCTTCACGATCCTGCTGCACCGCTTCCCGCAGCATCCAGAGATCGACGAAGTAGTCGCGACCGGCGGCATCGGCGAGCGCGTCCTTCAGCGCCGCCGCGTCGACCCGTTCGCCGTCCACGAAAGCATCGATGACTTGGAGATGCGATTCCACGTGTCCCCCATCCAATGATTTCTGATCTCACCGCTCGTCGCGCACGCGATCGACCGCGGCCGCGCAGCGGATGCCGCGCTGTTCGCGCACCAGCAGGGACGCACCCAGCGCCGCGCGCAGCGTCTGGCGCGCGCGATGCAACCGCGATCGCACCAGCTCGATGTGCATGTCGCACGCCGCCGCGATCTCGGCATAGCTGAGACCCGCCGACTCGCGCAGCTCGAACACGTCGCGATCTTCGTCCGGCAGGCCCGCGATCGCCGCCTGCAGCGCCGCCGACAACTCCTGCGTCGCCGGCATCGTCATCTCGACCTGCGCCACCGTCATCGGCCGGCGCCGGCCGTCCCGCACGTGATTGAGCGCCAGGTTGCGCGCGATCCGGAACACCCACGCGCGGCGTCCGGCATCGGGAGCGTCCGGGACGCCGGCCCGGGACACCCGCAGGAAGACTTCCTGCGTGAGGTCGTGAGCCGTCTCCGTCCCGCCGACGATGCGGCGCAGGTAGCGGAAGACGCCGTCTCGATGGTCCGTGTACAGCTGTTCGACGTCCGTCACGAGCGGCTCTCGAGGTAAGAACCCCGCCTGACCGGGAAAGTTCGCGGCGATGGCGTCCTCAGCGGCGGACTCGCACGGTGAGAGCCGCGCGGTCGGGATCAGCGTCGATCATGAGGCTGGCGAATGATACTCCGCGAGCGGCCGGAGAACGCGGCGGCAGACGTGCGCCGGCACCGCATGAAACGCGGGATCGGGTAGGCTTTCCCGGTGATTCTCAGACACGCCCTCGCGCGCCTGCGCGCCGCGCCGATGTTCACGATCTTTTCGATCGTCTCGCTGGCCGCCGGCGTCGCGGTGACCACCGCGGTCTACTCGATCGTCGACACCGTGCTGAACGGCGACCTCGGCGTCGCCGATCCCGACCGCGTCGCCGTCGTCGCGACCACCGGCGTGGCCCCGGACCAGTCGGGCACGATCTCGGACGCGGATTTCGACGGCTTGCGCCCCGCCCAGACGTCCTTCGCCAGCCTGTCGGCGTCGGCAGTCATCTTCCCCGCCATCGCGACGTCCGGTCAGGCCGAGATCGTCGCCGGCGAAGCGGTTGACGGCGCTTACTTCGCGACCCTCGGCGTCGGCGCCCGCACCGGCCGTCTGATTCTGCCGGCCGACGAGGCCACGGCGTCGCGCGTCGCCGTCATCAGCGAGGAGCTGTGGCGGCTCCGGTTCGGCAGCGAGACCGGTGTCGTCGGCCGCACGATCCGCATCAACGGCCAGTCGTTCGAAATCGTCGGC
>DASTCC010000127.1:0-2632 GCA_035711465.1 Vicinamibacterales bacterium
CGGTGGCCGTCATCAGCGACGGCATGTGGCGCCGCGTGTTCGGCGGCGATGCGGACATCGTCGGCAAGACAATGCACTTCAGCGGGCAACCGCTCACCATCGTCGGCGTCGCCGCGCCGGGATTTCGCGGCACCGTGGTCAGCATGATCGTCGACGTCTTCGCGACGATGATGATGCAGCCGCAGCTCCAGCCGCCAGACAGGCTGGATCAACGCACCGCGGCGATGGTGATGACGTTGGGCCATCTCCGCCCTGGCGTCGCCCTGGCCGACGCCGCGGCGGAAGTGCGCGTGATGTCCGCGCAGCTCGACGCCGACCGGCCGCTGCCACAAGGGACGACGCAGGCGACGGTTGTCCCGATCTGGCAGTCGCCGTTCGGCGCGCAGACCTACATGCTGCCCGCCGTGGCGATGCTCGGCGGCATGGGCGTACTGATCCTGCTGGTGGTGTGCGCCAACGTCGCCAACCTCGTGCTCGTGCGCGGCGTGTCGCGGCAAGGCGAGCTGGCCGTTCGGACGGCGCTCGGCGCGAGCCGGCGGCGGCTGGTGCGGCTGCTGTTCGTGGAGAACCTCGTGCTCGCTGTGCCGGGCGCGGTGGCCGGCACCCTGCTCGCGGCGCTGTTGGTGCCGTACTTGGCCATGTCGGGCGCGTCCGCGGCGCCCGCCCAGGTGGGACTGGACATTGCGATCGATGCGTACGTGATCACGTTCGCGATGGTCCTGTCGGTCGGCTGTGCGCTCGTGTTCGGCTTCGTGCCGGCACTCCGCATCTCGCGCGTCGACATCGCCGCGGCCACCAACGAAGTCTCGCCGCGGCTGGCCGCGGGCGGCCGGCTGCGGTCGATGCTCGTCGTCTCGCAGGTCGCAGCGTCGCTGGTCCTCCTCGTCGGCACCGGTCTCGTCCTTCGCAGCGCCGCGGCGGCCCGGCAGGCCAGCGGCGGCTTCGACGCGCGGCACGTCACGGCCACCGCCGTTGATCTGCAACCGGCAGGTTACGACGCGGCGAGCGGCCGCGTCTATCTCAACCGCCTGCTCGACGCGCTCGAGTCCGACCCTTCGTTCTCGGCCGCGAGCCTGGCCACCAACGTGCCGCTCTCTCTCGTCGATACCGCGCCGCGCTCGATCACCATCGAAGGCTATGCGCCGCGGTCGGACGAGCTTCTGGCGTTTCTCTTCAACACCGTCGGGCCTGGCTATTTCCAGACGCTCGACATTCCGTTGCTTGCCGGGCGCGAGTTCGCGCGCCGAGACGACGAGCGCGCCACGCCGGCGGTCGTCGTGAACGAGACCCTCGCCCGCCGCATGTGGCAGTCGCCGCAAGGGGCGCTCGGCAAGCGCCTGCGAACACTCGACGGCGAGTGGCACACGGTGATTGGCGTGGCCGCCGACGTGAAGTACGCGAGACTGGCCGAAGAGCCGCGGCCGTACGTCTACTTCCACTTGCTGCAGTCGTTCGTCCCGTCCGTCACCATCCACGCGCGGACGACCGGCGACGACACACGCGCGCTGGAGCGGGTGCGAACCCATCTGCAGGCGCTCGACCCGCAGGTTCCGATCGCCCGATCGAACATGCTGAGCGAACAGATCAGGGTGGCGCTGTCGGTCTACGAGCTGGCGGCCGGCGGCATCTCGATGTTCGGCGTCCTCACGATGGTGCTGGCGGCGATCGGCATTTACGGGCTGGTCGCCTACTCGGTGCGGCAGAGCACGCAGGAGATCGGCATCCGGATCGCAATCGGCGCACGCCGCAGTCACGTGGTCTGGACGTTCCTGAAGCGCGGGGCCGTGCTTGCGGCAATCGGTTCCGGGATCGGGCTGGCGCTCGCGCTCGCCTTGAGCCGCTCGCTCGGCGCGCTGCTTTACGGCGTCGGCGCGCGCGACATCGTGTCGTTTGCTGCAGCCACCGCCGTCGTCATGGCGATCGCCCTCTCCGCATCGGTGTTTCCGGCGCTGCGCGCGTCGCGCATCGACCCGCTGGCGGCTCTGCGGCATCAGTAGCGGGCTATTCGCGCGGCGTCGCCCTCGACCTTCGCCGATTCCGAAGGGCCGCTTCGCCGCGTCGTGCTCAGCCGGTGCCCGTTCAGCTCGAGTCGGGCCTTGCCAACGCTGGCGTGAACATCGACATCGCCATACTCGCCTTTGAGAACCGCCTCGATCGATCCCACAGCGACCGTGGCCTCAACCGCGATGCCAGACGGGATCTCCACCGACCAGGACGACAGCGAGGAGCGGCGTTGTCAGCATGACTGCATTGTGGGCATTACGCTCGCCCAGCCAAGAGCCGCTGAACCAACCGGACCCCGCCCACCGCCGGCTCGTCCCACCAAGATACGACTGACGGCGGCGGCGCTGTTCAGATCCGGACAGCCACACCCCACGGGCGAGCAGGCTGTCACGACCATCATCAAGTTCCGGCCGTTTTCGCGACGCCGCGGGGAATGCAACATGCACTTGGGCCGGACGTATGGAATCGTTCATCCGAGACGTGACGTTCGCCCTGCGCAGCCTGAAGCGCCAGCCGGCCTTTGCCATCACCGCCGTCCTCACCATCGCGCTGGGCATCGGCGCCACCTCCGCCATCTTCAGCGTGGTCAACGCGGTGCTGCTGCGGCCGCTGCCCTACACCGATGCCC
>DASTCC010000128.1:0-12037 GCA_035711465.1 Vicinamibacterales bacterium
GATTCAAGACCTGGCACCAAACGCCAAGATTCAAGATCTGACCCCAGCTAGAATGACGGTTGCGTGCGCGCCGTTTCACGCATCACGAGCCGACAGCATCCCGTCGTCCGGCGCTGCCGGCAGCTCGCCAGCAAACGCCGCGACGGCGACCCGGTGCTGCTCGACGGCGAGCACCTGATCGTCGACGCGCTCGAGGCACGCGTGCCGATCGAGCTCGTGTGTACTTACGACGCCGACGCGCCGGTCGCGCGCCGGGCCGCGGCGTCAGGGGCGACGATCCACGCCGTCTCCGAATCGGTCATGGCCGCCGCCAGCCCGGTACGCTCGCCCTCCGGATGGCTGGCCCTCGCGGCGTGGCGGCCCGCGACGCTCGGCGCCGTGCTCGGCGCCTCGAACCGCGCCGGCGCCGGACCGGTGATCGCCCTGCACGACGTTCAGGATCCCGGCAATCTCGGCGCGGCGATCCGCAGCGCCGATGGACTCGGCGCGTCCGGGTGCCTGGCGCTCGATCGCACGGCGCGGCCGGACGGATGGAAGGCGATTCGCGGCGCGATGGGCAGCACGTTCCGATTGCCGATCGCCGTCGCGCCGCTCACGACTGCCCTCGAACGCGCTCGGGCGCGCCGACTGGCCGTGTTCGCCACCGTCGCGGCCGGGGGCCTGCCGATCGAGGACGCCGACCTGGCGTCGCCCTGCATGGTGCTGCTCGGCAACGAAGGCGCCGGGCTGCCTGACGTCGAGGATGCGACGCGGGTGACGATTCCGATGGCGTCCGGTGTCGAGTCGATTAACGTCGCCGTCGCCGCTGCGCTGATCCTCTACGAAGCGCGTCGGCAGCGAAAGGATCGACCGTGAGCTTGCTGTTCGAAGACGATCCCGCGCCGCTCCCGGGCACGCCGCTCGCCGAACGTATGCGTCCGCGCTCGCTCGACGAGGTCGTCGGCCAGTCGCACCTGCTCGGCGAGGGCCAGCCGCTGCGACGCGCGATCGAGGCCAACGCGTTGCATTCGATGATCTTCTGGGGCCCGCCGGGCACCGGCAAGACGACGCTGGCGCGGCTGCTGGCGTCGACGACCGGCGCCGACTTCCGCGCCTTCAGCGCCGTGATGTCGGGCATCAAGGAAATCAAGGAAGTGATCGCGCAGGCCGAGTACACGCGCGCGCAGCGGGGCCGGCGGACGCTCCTCTTCGTCGACGAAATCCACCGCTTCAACAAGGCGCAGCAGGACGCGTTTCTGCCGCACGTCGAGGCCGGGACGATCATGCTCGTCGGCGCGACGACCGAGAATCCGTCGTTCGAGGTCAACTCGGCGCTGCTCTCGCGATCGCGCGTCTACGTACTGCGTCCGCTCACCACGGACGACGTCGTCTCGATCCTGGAGCGCGCGCTCTCGGACCGCGAGCGCGGGCTCGGCGACCGGCAGATCGACGCCGAGCCGGAAGCGCTGACCGCGATCGCGGTGTACGCGAACGGCGACGCGCGCACGGCGCTGAACCTGCTCGAACAGGTCGGCGCGCTGCTGCCGGTCGACGCGAGCGGACGACGGCCGCTGGCGCCGGCGACGCTCGCCGGCCTGATCGAGCGGCGCGCCCTGCTCTACGACAAGTCGGGCGAGGAGCACTACAACCTGATCTCGGCGTTGCACAAGTCGATTCGCAACAGCGACGCCGACGCCGGCATCTACTGGCTGGCGCGCATGCTCGAAGCCGGCGAGGATCCGCTTTACATCGCGCGCCGGCTGGTCCGGTTCGCGTCGGAGGACGTCGGCAACGCCGATCCGCGCGCGCTCGAGATCACGCTCGCGGCGAAAGACGCGGTGCACTTCCTCGGCATGCCCGAGGCCAACACGGCCCTGGCGCAGGCCGTCGTCTACCTGTCGGCGGCGCCAAAGAGCAACGCCGTCTACATCGCCTACGGCAAAGCGGCGCGCGACGCCACTCAGGACGTCGCCTCGCCGGTGCCGCTGCACCTGCGCAACGCACCGACGAAGCTGATGAAGGAGCTCGGCTACGGCGAAGGCTACAAGTACGCGCACGACGAGCCGGACGCGGTCGCGAGCATGTCGTGCTTACCCGAGCACCTGGAGGGGCGGCGGTATTACGAGCCGACCGATCGCGGCGTCGAAGCGCGCCTGAAGGAGGCGCTCGGCAAGGCTCGAGACGCCAGACTGGGGACCCGAGCAAAACCGCGAGCCCCGAAGTCGGAACCTTGACTGGGCCCAGCCAGAGCCCCGAGCCATAGCCCCGAGCCCGTCAGATTCTTTCGAAATTCCGCTCAATCTCCCGCCGCGTCAGACGCAACACGACCGGCCGACCGTGCGGACAGACCGACGAGTGCGAGGTCCGCCGGAGCTCGTCGAGCAGGTACTGCATCTTCTCGCGAGTCAGCGGATCGTTCGCCTTCACGGCCGCGTGACACGCCATCGTCGCGGCGACGCGGCGCAGCAGATCGTCGACGCCGGCCGTCGGCCCGAGGCCGTCGAGGCTGCCCGCGACCGCGCGCAGCGCTTCGTCGATGCGGCTCCAGTCGAGCATCGCCGGCACCGCCGTCACCTGCAGCGCGCGGCTGCCGAAATCGGCGATCTCGAATCCGAACTTCGCCATCGCCTCTCGATGCTGCACCAGCGTCTGGTGTTCGGCCGCCGGCAGCTCGAGCACGACCGGCGTCAGCAGACGCTGCGATTCGAGCGGCTGTCCGGTCAGCCGCTCGGTGATCTGCTCGAACAGGATGCGCTCGTGAGCGACGTGCTGATCGATGATCGCCAGCCCGTCCTCGTCGACGGCGACGATGAACGTATTGCGGAACTGGCCGAGCGGCGTCATCGGCCGAATCAGCGTGGCCACCGCTTCGCGGCCGGCGGCGGTGCCGACGCGAGGATCCGTCCAGGCGCCGGGCGTCGATTGCTGGATGGCCTCCGCGATGGCCGTGTCGGACGGCGTCAGCCCGCTGGCCGGGACGAAGGGCTGCGAAGGCTGGAAGCCACGGTCGAAACCGAGCGGCAGCACAGCCGTTGCCGGCGCGCCGAAACCGGGCGCCGGCGGCGCCAGGACGAGCTCCGGCGCCGGCGTCGCGCCGAGCGCATCGACGACCGCGCGGCGCAGCACCTCGTGAACGAGCCCCTGGTCCAGGAACCGCACCTCGGCTTTGGTCGGATGGACGTTGACGTCGACGCGGTCGGCCGGCAGCGTCACGAACAGATGCACTTCCGGGCTCCGCTCCTTGATCGTCGCGACGCTGTAGGCCGCCTGGATCGCGTGCGTAATGGTGCGGTCGCGCACCATGCGCCCGTTGACGAAGACGTGCTGCGGCCCGCGAATCGGTCCCTGCTCGGCCAGCGCGGCGACGAAGCCACGCACGCCGATCCCCGCCGCCTCCTTGCGGACGACGACGAGATCGGGCCGGTCGCCGTAAATCTGGTAGAAGCGCTCCTCGAGCGATCCGGCCGGCGGCGCTTCGATGAGGACGCGGCCGCCGCTGCGGAGCGTGAACCCGATCTCGGGATAGCCGAGCGCCAGCTGGGTCACGAGCCGGCTCACCTGCGCGGTCTCGGCGGTATCCGCCTTCAGGAACTTCCGCCGCGCCGGCAGATTGAAGAACAGATCGGCGACCTCGACCAGCGTGCCCTCCGGCGCGCCGGTGTCACGGACCGAAACCGTCTTGCCGGCGTCGATGCGCACCTCGGTGCCGATCGGCTCGCCGCGCCGCCGCGTCCGCAGCCTGAAGCGCGACACCGACGCGATGGACGGCAGCGCCTCTCCGCGAAATCCGAGCGTCTGTATGGCAGCGAGATCGGTCGCCGTGCGAATCTTGCTGGTCGCGTGCCGCTCGACCGCCAGCTCCGCATCGGCGCGCGACATCCCTTCGCCGTCGTCCTCGACACAGATGCTCTTCTTGCCGCCGAACTCGACGGCGATGGCGACGCGCGCTGCGGCGGCGTCGACGGCGTTCTCGACGAGCTCCTTGACGACGGACGCCGGACGCTCGACGACCTCGCCCGCGGCGATCTGATTGGCGAGATCCGCGGGCAGCCGTTGGATGCGGCTCACAGCCAGTCCATCCGGCGGAACAGCCAGAGCATGGCGCCGGTCGTGACCAGCATCAGCCCGGTTATCCACCAGAACTGCGCGTCCGGCCCGCCTGGAAACGCCGGCAGGTTCACGTTCATGCCGTACATGCTGGTGAGCACGGTGAGCGGCATGAAGATCGTCGCGATCACGGTCAACACCTTCATCACCTGATTGAGGCGATTCGACTGGCTCGAAAGATACGCGTCGAGCAGGCCGTTGACGCGATCCTGGAAGAGCGCGGCTTCGTCGGCGATGCGAATCAGGCTGTCGTGGACGTCGCGAAAACGATAGGACAACGCCTCGCTGATCTGCGGGAACTCGCGGCGCGCCAGCCGCCCGATGGCGTCGCGCTGCGGCAGCGTCACCCGCCGCAGCGAGGCCAGATCGGACTTCAGCCTCAGCACCTTCCGCAGGGGGCTCGAATGCGGGCGCTCGAACACCGCCTTCTCCAGATCGTGAATCCGATCCTCGAGCGCGTCGACCTCCGGCCGGTAGTGATCGACCATCTGGTCGACGATGCGGTGCAGCAGCGCCGCGGGCCCTTCGGCGAGCACGTCGTCGTGGCGCGAGCAGACGAGCATCAGCTGATCGACCGATCGCGAGTCGTGGTGGTGAACCGTGATCAGGAAGTTGCGGCCGAGAAAGAAGTCGACGTCCCGCGTCAGGAATCCTTCGCCGCCTTTGGTCGCGAGGATGCCGTGCAGGATCAGGTACAGCAGCGGGCCGTAGGTCTCGATCTTCGGATGATGGACCTCGGCGAGGGCGTCGTCGATCGCGATCTCGTGAACCTGGAAGACGTCCTTGAGGAGCGTGCGCTCGGCCGCGCCTGGCCTGGCGATGTCGACCCAGAGCGTCTCGGCCGCGTCGGGCGCGAGCCACCGCGGATCGACGCGTCCAACGGCGCGCGTCTGCCCGTCGCGGTGGACGAGCACGTGCAGCGCGGACGTCCGGCCCGGCGCCGTGCTGGCCGCCGCCTTGCTGGACGCCTTGCGCGCTTCCACCGGCCGCCCCCGCTAGTCGAGCGCCTTCTGTTTCAGCGCCGCCTGCGCCGCGGCCAGACGCGCCACCGGCACCCGGTACGGCGAGCAGCTCACGTAGTCGAGCCCGACCTTGTCGAAGAAGAAGATCGACGACGGATCGCCGCCATGCTCGCCGCAGACGCCGACCTTGAGCTTCGGTTTCGTCTCGCGGCCTCGCTTCGTGCCCATCTCGACGAGCTGGCCGACGCCGACGGTGTCGAGCGAGGCGAACGGATCGCGCTCGAGGATCCGCCGCTCCTGGTAGGCGCCCAGGAACTTGCCGATGTCGTCACGCGAGAATCCGTAGGTCAGCTGCGTCAGATCGTTGGTGCCGAACGAGAAGAAGTCCGCTTCCTTCGCCACCTCGTCGGCGGTGAGCGCGCCGCGCGGCACTTCGATCATCGTGCCGACCAGGTAGTCGACCTTCACGCCTGCTTCCTTCATCACCTGCTCGGCGACCCGGACGACGACGTCCTTCTGATCCTTGAGCTCGCGCACGTCGCCGACGAGCGGGATCATGATCTCGGGCACCGCCTTGCCCTTCTCCTTGGCGAGCTGACAGGCGGCTTCCATGATCGCGCGCGCCTGCATCTCGGTGATTTCGGGATACGTGATCCCGAGGCGCACGCCGCGGTGGCCGAGCATCGGGTTGAACTCGTGGAGCTGCTCGACGCGATGCAGCAGCTTCTTCTTCTCCTCGAGCTCCTTGCCGCTC
The DNA here is from genome assembly GCA_035711465.1 of Vicinamibacterales bacterium. GTDB lineage: Bacteria > Acidobacteriota > Vicinamibacteria > Vicinamibacterales > SCN-69-37 > DASTCC01. The sequence goes on from DASTCC010000128.1 coordinate 5,803, forward strand.
TTGCCCGACGTCTCCATCCGCGCGATCTCGACCATCAGGTCTTCCCGCTTCGGCAGGAACTCGTGCAGCGGCGGGTCGATGGTGCGGATCGTCACCGGCGAGCCGTGCATGTGCTTGAAGACGCCGTAGAAGTCGGCGCGCTGGAGCGGCAGCAGCTCGTCGAGCGCCTTGCGCCGATCCTTCTCGTTGTCGGCGAGGATCATCCGCTGGACGATGGGAATGCGCCCCTCGCCGAAGAACATGTGCTCGGTCCGGCAGAGGCCGATGCCGCGTGCGCCGAAGCCGTAGGCGATCTCCGCCTGATCCGGCTGGTCGGCGTTGGCACGAATGCCGAGCCGGCGGAACGTGTCGGCCCACGAGAGAATCTGATTGAAGCGGCGGAAGATGTCGGACTTGTCTGCCTTCATCTCGCCGTTGACGACCTGCAGGATCTCGCTCGGCTTGGTCGCGACCTGGCCGAGCTTGACCTCGCCGGTGAGCCCGTCGAACGACAGCCAGTCGCCTTCCTTCAAATGCGCGTCGCCGATCTTCAGCGTCCTGGCCCGTTCGTCGATCTGCAGCGAGCCGGCGCCGACCACCGAGGGCTTACCCATCTGCCGGCCGACGACCGCGGCGTGCGACGTCATGCCGCCCGTCGCCGTCAGAATGCCCTGCGCGACGTACATGCCGTGAATGTCATCCGGCACGGTCTCCTTGCGGACGAGCATCACCTTCTTGCCCTGGCGCGTCCACTCGACCGCGTGATCCGCGGTGAACACGATCTGACCCGAGGCCGCGCCCGGCGAGGCCGGCAATCCCTTGGTGGCGAGCTTCATCCCCTTCCACTCTTTGGGATCGAAGATCGGCGCCAGCAACTGCGTCAGCGCCTCGGGCTCGACCATCAGCACCGCGTCCTTGGGCTTGATCAACTTCTCGGCGACCAGATCGGTGGCGATGACGACGGCCGCGTAGCCCGTTCGCTTGCCGCTGCGCGTCTGCAGCATGAACAGCTCGCCGTCCTCGATCGTGAACTCGAAATCCTGGATGTCGCGATAGTGCTTCTCGAGCCGCGTCGTGATCTGCCGCAGCTGCTTGTACGCCTGGGGCATGACCTGCTCGAGCTCGGCGATTGGCCGCGGCGTGCGGATGCCGGCCACCACGTCTTCGCCCTGGGCATTGATCAGGAACTCGCCGTAGAACTCTGTCGCGCCGGTCGCGGGGTTGCGGGTGAAACCGACGCCGGTGCCCGACTTGTCGCCGGTGTTGCCGAACACCATCGACTGCACGTTGACGGCCGTGCCGATGTGATCGGGAATCTCGTAGATGCGCCGGTACTCGCGGGCGCGCGGGTTCTGCCAGGACCGAAACACCGCGTCGCGGGATCCGCGGAGCTGATCGAGCGGATCTTGCGGAAAGTTCTTGCTCGTCTTCTTCTTCACCACCGCTTTGAAGCGGGCGACGACGTCGCGGAGCGCCGCCTCGTCGAGCTGCGGATCTTCCTTGACGCCGCGCTGTTTCTTCACCGCGTCCAGCTCGTGCTCGAACTCGTCCTTGGGAATCTCGAGCACGACGTTGCCGAACATCTGGATGAAGCGCCGGTAGCTGTCGAGGGCGAAGCGGCCGTTGCCGGTCTGGTTCTTGAGCGCTTCGACGGTGGTGTCGTTCAAGCCGAGGTTCAGGATCGTGTCCATCATCCCGGGCATCGAGAACTTCGCGCCGGAGCGCACCGACACCAGAAGGGGCTTCTCCGGCGATCCGAATGCGCGCCCGGTGGCCGCTTCGACCTTCTTGAGATGCGTCAGCATCTCCTGATCGACCTCCGCCGGGGTCTTGCGATTGCGGGCGTAGTAGAGACCGCAGGCCGCGGTCGAGATGGTGAAGCCCGGCGGCACCGGGAGTCCGGCATTGGTCATCTCGGCGAGGTTCGCGCCCTTGCCGCCGAGCAGATCGCGCATCGTGCGATCGCCTTCCGCCTTGCCCTTGCCGAAGAAGAACACGTGCTTCTTCGTACGACCGCCTTTGACGTTCGACGCCTTCCGTGCCGCCCGACCCGCTGCCTTCCCTTTAGTACTCATCGATGTCATGACTCCGAAGCGACGATTTCAGAGATATCGCCAAGTTGTAAGATCAATTGCTCCAACTGCTTCATCAATCCCAGACGCGCCTGCCTGACCGTCGCGTCGTCGGTCATCACGAAGACGTCGTTGAAGAACTTCGCGACCGCCGGCTCGAACTGCGCCGCTTCGGCGTAGGCGGTGCGGTAGTCGCCGCGGCCGCCGGCCTGATCGATGGCGACGCGGCGGCGGGCGATGTCCTCGAGCAGCGCCGCTTCGGCGGCTTCCTTGAGGACCGCGCGCAAGTCGGTCAGCTCGGGCACCGTGCCGCTGTCGAACTCGCGGGCGATGTTGCGGACGCGCTTGAACGCCGTCGCCAGCTGGCGGAACTGTTCCGAGCGCGAGAACTCGGCCAGCGCCTGGACGTTGCCGGCCACGTCGGCGATCGGCAGATCGAGCGCGTGCTCGCGCTGCCACAGCACGCTGCGGACGTTGCGCTTGTCGGCGCCGCGCGCCACCAGGACGTGCTCCTCGCGCTCCCAGAGGAAGCGCGTCAGGTCGGCCCACTCGTCTCCCGGCGTCTTGTCGTACCCCGCGTAGGCGCGCGTCAGCAGCGCCGGCAGCGAGGGCCGCACCTTCACACCGGTCAGCGGCGCGAGATCGACGAGCAGGCGCAGGATGCCGTGCGCGGCGCGGCGCATGCCGAACGGATCGCGCGATCCGGTCGGCCGCTCGCCGGCGAGGAACAGCCCGACGAGGGTGTCGAGCTTGTCGGCGAGCGACACGCTCGCCCAGCTGAGGCGTGCCTGGCCCAGCGCCTCGCCCGATGGCGCGGCGTTGGCCTCGACGGCGACCGGCAGGTAGTGGTGGTAGATCGCCTTCCACACCGTTTCCGGCTCGCCCGCCTCGCGCGCGTAGATGCCGCCCATCACGCCCTGGAGCTCGGTGAACTCGCGCACCATGTCGGTCGCGAGATCCGCCTTCGCCAGCTTCGCCGCGCGCCCGGCCGGCGCGGCCGCCTCCGGCTGCTGAAAGACGTCCGCGGCGATCCACGACGCCAGCGCCTCCAGCCGCGTCGCCTTGGCGCCGTACGAGCCGAGCTGCTTGTGGAACAACAGCGTCTCGAGTCTGGGCAGCCGCGCCTCGAGACCGATCTGACGATCGGCGTCCCAGAAGAACCTGGCGTCGCGCAGCCGCGCCGTGACGACGCGCTCGGCGTTAGTCGCGATCGCGCGATCGTTGGTCGACTGCGTGTTGGTGACCGCCAGGAACGCCGGCATCAGACCGCCGGTCGGATTCGCGACCGGAAAGAAGTGCTGATGGTGCATCAGCGTCGTCGTCAACACCTCTTCGGGCAGCGTCAGGAACTCGGCGCTGAAGGCGCCGGGGACGACGGCCGGATACTCGACGAGATCGGGCACCTCGTCGAACAGCGTCTGCGCACGCTCCTGCTGCAGCACCGCGCGGCCGCCGATGCGGCGCGCCTGGGCTTCGAGGTCGCGCATGATCCGATCGCGGCGCTCGATGCGCGACAGGATGACGAAGTTCTCCGCGAGCTTCTTCTGGTACTCGGCGAAGCTGCGCACCTTGATCGCGCGTCCGGCGCGGCCGCTCGTCGCCAGGAACCGATGGCCGTAGGTCACGGCGCCCGAGCTCACGTCCTGCACGCGCGGGCTCGACGCCAGCGCCAGGCGCGAAATCGTGAACGGCACGACCCGGCCGCCGTAGAGCAGCAGCAGCCAGCGGACCGGGCGGCCGAACAGGAACTCGCCCTTGTCGTCCTCGAGCTGCGCGTCCCAATGCATCAGCTTCGGAAAGGTCAGGCCGCGTAGCACGCGCGCGACGACCGTCGGCAGCACGTCGACGGTGGCGCGGCCGCGGGTGTGGCGGTGATACGCCATGTACTTGCCCTTGGGCGTGTCCTGCTGGATGAGCGCGTCGAAGTCGACGCCCAGCTTGCGCGCGAAGCCCAGCCCGGCGTTGGTCGGATGGCCCTCGGCGTCGAACGACGCGCTCACGGGCGGCCCCATCACCGTCTCCTCGCGATCTTCCTGCCGATCGATCAGCTCGGGCGCGCAGACGACCAGCCGGCGCGGCGTCGCGTGCGCCTCGATCGGATTGCGCGGCGGCAGCCCCTCGGCGTCGAGCTCGTTCTTGAGCACGGTCGTCAGCTGCTCGGTCAACCCGGGCAGCCAGCTGGCCGGCAGCTCTTCGACGCCGATCTCGAGCAGCAACTCACGATCCATGCGCGACCCCTTCCGTCTCGGTGGCTCCGGCCCACGCCCGCGCGATCGCGACCGCGAGCTGCCGCACGCGCAGGATGTAAGCCGTGCGCTCGGTCACGCCGATGCTGCCGCTCGCGTCCAGCACGTTGAACAGGTGCGAGCACTTCAGGCAGTAGTCGAGCGCCGGCAGCACCAGGCCCGAGTCGAGCAGCGCCCTGCCGAAGTCGTAGCACCTGGTGAAGAGATCGCGATGGAACTCGGCGAACTGCCCCTCCGGCAGCGCCACCTGACCGAACGCGTACTTCGACTGCTCGATCTCGTCGCGGAGCCGGACGTCGCCGTAGCGCACGCCGGCGGCCCACTGCAGGTCGTAGACGTTGTCGACGCCCTGCAGCGCCATCGCAAAGCGCTCGAGCCCGTAGGTCAACTCCACCGATACGGGCGAGAGGTCGAGCCCCCCGGCCTGTTGAAAGTAGGTGAACTGCGTGATCTCGAGCCCGTCGTAGAGGACCTGCCAGCCGATGCCCCACGCGCCCAGGGTCGGCGATTCCCAGTTGTCCTCCTCGAAGCGCACGTCGTGCGCGCGCAGATCGATGCCGCAAGCCTCGAGACTCTGCAGGTAGAGATCCTGGATGTCGTCGGGCGCGGGCTTGAGGATCACCTGGAATTGATGGTGCTTGAAGAGGCGATTCGGGTTCTCGCCGAAGCGGCCGTCCGCGGGCCGGCGCGACGGCTGCACGTAGGCGACGTTCCAGGCCTGCGGGCCGAGGACGCGCAGGAACGTCTCGGGGTGCATGGTGCCGGCACCCATTTCGATGTCCAGGGGCTGCTGGATCAGACAGCCTTGCGCAGCCCAGTAATCAGAGAGTTTGGAGATCAGGTCCTGAAGCGTCACGATTCCGGTCTCAGCTCCTTGACGACGCGGGCCGACCGCAGCTCCTTCTCAAGATGGAGCGCGATCAGTCGCGCGTGCGCCTGTTCGATCTCACGCAGGGCGCCCATCGGCAATCCGGCGTTCGCGACTTCGAGCGGCGTCCGCGCCGTCGCGCCGCGCAGGAACGCAATCGCATCGGGCGACAGCCTGGCGCCGCCATGCGCGCAGCCGTCGCACACATAGGCGCGCTCGGCCGTCACCAGCACGGCGCCGCCGCCGAGCGCCAGCCGCCCGCACCGCGGACAGCGATCGAGCGCCGGGTAGACGCCTTCGAGCCTGAGCAGCCAGAACTCGAAGTAGCGCGCCAGCGCCTCCACCGACGCCCCCGAAGCCAGCGCATCCCCCACGGCCGCCCCCAGCCGGAACAGGCGCTCGTTCGGCAGATGCTCGGGCGCCCACTCGTCGAGCAGCTCGGCAAAGTACGCCGCGTGGCCGAGCACGTGCGCGGCTTCCCCGCTGCCTCGTCCGGCGCCGGCGCCGATCGCCGTCGCGTGCGGCTCGACCCGATCCAGCCGCACCAGCTCCCGTCCCTCGCGCTCGACATACGTCACCCGGCCGCGGGTCAGGGCCTCCAAACCCGCGCCAAACCGGCGGCGCGAGGCCGTCGCGTTCTTGGCGACGCCGCGCCGCTTGCCGCGATCCTCCGTGAGGAAAACGACGATGCGGTCAGCCTCGCCGTACCGGTAGGTCCGAAGAATCAGCGCTTCGGCGGAATGGGTCCGCATTCAATCCGGGCATCGGCCTGGGTCAGCGCGCCGATGCGCTAGAACCCGGCAATCATACCCCGGTACCTTTATTGCAAAAACCGGATGAACAGGGTCGCCAGGCCGAGGAACGAGAAAAAGCCGACGACGTCGGTCAGGGTCGTGATGAAGACCGACGAGGCCAGGGCCGGGTCGACCCGCGCCGCCCGAAGGCCGAGCGGAATCAAGGTGCCGGCGGTCGCGGCGATGAACATGTTGATGATCATCGCCAGCCCGAGCACCAACCCCAGAACCGGATTGCGCCACCACGCCCAGGCCACCAGCGCGGCAACCGCCCCC
>DASTCC010000129.1:0-25121 GCA_035711465.1 Vicinamibacterales bacterium
CGCTCGTCGAACGCGAGCGCGCTGTGAAACGCCGCTGCGGCGACGCCGTTTTCGACCAGCGTGTCGACCTGATCCTTCATTAGCGAGATCAGCGGCGAGACGACGACGGCAAGGCCGTCTTTGACGAGCGCCGGGGCCTGATAACAAAGCGACTTCCCGCCACCGGTCGGCAGCACGACGAGCGAATCGCGACCGTCGAGGATCGCGCCCATCGCTTCCTGTTGCAGCGGGCGGAAGGACGTGTAGCCCCAGTAGTGCTCGAGAACGGCCGACAGATTCACGTAGATACTCGCCACCGAAATTCTATCCCGCGTGCCGACGATCGAATCGCAAAGCATGTGCCGTTTCCGATCCTGTCGTTTCGGCGCCGGCGCTGCGAAGGCTGTCGCCGTCTCCGCGTACGTGCGCGCGGGATGTTGTTCCAATTCCTGCCATCGACGAAAAAAGGCGGCCCGCCGAAGCGGACCGCCCAGGGGAGACGGCGTATCGATCGTTCTGCCGACGCGCTATCGGACGCCGTTACGCGCAGCCGCTCGTGGTGCCGCAGTTGGGGCACTTGTAGCAGGCGCCCGCGCGAATCATGATCGAGCCGCACGTCGAGCACGGCGGCGCATCTTCCTGATTCTGAATCGTCAGGTACGAGGACGACGTCTTCGTAGGCGCAGGCGTACCCGTCGTACCTGTCGCACCCGTCGTACCTGTCGTACCTGTCGTCCCCGTCGCACCTGTCGTCCCCGTCGTTGGCAGTGTCAACTGCTCCGGCGCCGCCTGCTCGTCGCGGTTGTTGAGCCCGGCCCGGTACTGGGCATCGGCCGAAAGGAACTTCGCCGCCAGCCAGCGGAAGATGTAGTCGACGATCGACTTGGCGAAGCGGATGTCCGGGTTCTTGGTCATGCCCGCCGGCTCGAAGCGGACGTGGCTGAACTTGTCGACCAGATCCTGGAGCGGCACGCCGTACTGGAGCGCGTAGCTGATCGCCTGCGCGAAGGCGTCGGCGAAGCCCGAAATCGTCGAGCCCTCCTTGGCCATCGTCAGGAACAGCTCGCCCGGTTGCCCGTCTTCGTAGAGGCCGACGGTGATGTAGCCCTCGTGTCCGGCGATGTCGAACTTGTGGGTAATCGAGCGGCGCTCGTCGGGCAACCTGCGGCGGCTCGGACCGGCGGCGACGACGGCTTCGACGGCTTTTTCCTGGTCCTTGTCGCGCGAGGTATTGAGCGGCTGCGTGCGCTTGCTGCCGTCGCGATAGATCGAGACCGCCTTGGCGCCGAGGCGCCACGAGTCGATGTAGGCCTTTTCGATCTCTTCCGGCGTCGCGTCCTTCGGGACGTTCACCGTCTTCGAGATCGCGCCGGAGATGAACGGCTGGACGGCGCCGATCATCTTGATGTGGCCCATGTAGTGGATGGATCGTGACCCGCGCGCCGGCTTGAAGGCGCAGTCGAACACGGCAAGATCCTTTTCCTTGACGTGCGGCGCACCCTCGATGGTCTCGTGCTCGTCGATGTACTCGATGATCTCCTTGACCTCGGTCGGGCTGTAGCCGAGCTTCTGCAGCGCCATCGGCACGGGAGTGTTGACGATCTTCATCAGCCCGCCGCCGACGAGCTTCTTGTACTTGATGAGCGCGATGTCCGGCTCGACGCCGGTGGTGTCGCAGTCCATCATGAAGCCGATGGTGCCGGTCGGCGCGAGCACGGTCGCCTGGCCGTTGCGATAGCCGTGCGCTTCGCCGAGCTCGACGCACTCGTCCCAGATGTTGCGCGCGGCGTCGAACAGGGCCGGCGGCACGTGGGTGCGGTCGATATCCTTGAGCGCGGCGCGATGCTTGCGCATCACCCGGAGCATCGGCTCGCGATTCTTCTCGTAGCCCGGGAACGGCCCGCCGTGGTCGCGCGCGATCCGCGCCGACTGCGCGTAGGCCGCGCCGTGCATGATCGCGGTGATCGTCGCCGCGTAGTCGCGCCCGGCTTCGCTGTCGTAGGGCACGCCGCGCGACATCAGCAGCGCCCCGAGATTGGCGTAGCCCAGGCCGAGCGGCCGGTAGTCGTGGCTGTTCTTCTCGATCGACTTCGTCGGATAGCTGGCGTTGTCGACCAAGATCTCCTGCGCGGTGATGAACGTCTCGCAGGCCTTCGCGAACGCCTCGGGATTGAACTCGCCGTCAGCGCCGACGAACTTCATCAGGTTGATCGACGCCAGGTTGCACGCCGAGTCGTCGAGGAACATGTATTCCGAGCACGGGTTGCTGGCGTTGATCCGCGCGGTGTTCGGGCAGGTGTGCCAGTCGTTGACCGTGGTGTCGAACTGCATGCCCGGGTCGCCGCACACCCACGTGGCTTCGGCGATCTGGCGCATCAGACTGCGCGCCTTGTAGGTGTCCATCACCTGGCCGGTCGTCACCGCATGCGTCTGCCAGTCGCCGTCGTCGAGCACCGCGCGCATGAACTCGTCGGTCACGCGCACCGAGTTGTTCGAGTTCTGGAAGAACACCGAGGCATAGGCCGGCCCGGTGAACGAGCCGTCGTAGCCGGCGTCGATCAGCGCCCAGGCCTTCTTCTCTTCCTCGACCTTGCAGTTGATGAACTCTTCGATGTCCGGGTGATCGGCGTTGAGGATCACCATCTTCGCGGCGCGGCGCGTCTTGCCGCCCGATTTGATGACGCCGGCAAACGCGTCGAAGCCCTTCATGAACGACACCGGGCCCGACGCCGTCCCGCCGCCGGCGAGCACTTCGCGCGACGACCGGATCGCCGACAGATTCGACCCCGTGCCCGATCCGAACTTGAACAGCATGCCCTCGGTGCGGGCCAACGTCAGGATCGAGTCCATCGTGTCCTGCACCGAGTTGATGAAGCAGGCCGAGCACTGCGGCGCCTTCTCGAACCCGCAGTTGAACCACACCGGGCTGTTGAACGAGCCCTTCTGATAGACCAGCAGGTGCTTCAGCTCGTCGCTGAACGCCTGGAGGTCGTCTTCGGAGGCGAAGTACTCCTGCTCGCGCGCCCACCCGGTGATGGTGTCGACGACGCGGCCGATGAGCTGCTTCACCGAGCGCTCACGCTGGGGCGTGCCGATCTGCCCGCGGAAGTACTTCGAGACGACGATGTTGGTGGCTTGCTGGGACCAGAACCGTGGAAACTCGACGTCGCGCTGCTCGAAGACGAGCTCGCCCCGCTCGTTGGCAATGACCGCCGAGCGCAGCTCCCATTCGACCTCCTCGAACGGATCCACCCCGTCCTTGGTGAAATACCGCTCGAACTCGAGACCCGTCACCGATCGGCCCGGGCCGAACGTCCGGCCGGTCGCGTGCGTCGTCGTCGATTCCACCTGCTGAGCCCTGTGCATGGTCTTGCCTCCAACCTTCGTACACGGCGACACGTTTCGCCCCCGAGACGCGGCCGCCGTCGTGTAAGAACCGCAGTTTGTTCGGACGCGACAACAGTCCGCGTGCGGGCTCGAAGTACGGCCCACAATCGGCGATCCTTGGGCGAAATCCTGGGCAGATTTCGCTTTCGGCTGTTGCTGCTGCCGGCGAACGAATATGCGCCTCGTTCACACGGATGTCAAGCGACAACCTACTACTTATTGTGCTCCCCAACCGGCTCGAACGCCAGATATTGACAATCGGGCCGTAGCCATTACGGTTTTTGCATCTAACCTATTTTAGTGGGCCGCCTTCGCCTTTCGCCTCGGGGTCGCAGGCTCTCGCCTGCTCCCCCTCAGTAGTCTCGTGGCGGCCCTCATCTGGCTCGGGCCTCGGGGCTCGGGCCGCTTCTCGCCCGGTGCGAGTGCAGCTCCTCCGAGGCCTCGAGCCGCGAGCCGCGAGTCCCGAGCCGCGAGCGGCGCCAGCCGCGAGCTCTTTGGTACAGTTCCCCAGGTGGACCCAAACGCCTCTCCGCTCGAGACGATCGAGCCGGGGCCCATTCAACCGCCACTCGAGCTCGCGCCGGCGCCCGACGGACCCTGGTATGAGGATCCGCGCACCTGGGGGGCGATCGGACAGGTCATCCTCGTCTGCGGGATCCCGACCCAGGTCTTTCTGAGCCTGGTCGTCTGGGCGATGGGCGTGCCGATCATGAACGGGCCCGATCAATCGCTGCAGTTCGTCGCCATCGTCAGCTTCCTCGATACCGCGCTCATCGCCGCGCTGGTGCGCGGATTTCTCACCGCCTCCGGAGAGCGCGCCACGGACGTGCTGCTCGGCCAGCGATCGTCCTGGCGCGAAGCGCTCATCGGCTTCTCGCTGATCCCGGTGGTGCTGATTGCGGTGGGTGTCGTCGTGCTGTCGCTGCGGACGCTCGTGCCGCTGCTGCACAACGTGCCGGAGAGCCCGCTCGAGGCGTTCATGCGCACGCCCTTCGATGCGGCGCTCTTCCTCGTCGTCGTCGTCATCGCCGGCGGCGTGCGCGAGGAGATGCAGCGCGCGTTCATCCTGCACCGCTTCGAGCAGCGGCTCGGCGGCATCCGGGTCGGGCTGGTGGTGTTCTCGCTGCTCTTCGGCGCGCTCCATCTGATGCAGGGCATCGACGTCGCCATCGGCATCGGGCTGCTCGGGCTGTTCTGGGGCGTGCTCTACATCCGGCGGCGATCGATCATCGCGCCCCTGGTCAACCACGCCGGATTCAACGCCGCGCAGGTCGTCCAGGTGCTGGTCTCGCGCGCGGCGGGGCTCTGAGTGCGATGCTGACCCGGCGCGAGATCGTCGCGCTCTCGCTCGCCTTCGTGGTGACGCTGCCGATCGTGACCAAGCGGCTGTACGCCTCGGACGAGGTGCAGTACTTCTCCTGGCTGCGATCGGTCGCGTTCGATCGCGACGCCGATTTCGACAACGAGTACCGGCACTTCTACGACACCGGCGTCGTCCGGACGGACGGCTTTCGCGAGACGTTCCTGAACGACGAACGGCTCACCGAGGCCGGCCGCCGCATCAACTTCGCGCCCGTGGGTGCGGCGATTCTCTGGGCGCCGTTCTACGGCCTCGGCCACCTCGCCGCGCTCGCGACCGGCGCGCCGGCTGATGGCTACAGCCGGCCGTACGTCGCCGCCGTCGCCTACGCGTCGGCGGTGTACGGATTCCTCGCCGTGCTGCTCTCCGCGGCATTCGCGCGGCGCATCCTCGGGCATGGACTGCGCGCCAGCCTGATCGTCGCGATCGGAACGCCGCTGCTCTTCTACGTCTACGTCGCGCCGCCGTTCGCGCACGCGGCGTCCGCGTTTGCGGTGTCGCTCTTTCTCGTGACCTGGCTGTACGTGCGGCAGCAGTGGACGTGGCAGGGCGCGCTCGCGCTCGGCGCGATCGGCGCGCTGATGGCGATGGTGCGCGAGCAGGACCTCCTGTTCGTCGCCGGGCCGGCGATCGATTTCCTGCGCTCGGCGCGACAGCCCGCGACCGCGAGGCCGTCGATGTCCACCGTGGCGATCGCGGCCATCGCCGGCACGATCGCCTTCGTGCTCGCGTACACGCCGCAGCTGTTCGCCTATCAATCGCTCAACGGCCATCCGGGTCCGACGGTCTACGCCACGCGGAAGATGTACTGGTACTCTCCGCACGCGCTCGGCGTCGTGCTCTCTCCCGAGCATGGGCTGTTCTTCTGGACGCCGCTCGCCGTCATTGCCCTCGCGGGCCTGGCCATCGTCGCCGTCGGCCGCATCGCGCGAGACCGTCCGGACGCGGCGTGGCTGGCGACACTCGCGCTGATGATGTTCGGTCTGCAGGTCTACATCTCCGGCAGCGTCGACTCGTGGACGGTCGCCGGCGCCTTTGGCCAGCGCCGGTTCGTGGCGACGACGCCGCTCCTGACGCTCGGCATGGCGGCCTGGTTCGCGATCCGTGCACCGCTCGGCCGCGTCGCGCTCGCGATCGGCGTCGCGCTCTGCGTGTGGTGGAATCTCGGACTGATGGCGCTCTTCGGCACGAACCGCATGGATCGGCAGAGACTGACGCTCGCCGCGAACGCGCGGGCGACGTTCGTGTCGCTGCCGCTCGAAGCGCCGTCGCTCGTCTGGCGCTATCTGACGGATCGATCCTCGTTCTATCAGTCGGGGAGGCGGTGACGTTGGCATCGGTGCTGTACTTTGCCGACACGCGCTTTCCGATCGAACGCGCGAACGGCTTGCAGACGATGGCCACCTGTCAGGCACTGGCGGCACGCGGGCACGACGTGACGCTGGTCACGCGGCCGGACAGCGCGCCGCTGCCGCGAGACCCCTTCGAGTTCTACGGCCTGCCGCGCGTCGAGGGCCTGACGCTCGATACGGTGCCGAGCTCCAGCCGACTGCGGGCGCGCCGCCTCAGGTTCCTCGCCGCGGCCCTGGCGATGACGGTGCGCCGCGGCAGCAGCGTCATCGTCTACACGCGCGATCTCGGGCTGGCGGCGTTGCTTCTCCGATTGCCGGCGTCGCGGCGCCCGCGCCTCGTCTACGAGTCGCACGGACTCGCGCCAGTCGTCGTCGCCGAACGCGCGAAGATGCTGGGCTCGAAGACGCCGCCGCCGAACGCGTCGCGGCTCGCCCGACTCGATCGCCAGGAACGGCTGGTGTGGACGCGGGCGGCTGCCTACGTGACGTTGACCGCGGCGCTCGCCGACGACCTCGCCGGCCGCTTCGGGCCGCGGCCGGAAGTCTTCGTCGTGCCCGATGGCGCGCAGATGTCGAGCGTCGAGCCGGAGGCCGGCGGCCTGGCCGCGTCGCCAGCCATCGTCGGCTACGCCGGTCATCTCTATCCATGGAAGGGCGTGGACGTGCTGGTCCGCGCGCTGGCGCTCACGCGCGACGCGCGCGGGCTGATTGTCGGCGGGCATCCCGGCGAATCGGATCTCGACCGTGTGCGAAAGCTGATCGACGCGATGGATCTCGGAAGCCGGATCGAGATCACGGGACTCGTGAGGCCGAGCGAGGTCGCCGGCCGGTTGCGCGCCGCGTCGATCCTGGTACTGCCCAACACCACGTCTGCGACCTCCGAGCGCTACACCTCGCCGCTCAAGCTCTTCGAGTACCTCTCGCTGGGCCGTCCGATCGTCGCCTCGGATTTCGCCGCGATCCGTGAGGTGCTCACCGACGGCGAGACCGGCCTGCTCGTGCCGGCCGACAATCCCGAAGCGCTCGCGCGGGCGATCGAGCGCATCAGCCGCGACCGCACGCTCGCGGCGAAGCTCGCGCGCGGCGCGATCGGCCTGGCGCCGCAATACACCTGGCACGAACGGGCGCGCCGGCTCGAGGACGTGCTCGCGACGGCGGCCCGACGATGATCCCGCCGCGATTCGAGTCGATCGTGCAGTGCCCCGACTGCGGCGGCGCGCTCGCCGGCGATCCGTCAGGCGCCGGCGCCATCCGCTGCGCCGGATGCGGACGGGTGTTTCCGGCGCACGACGGTTATCTCGACCTCCGCCCGCTGGCGACGTTCACCGAGCAGACCAAGTATCTCGACGACGCGCTGCACGTGGACGCTCGCCACGAGACGATCTCGCCGCCGGTCCTCGGCTCGAAGATCCGCAATGACATGCTGCGCAAGTTCCTGGCGCTCGGTCCCGGCGATCGCGTCATCGATCTCGGGTGCGGCAGCGGCCGCGCGCTCGCATGGAACGCCGACTCGGCCGCCTCGCTGACCGGCATCGACATCAGCCCGTTCTTCGCACGCCAGGCGATCGATCGCTGCGGCCTGGTGCTGGGCGACTTGCGGCGACTGCCGCTTCGCGACCGCGCGTTCAACAAAGCCTGGTCCCTCGACGTGCTCGAGCACCTGTCGCGCCAGGCGCTCGCCGACGTGCTCCGCGAAGCCAACCGCGTGCTCGACGACGACGGCGTGCTGTTCATCTACACGCACGTCCGCCAGAACGGCTGGATCGGCGGTGGACTCAGGCTGGTGAACCGGCTCGCGCACGGGCTCGAGCGGCTGGGCCTCCTCGATCTCAAACAGGAACGTCTACGGAAATCGGATCACCTGAACCCGATTGCCGATCACGACGACTTGCGCCGCGTGCTCGCCGAGCATGGCTTCACGATCGATCGACTGACGTACTACACGCCGATCGTCGGCGCGCTCGTCGAGAACATCCTCGTGCGCATGGCCGAACGGGTGATGACGAGGCGCGCGGAGCGTCGTCTGCAGGGTGCCGACACATCGGGCGCCGCCGCCCGGGAAGTTCGCGCGGCGGCCAAGGCGCGCGTCGGCGGCAAGGGCCCGACCTATCGCGCGCTCGTCGCGCTCACGATGCTGATGAAGATCGACCTGCTGCTCTTCGGGCGGTTGCGATCGGGGCCGTTCTTTGCCCGGGTGCGGAAAACTCCGCGTGTAAAGTTGGACGATGCGCCTGCTCTACGCCGCGCTTGATCAGGCCGTGCCGGGCACGCTCGGCGGATCTGTGCACGTGCAGGCCGTCGCAGAGGGGCTGGCCAGGCTCGGCCACGAAGTGCACGTCGCCACGCAGCGCGGCGGCGCGTGGCCGGCCAGCGGCGTGACCTGGCACGAGATGGCGCCGCCGCTCGGCCGCCCGCAGCTGCGCTGGGCCCGGGCTGGCGCGGTCGCAGCGCTGGCGCGATCGATTCGCGCCGATCTCGTCATGGAGCGCTACTACAACTTCGGCGGCGAGGGAATCCTCGCGGCGCATCGGATGTCGGTGCCGGCGGTCCTCGAAGTGAACGCGCCGATCGTCGACTATCCCGGATCGACGAAGTCGCGGATCGACAAGGCCATGCTGCTCGAGCCGATGCGTCGCTGGCGCGACCGGCTGTGCCGCCTCACCGATCTGTTCGTGACGCCGACGGCCGAGATCCTGCCCTCGTGGATCGAGCGCCGGCGCGTGCTCGAAGTCGAATGGGGCGCCGACGTCGATCACTTCACGCCGGACGCCACCGGGACGCTGCCGTTCGCGCGCGATCCGAATCGGATCACCTGCGTCTTCGCCGGCGCGTTCCGATCGTGGCACGGCGTCGTGCACCTGGCGGCGGCGCTGGCGCGTCTCCACGCCGCCGGCGATCATCGCTTCGGCGCGGTGCTCATCGGCGACGGCCCGGAGCGACCCGCCGCCGAGCGCGCGGCTCGCGACGTGCCCGGGATCGTCTTCACGGGCGCCATCCCGCACGCGATGCTGCCGGCGTGCCTCGCGGCGGCCGACATCGGCGTCGCGCCCTTCGAACCGACGCGGCACCGGCCGCTCCGGCTCGGCTTCTACTGGTCGCCGCTCAAGATTTTCGAGTACATGGCGGTCGGCCTGCCCGTCGTCGCGCCGGCGCTGCCTCGTCTCAAGAAGCTGGTGCAGCACGGCATCGAGGGCATCCTCTACGATCCGAAGGATCCGCGCGCGCTCGATCGCGCGCTGCAGGCGCTGGCCGACGAGAAGGTCCGCGACCGGATGGGCGCCGCCGCGCGCGCGCGCGTCGTCCGCGATTTCAGCTGGGACGCGCACTGCCGCGTGCTCGACAAGCGGCTTCGGGCGGTGGCGCGGCGATGAGCGCGCCCCTGCGCGTCCTGATCGCGACCGACTCGTTCCCGCCGGTCTGCGGCGGCAGCGGCTGGAGCTCGTGGGAGCTGGCGCGCGGCCTGACGGCGCGCGGTCACCACGTCGAGGTCGTGAAGATCGAGATCGGCCGGGCCGCCGGCGTCGACGAGACGCTTTTCCACGGCGTGCGGGTGACCACGTTTCGCGACCGCGCCCCCGACGTTCCGGTCGTGCGCAACCTGATCAAGAACGAGCGGCTCTGGTCGAGAGTCGGGCGCTACCTGCTCGAGCAGCGCCTGAAGTCCGGCGGCATCGACGTCGTCCACGCGCAGCATGTGATGACGACGGTGCCCGCGATTCGCGCGGGTGAAGCCACCGGCGTGCCGGTCGTCGCCACCGTACGCGACTACTGGCCGGTGTGCTACTGGTCGGATCTCATCTACGATCCGCGCGGCACGGCGCTCTGCCCGGCGTGCACGGTGGCCAACATGACGCGATGCGTGCGCCCGCGCGCCGGCGCGCTCCCGGTAGCCGCCTGGCCGGTGATTCCGTACATGCGCCGCAATCTGCGGACGAAGCGCCGCACGCTGGCGCGCGCCGGCGCCGTGATCGCCGTGAGCTCGGCCATCGCCCGCGATCTCGAGGCGCGCGCGCCGGAGCTGGCGGGCACGCCGATGTACACGATTCCAAATCCGGTCGACATGAGCGCGCTCGACGCGGCGCATGCCTCCGCGCCGCGCGCGATCGACGGGCCGTACGTGCTCTACGCCGGCAAAATCGCGACGAACAAGGGCACGCAGTTCCTCGTCCGCGCCTACCAGGCGGCCGGCCTGACCTGGCCGCTCGTCGTCGCCGGCGATGGCCCGGAACGAGCGCCGCTCGAAGCGGAGGCCGCGGACGCCGGGATCGATCTGCGCGTGCGCGGGTGGTCGGCGCGAGACGACGTGTGGGCGCTGATGCGGCACGCGACGCTGCTCGCCTTTCCGTCGTACGGCCCCGAGTCGCTGAGCCGGGTCCTCATCGAAGCGGCGGCGCTCGGCGTGCCGATTGCGGCGATGGACACCGGCGGCACGCGCGACATCATCCGCCCGAACGAGACGGGGCTGCTCGCGGCCGACGCCGCCGGCTTCGGCCGCGACCTCGCGCGGCTCGCGGGCGACGAACACCTCCGCGTCCGGCTCGGCACGGCCGCACGCGCCGACGTCCGGGCGCGATTCTCGGCGGCCTCCGTCGTCGAGCGCGTCGAGCAGGTGTACCGCCGTCTGATCCCGCCGCGAGCCGCGTGATGAGGACGGGCGCGCTTCGCGTCGCCGTCGTCGCCCGCGCGGTGATGCCACTCCACGGCGTCGGCGGGCTCGAACGCTCCGTCCGCGATCTGGTGCGCCATCTGGCGGCGCGACACGTGGACGTCACGCTGATCGCGCCGCCCGCGGCCGCGTTCGCCCGGCGCGCGCAGGCCGATCCGTTCGGCGCGCCGAACATCCGCATCCGGCCGGTCCGCTACGTCACCTTTCCGCTCGCCAACCGGCGCGGGACGACGATCCTCGATCGCAGCACGTCGTATCTGCTCTTCGGCATGCGCGCGGGCCGACTCGCGCTCTCGATCGTCCGTGACGGCGGGGTCGACATCGTCCACGGCTTCGGCGCGAGCGTGCTCGGCTACGCCGGCCCGCGGCGTCGGACGCGCGATGGCGATCGGCGGTCCGGGGCGAGCGCGCCGCTCGTGTTCAATCCGCAGGGACTCGAAGAGTTCGGCGCCACGGGCGCGCGCCAGGCGCCGCTCAAGCGGCTCGGCTACCTGCCGCTCCAGCGCGCCGTCCGGCGCTGCGCTCGCGCGGCCGACGTCGTCATTTCGACCGATGCGTCGCTGGACGACACCGTCACGCGCCACCTCGCGCCGGCCCCGGGCCAGCTTCGGACGGTGCCGAACGGCATCGATCTGGTCGAGGCGGGATCGCTGGCCGGACCTGCCGACGGCCATCTGCTCCGGCAGAAACATGGCATCCGGCCCGGCGAGTTCGTGCTGCTGAGCGTCGGGCGTCTCGAGCACAACAAGGGCTTCGACGTCCTCGCCGACGCTCTCGCCCGCGCGGCCAGGCCGGACGGCCCGCTCGCGGCGCCGGGCTGGCGCTGGGTGATCGTCGGCATCGGACCGCATCGTCGCGAGATCGAAAAGGCGATCGACACGCACGGCCTCGGCGCGCACGTGCTGTTCGCCGGCCGCGCCGGGGACGCGGATCTTCATGCCTGGTACGAAGCCGCGACGCTGTTCGTGCATCCGACGCGCTACGAAGGCAGCTCGCTCGTGACGCTCGAGGCGATGGCGCATCGCAAACCCGTGATCGCGACGCGGGCCGGCGGCCTGCCCGACAAGGTGCGGACCGGCGAGAACGGATGGCTGGTCGAGCCCGACGATCCAGCGGCGCTCGCCGACGCGATCGAAGCCGCGGCCGGCCACGCCGCGCGTCTCCCGGCGATGGGCGCACGCAGCCGCCACATCGTCGAGGCCGAGTTCGCGTGGCCGGTGCTCGCGGAGCGTCAGATCGCCATCTACGAAGAGTTGCTGCGGCGCACCGATTAGAATCTCTCCGTGTCCGAGTTCCCGGCCCGATGAGAGTGCGCGTCGAAACGCTCTGGCTCGCCGGCATTCTGCTCCTGGCCGGCGCGCTGCGCTTTACGGGGCTCGGTCAGGGCATCCCGTACGCGGTCGGCGTCGACGAACCCGAGATCGTCGAGCGCGCCGTGAACATGATGCGCTCGGGCGAGTTCAACCCGCGCTTCTTCGACTACCCCGGCCTCTACATCTATCTGCAGTTCGGCGTCGCCGTGCTGCGGTTCGTCACCGGCGCGATGAGCGGTCTCTGGGCAACGCTCGACCAGGCGCCGACCTCCGAGTTCTATCTGTGGGGACGCGCGGTGACGGCGCTCTTGGGCACCGCGACCGTCGGGCTCGTCATTCTGATCGCCAGACGCCTCGGCCTGCTCGCCGCCGTCGCCGCTGGCCTGTTCCTGGCGCTGCAGCCGATGCACGCGCGCGAGTCGCACTACGTGCTGACCGACGTGCCGATGGCCTTTTTCGTCACGCTGACATTGGCGTTGACGCTGCGCGCGGGCGACCGCCGAACCCTCGGCGCCTACGCCTGGTGCGGCGTCGCGGCCGGCTGCGCCGCGGCGACGAAGTACAACGGCGGCATCGCCATGCTGCTGCCGCTGCTGGCGCTGGCGATGCAGCACGATCATCCACGCCGATTCGCCTCGGCGATGGTCGTGGTCGGCGCCGCGGGCGCCGCATTCCTGATCGCCGCGCCCTACACGATCCTCGATCTCCCCGCGTTCCTGAACGCGTTCGGCACGTTGTCGCACATGTATGCCGTGGGTCAGCCGCCGCCGGAACCGGGGTGGCTCATCTATCTCAAGCACCTGCGCATCAATCTCGGCTGGCCAGGCATCATCGTCGCGATCGCGTCGCTCGGCGTCGCCGTGGTACGCACCTGGCAGGCGCCGACGTCCGAGAAGATCACCTGGGCGACGGCGTCGGCGTTCGTCGTCATCACCTTCTGGCTGATCGCGCGCCAGAAGCTGATCTTCGGCCGCTACCTTCTGTCGATCCTGCCGCCGCTCGCCGTGCTCATGGGCGGTGCGGTCGCCTGGGCCCTGGCGCGCCTCGGCGGGTCACGCTGGACGGCGAGCCGGCAGGCGATTGCCGCCGCGGCGCTGATCCTGCTGATTGCGTATCAACCCGCAGCGACGGCTGTTGGCTGGGCGCGGTTGAACGCGCGCGTCAGCACCGAGGAGCAACTCTACGCGTGGCTCGTCGAGCACGTGCCGGCGGGCAGCCGCGTCGCCGTCGAGACGTTCGCCATGCGCCTCCCGCCCGACCGCTGGCCGTCGTCGAACCACCCGCGGCTGATCGAGCGGACCGCCGACGAGTACGCCGCCGACGGCTACCACTTCCTGCTCGCCTCGTCGCAGTCGTTCGGTCCGCCGCTGACCAACCCGAGACCCGATGACGCGACGCGCGCCTATCGCACGCTGTTCGATCGCCTGGACCTGGTGACGACGCTGTCGCCGTCGAAGGAGCATCCGGGGGCGGAGTGGCGAATCTACCGGCTGCCCCGGTGATGAGCGAGCGGATGGCCCGCGGCGTGCGGCTCACGGCGTGGGCGGCCATCGTGCTCCCCGCGTGCGAAGCCATCGCCAGGCAGTTGACGCGCACGCGTCCCGTGCCCGGCCTGCCCGAGAACGCGGCGCTGCTGGCCCTCTGGCCGCTCGCCGGCTTGCTGGCGCTCTTCGCCGTCGATCGATGGACACGATCTGCGCCGCGGGCGCGAGTCGCCTCCGTCCTCGCCGGGTTGTTCGCGATCGGCCTCTGTTTCCAGTTGCACCTTGGCGCGCGACTCCAAAGCGACGGCTTCTACTACTACGCCTATCTGCGTTCGATCGCCTTCGACGCCGACGTCAACTTCCTGAACGACTACGCGCTGCTCGGACAGCGCGACAAGCCGCAGCTCTTCGAGCCGACCGCGACCGGCCACGCGCATTCGGCCTGGACGATCGGACCGGCGATCGTGTGGGCGCCGTTCTTCGCCGTCGGCCACGTCGCGGCGGTGTGGTTGAAATCGCAGGGCGCCGACGTCGCCGTCGACGGCACGTCGTACCCCTACCGGCAGGCGGTGTGCATCGCGGGACTGTTCTACGCGCTTCTCGGCGCCTGGCTCGCGCGCGGCTTCGCGCGACGCGCGTGGGGCAACGCCGACGCCGGCCTCGCCGTCGCGCTCCTGGTCGGCGGATCGTTCATGCTCTGGTACGCGGTCGTCGAGCCGACGATGACGCACGCGCCGTCGATGGCGGCGGTAGCCGGCTTCGCGTGGCTTTGGTGCGCGACGCGGACGGATCGCCGGCTCGCGCACTGGGCGCTGCTCGGCGCGCTGGCGGGCCTGGCGACGTTGATCCGCTGGCAGAACGCGATCTTCGCGATCCTGCCGGCGTGCGACGTGCTGTGGGCGCTGAACGACTCGCGTGCAGGCGACCGCATCGCACTGCGACGCACGATCGCCGGCGGTGCAATCTTCGCGCTCGCGGCCGCGGCCGCGTGCCTGCCGCAGATGCTGGCGTGGAAAGCAATCTACGGCAGCTATCTCGCCGTGTCGCCGCTCGGTCCGGCGATTGATCCATGGCGCCCGCATCTCGCCGACGTGCTGTTCTCGTCGCGCAACGGGCTGCTGGCCATGTCGCCGGTGCTGTATGTCGCACTGCTCGGCACGCTCGTGTTCGCGATCCGGCGCCCGCCGATTGGCCTGCCGGTGCTGGCGGCCTTCGCGGCGATGACGTGGTTCAACGCCAGCATCTACGACTGGTGGGGCAGCGACGGCTACGGCGGGCGGCGCTTCGACGGCATCGTGCCGCTGCTCGTGCCGGGTATGGCGATCGCGATCGCCGGCGCACGGACCTTCGTCGCGCGACGCCCGCACCTCGTCGCCGGACTCGGGCTCGCCGGCCTCGTCGTCTGGAATGTGACACTGATGCGCGCGGCCGGACGCGGCGAGATGCGGCTCGGCGAGCCAATCGCATTCGGCGTCGTCGGCGCGGCGCAGGTGCGCGACGTGCACCGCTGGATCGGACACCCGTTCGAATATCCGGTGAACCTCTGGTTCGCGGCGCGCAACGGGCTGCCGCCATCTTCGTACGATCTGTTGTTCGCCTTCCGGTTCCTCAACGACCCGGCGCGGCCGTATGGGCAGATCGACGTCGGCGGCGGGGACGAGATCTACGTCGACGCCGGCTGGCACGCGCCTGAACGCGACGGCGATCGTTCGTTCCGTTGGGCGGCTCGCGAGGCGACGCTGCTCGTCCCGCTCGCGCGGGCCGCCGATCTCGACGTGCAGGTCCGGCTCCGCGCCTTCTCGGCGCCAGGCGCGCCGCCGCAACGTGTGACGTTCGTCACCGGCACCGCGGAGTCGGCGCCGGTGGCCGTGCCCGCCGACTGGGAGACGGTCGCCGTCGCGCTGCCGCGTTCGGTCTGGCGGCGCGGCGTCACCCGGCTCACGCTGCGCTTCGGCTGGTCCGCCCGCCCGTCCGACGTCGGGCTCGGCGGCGACACGCGGGAACTCGCCGCCGCTATCGATCACGTCCGCATCTCGCTGCGCGAGGCGGCGCGATGAGGATGCGCGCCGTTCGCGTCGCCGCCTGGCTGCTTCTGGGCCTTGCCTTCCTCGACGTCACCGGACGCCAGATCAGCCGGCTCGGCCTCGGCGACTGGATCGGCGGATCCGCCTGGCCGCTCTCCTCGAGCCTGCTCATCGCTGCCGCGGCGGCTGTCACACTGCTCGCCTCGAGCGCGAGACGGCTGCGCGCGCTCGCGCTCTTCGTCGTCCTCATGACGATCGGCTCGGCGCTGCAGATGCAGCTCGGCGCGCGGCTGCAGAGCGACGGCTTCTACTACTACGCCTTCGCGCGATCGATCTGGTTCGATCGCGACGTCGATCTGACCAACGACTACCGGCTGCTCGGCCTCGACGACGCGCAGCACCGCCACCTGTTCACGCCGACCGTGACCGGCTACGCGCAGACGACATGGGCGATCGGCCCGGCGCTCCTGTGGTCGCCCTTTCTCGCCGCCGGCCACATCACCGCCGCAATCAGGCACCGCGCCGACCCGAACATCGCCGTCGACGGCACGTCGTTTCCCTACCGGCAGGCGGTCTGCCTTGCCGGCCTGTTCTACGGACTGCTCGGGCTCTTCGTCTGCTATCGCATCTGCCGCACCGTGTTCGCGGCCGCGCTGTCGACGTCCGCCGTCGTCGGCATCGCTGCCGGATCGTTCGTGCTCTGGTATCTGATCCGAGAACCGTCGATGAGCCACGCGGTCTCGATGTGCGCGGTTGCCGTCGTCGTCATGACCTGGCTCCGCGTCGGCGCGTCGACGTCGGCGTTCGCGTGGACGGCGCTGGGCCTGGCCGGCGGCGTGATGATGGCGGTGCGCTGGCAGAACGCGCTGGTGATGGTGCTGCCGGCGGCGACGCTGGTGTGGCGATGGGTGCATGCCTCGCCTGTCGACCGGCGTCAGCTGCTGCGCCTGGCGGCCGCGTGCGGCGCCGCGGTCGTCGTCGGCTTTCTCCCCCAGATGCTGGCGTGGCAGGCGATCTACGGCCGTCCGCTGGCGCAGTCGCCAATCGCGCCGACGATGTTCTGGACGAATCCGAAGGTCGCCGACCTGCTGTGGTCGTCGCGGAATGGGCTGTTCGCGACGTCGCCGGCGATCTACCTCGCGGCGATCGGACTGCTGGCGCTGTGGCGGCGCGATCGGCGCTTGTCGGCGGCCGGGCTGTTCGTCTTCGCAGCGATGGCGTGGACCAATGGCGCGGTCGACGACTGGTACGGCGGCGCCGGCTACGGCGGGCGGCGGTTCGACAGCGTCGTGCCGTTCTTCGTCTGCGGACTCGCCGCAGCGGTCGCCTGGTCGATCGAGCTGGTACGGCGGCGGCCGGCCGCGGCAGCCACGGCGCTGCTCGCGGCGCTGGTCGTCTGGAACATCACGCTCATGGCGGTCGCGCGCGCCGGCGTCTACCGGCTCGGGCAGCCGGTCTCCTTCGGCGATCTCGGCGCGGCGCAAGCGTCGATCGTCCACGACTGGATCGGACATCCGCCGTCCTATCCGGCCAATCTGATCTATGCGGTTCGAAACGGCGTCGCGCCGGCGAGATTCGATTTGCTCAGCCCCGGGCGCTTTCTCGGCGATCCGTCGCGGCCGTACGGACGGATCGATGTCGGATCGGCCGACGCGGTCTACCTCGCGGATGGATGGCATGGCGCCGAACGCGCCGACGACACGACGTTCCGCTGGGCGACGCGCGAGGCCATGGTCCTCGTGCCGCTCGATCGCGTCGCCGACCTGACGATGCAGATCCGTCTGCTGCCGCTTTCGTACGCTGGTGCGACGCCGCAGCGGCTGCGGGTCCTCGTGGACGGCGAACCGATCGACGCCGGCGGCGCGGCCCTCGCCGACGGCTGGCAGGTCGTCGAGCTCGCGGCGCCGGCGCCGCTGTGGCGGACTGGCATCAATCGCGTGAAACTGGTCTTCGATCGCGAGACGCGGCCGGCCGACATCGGCGGCGGCGGCGACGCGCGCGCGCTGGCGGCCGCGGTGGATTACGTTCGCGTCGTCGTGCGCTGAACGTTACGATGGCAGGCCGGCGCGTTCCCGAAGCTGCCGAAGCCAGCCGGCGATCGCGGCCGGGCGGTCGGCGGCGGCGACACTGTTGAAGCGTTGCGCGAGGTACGCCTCGATGCGCAGCGCATCGCGGAACCACGCGGTGAGCGCGGCCTCGGTGACGCCGGCGCGCCCGAGCCTGGCGGCCGCGGATTCGCCGGCGCCAAGCTTCGCCTCCCACTGCGCGCGTCGTTCCGCGACCGCCCCGTCCGCTGACGGCGTCGTGATGACGCGCGTGGCTTCACGAAGCAGCAGCATTCTGTTCTCGAGCTCACGCTGCGCCTGCTCGAAGCTCGCCGCGTCGACCAGCCGCAGCGTCATCGCCTCCCAGACGTCCGACTGCGTCAGCACCTGACCGTAGATGCGCTCGACCACGCGATCGATGATCACCTGCGCCCGCGCCGCCGGCGGTGGCAGCGCCGCGATCCCGCAGAGGACAATGGCGAACACGCGACGACGCATCAGAACACCTCACCGATGCTGAGGTGGTACTCCCAGCCGCGCTCGAGGGTGCCGCCGATGCGGTTGCGCCGGGTCTTGAACCCGAAGTCGAGCCGCAGCGGACCGAGCGGCGAGTCGTAGCGGAAGCCGAAGCCGAGCGCGGCGCGGATCCGCGACAAATCGACGTCGCCGGCCTTGGCGTAGACGTTACCGGCATCGACGAACCCGACGGTCGCGAAGTTGCGCCCGAAGAGCCTGCCGATGATCGTCCGCAGCTCGGCGTTGAGCACGATCAGGCCGTTGCCGCCGTTGGAGAGCCCGTTCTCGCTCAGCACCTCGGGGACGCCGAGGCGATCGACCTGAAATCCGCGCACGCTCGATCCGCCGCCGGAAAAGAACCGCTGGCTCGCCGGCAGGTCCTCGATCGGCGTCTCCAGCTGATTGCCGTCGGGGCCGAGGATGGGCTGGCCGCTCTCGTCGAACACCGGGACCAGCCGCTCGAAGCCGCGCGCCAGACCGAGCTGCGCGCGTGTCGCCAGCACGGTGCGTGGCGACTCGCCGAGGCGCTTGAACGCAGAGCCCTGCAGGAACAGCTTGATGTAGCCCACCTCGGATCCGATGCTCCGCGCCGCGACCTCGAGATCGGCGCTGGCCAGCGTGCCGCGCGTCGCCGCGAGCGTGTTGTCGCGGCGATCCCAGAGGATCCCGGTCGAGACGATCGACAGCCGCACCTGCGGGAACAGCCGGTCGATCAGCGGCTGTTCGTCCGGCGCGATCACCTCGTCGAAGAGCTCGGTGTAGTCGAGCGCGTAGCGGCCGAAGAGGTGCACGTTCGGCGACAACCGGCGCAGCAGCTCGGCGTCGGCGGCGCGGCGGATGAAGTTGAAGCTGGTGCGGATCGCCTGCTCGGCGGTCAGGCTGGCGAGCAGATCGGCGTCCATGTGGAAGGCGTGCTGTTCGCGCAGCGTCCCGGTGACCCGATATTCGTTGAAGCTGTAGCCGGTGCCGTCGCCGGTGCTCTCGTCGGTGGTCCGCGGCTTCAGCGCGACGCGCGCGAACAGGTTGACGCTGCGGTTGCGCCCGCCCAGGTTGCGCCGCCCGATCTCGATGAACCCGCGCGGCGCGAACTCGAATTGATCATCGCCGGTCGACGTCGCCCGGCGGCCGACCTCGAGACCGCCGCCGAACCCGAACGTCGACGCCGGCGACTCCTCCACCGAGATCACCAGGTTGGCGCGCGTCTCGCCGGGCAGCAGCGGCGGCGCGATGATCCGCACCTGACGGAAGATGCCGAGCTCGACGAGGCGGCGGCGGCTCTCCGCCTCGGCCGCCATCCCGAACGGCAGGCCCGGCCTCAGGGTGATGACGTCGAGGACCGACTGCGCCGAGACGTTCTGATTGCCCACCACCGCGATGTCGCCGACGAGGACGAGCAGCCCTTCGTCAATCCGTACCGCGAGCGTCACGTCCTGGCCGTCGTTGCCGAACGACGGCGTGATCGTCGCCGTCGCCGAACGATAGCCCTGATCGCGGTAGAACGTCTCGAGCTGGCGGACGTCCTGCGCCACGGTCAGCGCGACGTAGGGCCCTGCCGGCCGCGACGCCATCGCCGCGTGCAGATCCGCCTCGCTGACCTTGCTCGCGCCGCCGGCGAACTCGAACGCGATCGCGCGAATCGTGCCGCGGGGGCCTTCGGTGACGTTGGGCGCGACGATCACGCGGGTCTCATCGACCTGTTCGCCGCTCTCGACGACCTGGAACTCAGGCGTCGCGCTCACCTGGTAATAGCCGAGGCGCTGATACTCCTGCACGATCCGCGCGGTCGCCGCCGCGAGCTCCGCTTCGCTGAACGGATCGCCCGGCTGGATCCGCAGCGCCTCGCGAAGCGCGTGCTCCGGCAGGGCCGCACCCGGCTTGAGCTCGACGCGATCGATGACGTAGCGGCGGCCGCGGGCGATCGTGAAGGTGATGAGCAGCCGGCTGCCGTCCTCGGCAGCGATCCGCTGGACCGTGACGTTCGCGTCACGGTAGCCGATGCGCGCCAGGCCGGCGCGAATCCGCTGCCGGGCGTCCTCGAGCAGGTCGTCGTCAGCCGACCGGTAACGCTCGATCGGCACCAGGTCGTCGCGGTCGCCCGGCGGCAATTCGTCGCCGGCGAACCGGAGATCGACCTTCGGCCCGGCCGAGACGAACAGCGTCACCGCCACGCCGTCGTCGCGCCGGAGGCCGGTGACCGTGGTCGCCGCCTCGTAGTAGCCCTCGGCGCGAAGCGTGTCGCCGACGCCAGCCACCCTCGCCTGCAGATCGCGCGGCCGGTAGGGGCCGCCGACGACGACGCCGGTCCGCGACAGGATCTCCTCGCGCGTCAGCGGCGAGACGCCCGTGACGGCGACCTCGGCGATGCGCGCGACCGGGCCGGCGGCGACGTCGATGATCAGCGTCGCCCGATCGGGCTCGTGCGTTTCGACGGTGCGGGCGCTCGCCCGTCCGCTCAGGTATCCGGCATCGGCCAGGATGCGCCGCACCGCCTCCTCCACGCTCTCGAGACGCTCGGTGGTCGGGAGCCCGCCGTAGCGCACCCGGAGGAGGCGCCGCAGCTCGTCGGCCGGAAGCCCGGTATCACCGGTGAACTCGACCACGTCGATCGGATGGCGCGGGATCAGGCGGAAGACGATCGCGACGCCGGTCGCGGCAGGCGTCGCGACGACGACGACGTCCTGGTACTGGCCGAGCGCGGCCAGGCGGCCGACGGAGCTGCGAATCGCCTCGCGGCGCAGCGGCTCGTCGGGCTGCACGTCGACGAGCGCCAGCAGATCCGCCGTCGTCACCGGACGGCTCTCGATCTCGACCCGCACGCTGGACACGATGCGGCCGAGGAACTCGGCAGCGGGATCGCGATCCTGGGCGGCGACAACGGGCGGAGCAGCGATCAGCAGCGCGAGCGCGAGACAGCCGGCGCGAATGGGCATCAGAAGACGTAGCGCAGGCGGAAATCGAGCGCGAACGTCCGGTCCTCGTTGCGCGAGAGCACCCAGGAGATGCGGTTGCTCTGCTCGTACTCGAGCAGAATGATCTCCTCCTGCGACGCGTTGAGCACGCGCGAATAGGTCAGGAACACCTTGCTCGAGATCCGGGTGCCGAGCGTGATGCGCGCCGCCGGACTCAGCCGCTGCAGCGACAGGCTGTCGCCGATGAGCGGGGTGATCTGCACGGTCTCGATCGGCAGCGCCTGCTCGACGGCGTTGCCGACGCGATCGGTGATCGGACTCGTCACCAGCATCGCGCCGAACGTCTGCATCATCCGCTGCTGATTCTCCGCCGGACTGAGTCGGGCGCGCTCGGCGGTGCCGATATCCGCGGTGCCGCCGAGCAGCAGCGTGACGATGTCGGTTTCGGGCAGCGACGGATCGGACGTGATCTGCGGCGTGATGCGATCGAACGTGCCGGTGGCACGGACGGTGACGTCGATGGTCTGGCCGACGGTGCGCGGACGCGTCACCGCTTCGACGTCGAAAACCGGGTCGAACGATCCTTCGTTGAACTCGACGTAACCCGGCCGGATCGAATAGCGGTTGCCGAGGAACGACATCTCGCCGCCCTCGATGTCGACGCGGCCGGTGAGCGACGGCCGGTCGTAGGTGCCGGTGAACTGCAGGTTGGCGCTGCCGAGCACGGTCGCCGCCCGCGTCTGAATCAGCGGCAGCGACGGCACCTGGATGCGGATGTCGAAGACGAGCGGGAATCCCGTCTCCTCGGCCGCCGCCGTCGTCGCCACCGGCGAGCCGACGGCGCCGCCAGCGAGACCGAGAATGCCGGTGCCCTGATCGACCGGCGGCCGGTAGTTGACGCTGATCACGTCGACGGTGCCCGACAGCGTCGGCGTCCGCACCTGACCGGTGAGCGCGAGATCCGCGTTGACCGTGGAAGTGAAGCCCTCCGGGTAGCGCAGCCGCATCGACTCGCCGTGCGCCGTGAGGTTGAACTCGTCGGGCCGGTAGCCGCCGGCCAGCGTGATCCGCCCGCCGAAGGCGACGTCGCCGTTGCCCATGCGGCCCCGCAGCCCGCTGACGTCGATGCCGGTGGCGTCGAAGCGAATCACGCCGTTGATCGCGGTCAGGCTGTGCGGCAGGGAAAAATGACGGATGTTTCCGCCGGTGATCGTCGCCTGCCCGGTGAGCTGCGGCGAGGCCAGCGGCCCGTTCAGCCGCGCCTGGACGGCGGCCGCGCCCGACGTGCTCAGGTTGCTGAAGAAGAGCTGCAGGATCGCCAGGTTCGCCTGGCCGTCGGCGGCGAGGTTGATCGTCTCGCCCGCCGTGTCGACGGCGCCCGAGACGTCCAGGGTCGTGTTCGGACCGGCCAGCTTCAGCCGCTCGATCACGAACGCGCGATTCTCGTAGCGCAGGCGGATCGGCCCGTCGTTGGTCAGGTCGTAATCCGGCAGCGAGACCGTGGAGCCGTCGATGGTCGTCTCGACCTTCAGCCGCGAGGTGTCGGCGAGCGATCCCTCGATGTCGAGCCGCCCGCTCGCGACGATGCGCGCGTAGGGCGAGACCTCCGGGCCGGCAAACTTCAGATACGGATCGATCGACGTGTTGAGGAAGCGGAACGACAACCGCGCGTCCGAGGCGTCGTTGAGCGCGATCGTGCCGTTGCCGTCAATGGCCAAACGCGTCGACGACACGTGCGCTTCGATCGCGAGCACCTCGTCGGCGACCGAGAGCAGTCCGGTCACCGGGCCGATGCCTTCGTCGCCGATCGCCATGTCCGCGATCGTGCCCGTGAACTCGTAACGCGGCGAGTCGAAGGTGCTGGCGCCGCTCGCCTTGAAGACGAGCTGTCCGGTGAACGGCGCGCCCTCGACGGCGAACGCCTCCAGGGACTCGACCGGGATCGGGACCGCGCTCTCGGCGTCGAACGCGTAGCGGTTGTCCCAGCCGATCCAGGCCGAACCCCGCACCCGGCCCGTCGACTTGTTCATGTCGATGCCGGAGATGCGCAGGCCGGTGCCCTCGAACGTCAGCGAACCGGTCGCGCGTTCGAAGCTTTCGCCCCAGGCGCGGCCCTGCTCGATGCGCATCTCGCCGTCGCCGTGCGGACCGGTGTACTTGCCCTCCAGCCGCAGATCCGCCAGGCCGACGACGCCCTCCATCGGCCAGTCGTCGAGGCCGAAGGCGTGCCGGAGATCGGCGAGCGGCCAGCCGGAGACGACGACACGCGCGTTGATCTCCTCGCCGCCGTCGGCTCGCGGAAACCCGAGCGCGAACCGTCCGTCGGCGCGTATCTGCGCGCCTGGATCCGCGCCGATCACGCCGTTGGCGATGTCGAGGTAGTTGTCCTGGATCACCAGGTCGCCCACAGCCGGGCCCCAGGTCACATCCCAGGCGCGCATGTGGTCCGCCTTGAAGCGGCCCTTCACCAGCGGCGCGCGAAAGGACTTCGTCAGCGTGCCGTCGAAGACGCCGCGGCCGCCGACGTCGACGGCGTTCGTCGATCGCCCGAACGCGCGCATGATGCCGACGAGCAGTCGATCGCTCTCCTGCCAGTCGAGACTGGTGACGTGGAACGGAATCTCGGTCTGCTCGCCGTAATCGGTGCGGCCGCTGAACGAGATGTACGACGCCGGGGTGGCCACCCAGCTCGAATCGAGGATCAGCTCCCCCGGCTCGAAGCGGTAGTTGAGCTCGCCGCCGGCGGCAAACCGGCCGACCGGCGCCGTGGCACTGAAGCCGGCCATCGGCGGAACGACGACGGCAACCTCGGGCAGCGCCGCCGGCGTCAGCGCAACGCCCGGGGGCGGCGCCACCACCATGTTGCCGCGGCCGCGCATGTTGCCGCGGAAGCGTCCATTCGGCCACGTCATCTGCAGATGCCCGGTGGCGCGGCCGTCGAGCTCCAGCCCGGCGAGGTCGTAGAGGTCGGAGACGCCGGCGAGCGACACGTCGCGGTAGTCGACGTCGAAGTCGGCAATCGCGCCGCCCGGCGTGCCAAGCGGCGCCAGGCTGTACGACAGGCGCGTCGAGCCGCCCTCGAAATCCATGTCGGCGTGCGACACCGTGAAGCGATCGGGCAGCCAGCGCAGCGCGCCGTGCATGTGTGGGAACGTGTACTCGACGCCCGACACGCGCAGGCGCGCTTCGTCGCTCCTGAACTGTCCGGTCAGATCGCGGCCGTTCTTGAAGAGCTTGAAGACGCCGTCGAACGAGCCCGCACCCGACACGTCCCAGGAGGCATCGGCGAAGAACAGCTCGCGCATCCGGTTGAAGTCCAGCGTCGAGTGGACGTTGTAGGTCATCTCCGGCCCGGGCTTCGAGAAATCCACGTGGCCGTTCACGTGTGTCATCGCCCCGTCGGTGACGAGGTCGATGTGGTTGAGCTGGACCCTCGGCCCGTCGAGCGCGAAGCGCGTCGTCATCCCGGCGGACATCGGCAGGAAGCGCTGGATGGCGACGGTGCCGCCGCTGAACTTCGCGGTGCCGACATAGGCCGCCAGATTGCGCGCGCGCACCAGGTTGAACGTCAGGTTCGGCGCGTTCACCGACCATGGCACGCCATGGTCCTGGTACCGGAACGCGCCGTCGTCGGCATAGACGAAGTTGACAGTGGTCGTGAATCGTTTCGGGCCGGTGGACGGGTTTCTCGGCGTGAACCGCGGCATGTTGTGGGTGCCGTCGGCAAAGCGCTCGATCACCATCTCCCAGTCCTTCATCCGGACTTCGACGACGACCTCGTTGCGCAGCAACGCCCGCCATTCGACATGCACGCTGATGCGCGACGCGCGCAGGAATGGCGCGTCGCCGGGGTTCCGGCCGGCGATGACGACGTCGTGGAGCTCGTACCAGCCCGGCGCCATCAGCGCGCGAATCGATCCGATCGACAGCGGGCGCTCGAGATAGCGGCTGCCGTACGTTTCGGCGAGCGTCTTGAGCGATTGGCCGCCGATGCTGATGCGGCCGAGGTCGAGCGTGAGGAACGAGACGATGAACGCGGCGACGACGGCGACGGCGAGCGCCAGCGAGCGCCGCGACCAGCGCCAC
>DASTCC010000130.1:0-8066 GCA_035711465.1 Vicinamibacterales bacterium
TACGGGCCGGCGCCGTGGGGCTTTCATCTCACCAACATCCTGCTCCACATGATCAACGTGGCGCTGCTGATGACCCTGGCGTGGCAGTGCGCGCGCGATCGCATCCGCGGCGCCGGCGATGCGCTCCGCGCCCTGAGCCCGATGCGGGTGATGCTGATCACCGGTGTGCTGTTCGCGGTGCACCCGATGATGACCGAGGCCGTCGGCTACATCGGCGGCCGGTCGGAGCTGATCGTGGCGGCGTTCTTTCTCACGGCGATCCTCGCCGCGCGGCGCTGGTTCTCCGGACTGAGCGCGCGGTGGGCCGCGATCGCGGTGCTGAGCTGGTTCCTGGCGCTGTTCTCGAAGGAGATTGCGGTCATGCTGCCGCTGGTGCTGCTGGCCTACGACCGCTGGGTCTGGCCGGACACCGACGACCGGCGCCGCTACCGCTTCTGGCGGTTTCACGCGCCGCTCCTCGCGCTGATGGCCGTGGCGGTCGTCGGCCGCCTGGTGGTGTTCGTGTTCGTCGAGAGCCGCGGACTCGTCGACGTCCGCTGGCAGTTCGCGCTGATCGAGCTCGATGTGATCCGCCGCTACCTCGGGTTGTTGCTCTGGCCCACCGGGCAGGCGATCTTCCATCTGACGCCGCCGATCGAGTCGATCGTCGATGCTCGTGTGCTGATCGCGACGGCCGTGATTGGCGCGATGGTCGGCGTGGCCTGGTGGGTGCGGCACCGTGCCGGTCTGATCACGTTAGGCGTGATCTGGTTCTTCCTGCTGCTGGTGCCGTCGAGCGCGCTGGTCCTGCTCAACCGCGGCGAGCCGATGGCCGAGCATCGCGTGTATCTCGCCAGCGCCGGCCTGTTCCTGGCCGCAGGCATGATCGTCGCTCGCGTCTGGCGGCGCCTCGGGCGCAGCTTGCCAATCACCGGCCTGGCGGCGCGAGGCGCGATCGTCCTGATGGTGGCGCTGCTCGCCGGCAGCACGGTGCTGCGCAACGCGCTTTGGGACGATCCGGTACTGGTCTGGGCGGAAGCGGCCGGCAAAGCGGAGGGACACTGGCTGCCGAACGTCCCGCTCGGCCAGTCGCTGCACGCCGCCGGACGCCACGACGAGGCCATCGGCGCGTTCGTCACCGCGCTGCGGTCGTTGAAGAATCAGCCGGACGCGCTCGGCGGTCTCGGCACCTGTCTCGCCGAAACCGGCCGGCTGGACGAGGCCGCCGGCGTCTTTCAGGAGCTGCGGGCCGTAGCGCCGCGATCCACGGTCGCGTCGAACGGGTTGGCGACGGTGGCGCTGCTCGCCGGCCGCGCCGACGAAGCGCGGACGCGCTACGGCGAGTCGTTGACGATCGATCCGGTCAACATCCAGGCGCGTCGCGGGCTGGCGGCGCTCGAGGAGACGGTCGGCAACAACCCGGGCGAAGCGCTGCGGCTCTGCCGCGAGATCGAGACGATCGCGCCGGGGACGCCAGGCATCGACGAGTGCATCAAACGCAATCGCGCGCGCATCGGCGGGGGGGAATGATCGCCCGGTCGGCGACCGCCGGTCTGGTCTGGACGCTCATCCGGACCGACTTCAAGGTCCGATATCACGGCACGCTCGGCGGCTTCGTCTGGGCGCTGCTCAAGCCGCTGACGATGTTCGTGCTGCTGATGTCGGTGTTCTCGTTCGTGTTCGGATCGGATCCCGACTACAAGCTCAACCTGATCATCGGCCTGTTCCTGTGGGACTTCTTCGCCGAGTCGACGAAGGCGGGGCTGACGTCGCTGGCGACGCGGGGATTTCTGCTCACTCGCGCCAAGAGTCCCGCCTGGGTGCTCGTGGTCACGTCGATCTCGAACGCCGCGATCACCATCGCGGTGTTCATCACGATCATTCTCGGGTTCCTGACCGTCCTCGGGCGGGCGCCATCCGCCGTGTTGGTGCTCTGCTTTCTCGGCTACGTGCTCGCGTTCGTCGGCATCGTCATCGGGTTCTCGCTCGGCGCAAGCGTGCTCTTTCTGCGGTACCGCGACCTCAACCAGGTCTGGGACCTGCTCATCCAGGCGGGCTTCTTCGTCGCGCCGATCATCTACCCGCTCGGCATCCTGCCGGAGAGCGCCCACATCTATCTTTACTTGTGGCCGCCGACGCCGATCATCGAGTTCTCGCGCGATGCGCTGGTGCGCGGCGTCCTGCCGTCGGCGACCGCGCACGCGTTTCTGATCGCGGTCGTCGCCACTTCGCTGGGCGTCGGCATCGCGCTTTTCCGGCGCTACAGCCCGCGCGCGGCGGAGTTCATGTGATGACGGGCCGTGACGTCGTCCTCACGGCCGACCGCGTGTCCAAGGCGTTCTCGATCCCGTCCGTCCGCCGCGACACGGTGCGCGAGCACGTGCTCGGCGTCCTCGATCCGCGCCGCTTCGAGCGATTACAGGTGCTGGATGACGTGAGCCTCGAGGTGCGCCGAGGCGAGACGCTCGCGATCATGGGACGCAACGGCTGCGGCAAGAGCACGCTGTTGAAGATTCTCTGCGGCGTCTATCAGCCCGACGCCGGCGCCGTGACCCGGCAGGCGGACATCACGCCGATCCTGGAGCTCGGAGTCGGCTGGAATCCGGAACTGGACGCCGTCGACAACGTCTGCCTGATCGGCGCGGTGATGGGCCTGACGCTGCAGCAGGTACGCCGCCGCATGGACGCGATCCTGGCGTTCGCGGATGTCGAACGGTTCGCGAATCTGAAGCTCAAGCATTTCTCGAGCGGCATGTCGTCGCGTCTCGGCTATGCCGTGGCGTTCGAGGCGGTTCGCGACGTGCTGATTCTCGACGAGATCTTTGCGGTCGGCGATGCCGGCTTCCGGCAGAAGTGCGAGGCCCGCTATCGCGAGCTGCACGAAGCCGGGCACACCGTCGTGCTCGTCAGTCACTCGGTGCCGATCGTCCGCGATTTCTGCACGCGCGCGTTGCTCATCGAGAACGGGCGGGTTCAGCTCGACGGGTCGCCGGCCGAGGCCATCGCCGCCTACCTGGCGATGCTGACTGGCACGACGGCAGGCGCCGAGGCAGACTGAGAACGCATGCCGACGGTGATTGCGTTGCTCTCGGCGTACAACGAAGAGGACATCCTCGGCCAGGCGCTCGATCATCTGATCGCGCAGGGCGTGGACGTCTACGTCCTCGACGATGGATCGACGGACCGCACGGCCGAGATCGCGGAAGCCCGCCTCGGCCGTGGCGTGATTGCGGTCGAGCGCCGCCCGGTCGGATCTCAGACGTCGTCGATGTCGTGGACGGCCGTGCTCCGGCGCAAGGAAGAGCTCGCCGCCTCGCTCGACGCCGACTGGTTCATTCATCACGACGCCGACGAGTTTCGCGAGAGCCCGTGGCCGCACTTGACGCTCGCCCAGGCGCTCGACGCGGTTGGCCGTCTCGGATACAACGCCGTCGACGCCCTCGTGTTGAACTTTCCTCCGACGAACGATGGGTTCCATGCCGGCCGTCCCGTGTCAGACGCGTTCTCGCACTACGAAGCGGCGCCGCCGTTCGACGCCGTGCAGATCAAGTGCTGGCGCCGGCAGCCGGCGCTGGTGGATCTGCGTTCGTCAGGAGGTCACGACGTGCGGTTCCCGGACCGCCGCGTGTGCCCGATCCGGTTCCTGCTGCGTCACTACCCGATTCGCGGCCAGGCGCACGGCGAACGGAAGGTCTTCGGCGAGCGGCGCGCGCGGTTCTCGGCGGAGGAACGTGCCCTTGGCTGGCATCGCCAGTACGACGCCTGGCGGAAGGGCGACTCGTTTCTCCGCGATCCGGGCACGCTGGTCCGCTACGACGCTGACTCGGTGCGTGCGTCGCTCGCCGCCGAGGCCAACGTCGATGGCACGATTGCCGCCCTCGAGCAGGCGCTGGCTGGCGCGCGAGCCGATCAGGCGGCGCAAGCACGTCGCACGGCGGACCTGCAGCTCCAACTCTCGAAACTGCAGGTGGAGGTCTCGCACCTTCACGCTCAGGCCGGCGAGGCCGCGTACCTGCGCGACGCGCTCGCGGCGATGCATGCGTCGGCCAGCTGGCGCCTGACCGCGCCGCTGCGTGCGATCTACGGCGGCTTGACCGGAGCGAAGGCGGCGGAGCCGCGACCGTCGTCGCCGGAGTCGCCGTCTGCGCGGGTGCCGGTGACGACAGGCCTGGAGCCGATCAGCCGGCGCTGGGGCCTCGAGCGCGGGCAGCCCGTCGATCGGTACTACATCGAACGGTTTCTCGCGGAGAATCGTGGCGACATCAGGGGACGGGTGCTCGAGGTCAAGGACGCCGGCTACACGAGGGCGTACGGCGGCGACGCAGTGCGCGCCGTGGCAGTGCTCGACATCGATCCCGCGAATCCACTTGCGACGGTGGTTGGCGATCTCGCCGGGCCGGACCTCGATGCCGGCGATCCGTTCGACTGCGTGATCCTCACGCAGACGCTCCACATCATTTACGACATCCGCGCCGCGCTTACTCAGACGAAGCGTCTGCTCGCCGAGGGCGGCGTGCTGCTGTGCACGATTCCGGCAGTGAGCCGCGTCAACGACGAGCACGGCGGTCTGGAGAGCGGCGACTACTGGCGTCTCACGCAAGCGGCGGTGAGACGCCTGTGTGGGGAGGTGTTCCGGCCTTCAGACGTTTCGATCGCGACGTTCGGCAACGTGCGAGCGTGCAGCGCGTTTCTCTACGGACTGGCCAGCGAAGATCTGTCACCCGCCGAGCTCGCTTTCGTCGATCCGTGGTTCCCGTTGATTCACTGCGTCAGGGTGGAGAAGCACGGTTGATCGCGCCCGCTATCCTTCTCTATCACCGCGTCGCCGACGAACAGGATCCGTTCGATCTGTGTATCTCGCCCGCGCAGTTCGGCGCGCAGATGACGTACTTGCGCGAGCGTTGCGCGGTCATGTCTCTCGACGACCTCGCCGAGGCGGCGCGCCAGGGCGCTCTGCCGCCGCGCGCCGTGGCGGTGACGCTCGACGACGGTTACCTCGACAACTTCGACGTCGCGTCGCCGATCCTCGAAAGGTCCGGCGTCCCGGCGATGTTCTTCGTCACGACTGCGGACCTCGAGCAGCCGCGTGAGTTCTGGTGGGACACGGTGCGGCGGATCGTCCTCGAAGAACCTGAACTGCCTGGTGAAATCGTGGTCGGACTCGATCCGTCGCTGCGAGTGTCTCTCGGCGGTCCGGACGAGCGGCGTCATGCCTTGCGCGCGATTCACGGGGCGCTCCGCTGTCTCGACGCGCGGCGGCGCGACGATGCCGTCCGCGATATCCGCGCGAGCCTCGAACGTCATACCGGGCCGTCGCTGAGGCCGATGGCGGCCGCCGAGGTGCGGACGCTGGCAGGCCGGCCCGGCCACACCATCGGCGCGCATACCGTCCGGCATCTCTCCCTTCCGGCGCAGGATCGCGCCACGCAGTTGAGCGAGATGCGCGAGTGCCGGGAGACGCTCGAGACGCTGCTCGAGCGGCCGGTGACCCGAATCGCATACCCGTTCGGTGAGGCGTCTTCGGAGACGGTCGCGATCGCGGCTGCCGCGGGATTTACGGTTGGTGTCGTCGTGGACGGCGAGCTCGACGCGCCGCTCGATCTGCTCAGACTGCCCAGGATCGAGCCGCACCGCATGGACCAGCCGTTCGACGTCGCGCTCGAAGGGTTCTTCCAACGGCAGGCGTAACGGCCATGACTTCTGCGGCCAAGCTCGTCAGCGTCGTCGTGCCATTCCACAATGACGAGCGCTGGCTGCCGACGCTGCTCGAGTCCCTGACACGGCAGGAAAGCACTCGCCCCTGGGAGATCGTCGCCGTCAACAACCGTTCGACCGATGGCTCCAGAGATGTCGCGGAGCGTTTCATCCCGCTTCTGCCACTGCGCATTGTCGACGCTCCCGAGCGCGCCAACCCGTCGTACGCCAGGAACACGGGCGCGTGGGCCGCTTCGGGCGACGCACTCATCTTCATCGATGCCGACGACGCGGTGGCGCCGAACTATGTAGAGGCGATGTCGTCGGCGCTGACCGATCACGCCGTGGTGACTTCTCGTGTCGATTCGACGACGCTCAACGCGCCGTGGCTGCGCGACGCCCACGGACCACCGTGGCAGGAACAGGGCATTGCCAGCTTTCTCGGATTTCTCCCGGCTGCCGGCGTGAACATCGGCATTCGCCGCAATCTGTTCGAGCGCGTCGCGGGCTTTCCGCTCGAGTTCCATGGCGCCGAAGATCTCGCCTTCTCCTGGCTGGTGCAGATCGAGACTGGCGAGACGCTGCACTTCGTCCCCGACGCGGTCTATCTCTATCGCTACCGCAACTCGTATCGATCGCTGTTTCGACAGAGCGCGAACTGGGGTCGCGACCACGTCGTCCTGTTTCGGCGATTTCGCGACGCCGGCATGCCTGGCCGCAGCTTCGCGCAGGCTGGTCGCGAGTGGCTTGCGCTGACTGCGGCATTGGCCCGCGCCCGGCGCGGCGAACGGCCGGCGCTCGTCGTCCGGCTCGGTTACGCTTGGGGCCGGCTTCTGGGCAGCGCGCGGTATCGCGTCCCGTACCCCTGACAGCCGACGCGCTCAGACATCCAACCCGATCGATCGCATCAACGGCAGCGCGTTGCTGGTGCGGACGACGCCATCGCGCAGCCGGTAGTCGAACGTCAGTGCGCCGTTGACGAACGAGTCCTCGAAGTGGACGTTCGCGGCGCGCGGCGCCATCCGGTCGGCAATCTCGCCGAGCGCCAGATCGTGCGTCGTCGCCAGGCCGATGGCGCCGAGGTTGGTCAGGCCGACGAGCAGCGCTTCGGCGCCGTGGCGGCGATCGTGCGAGTTCGTGCCGGCGAGGATCTCGTCGAGCAGGAACAGCGCGGCGTGCCGATGCGTGTTCGCCAGATCGACGATCTGCTTGAGGCGCGTGATCTCCGCGAAGAAGCGCGATCGGCCGTCCTGCAGCGAGTCCTGGATGCGAATCGACGCGCCGACGACCACCGGCGACAGCGTGAACGATCGCGCGCGCACCGGCGCGCCCATCTGCGCGAGCACCGCGTTCAGGCCGATGGCGCGGAGGAACGTGCTCTTGCCCGACATGTTCGAGCCGCTGACGATGTAGAGGATCGGCGCGCCGCCGCCGATGGCGATGTCGTTGGCGATGGCGGTGGGCGGCAGCAGCGGGTGCGCGATCGCGGTGCCTGACAGCCGCGCCGTGTCGGTCGCCGGCGCGAGCTCCGGCATCGCGTAGCCGGGATTCTCGGACGCGAAGGTGCCGAGCGCGACCAGCGCCTCGAACTCGCCGACGACGCGCAGCCAATCAGGAACGTGCGGTCCGACGCGGCGGCGCCACGCTTCGATCGCATGCGACACCTGCGTCGTCCACATCACCAGCGCTGCCGGTAGCGCGAACATCACGTTCTGCCGCGAGCGGAGCAGGGCGACGAGCTGGGCCAGATAGGCGATCTCCGTGGACGCCGGACGCGTGTGGCCGCCGAGCGCATCCTGAAACTCAGTCAGCCGCGCGCTGGTGAAGCGCTCGCGCTCGATGGCGCGGAGCACGCCGGCGAGCAGCTCGAGATCGCGTGACGCCGGATCGACCGCGTGAACGACGTGATGGACCTGCCGCCTGTACCAGAGCGCGACCAGGCCTTCGACGCCGGCGAGGATGATCGCCGCGCGGATGACGCCGATTGGCGGCTCGGGGCCGAACCACCACCACGCCAGCAGCGTCCCGGTGACCACTGAGAGGGCCAGCAACGCCAATCGGACCGCTGGCTGGCCGAGCCGATGCGGACTGGTCGCCCAGGCGCGGAGCAACGCCGCATCCACGCCGACGCGCAACCCGTCGCCGAGCACCGCGATCGATTCGCGGAGATCGATCTTCGGCGCCAGCTCGGCCACCGCGCCCTGACGCGCGCGGATCTCATCGGGCGGCGCCGGGTTGAGGAGCCACGACGCCAGCACGTCTTCGCCGGCCCGCGTCCGTGCCGTCGAGAGCAGCTCGAACGCGCTGCCGCGGCCGAACAGATCGAGATCGTCGGCGAACGGATGATCGGCCTCGCGGAAGCGCTCCCCCGTGGAGCCGCGGCCGATCCAGTC
>DASTCC010000131.1:0-10011 GCA_035711465.1 Vicinamibacterales bacterium
GCCTCCTTCCCCACGAACATGCGGACCGTCACGTACCGCCGGCCGTCGTGGAGCGACGACGGCAAGACGATCCTCGTCGGCATCGCGGCGTGGGAGGCCAAGCCGCCGGCGCCGCCGCGCGGGCGTGGCGCGAACGCCGCCACTGACGACGAATCCGCCGGACGCGGCGGCCGGGGCGGGCGCGGCGGCAATGCCGGCGCGAACGGCCAGGAGCGGGACGAGCCGGCGGCCGTCGACGTGTGGCACTGGAAGGATCCGATCGTGATGGCGCAGCAGAAGCTCTCGGCTGCGGCCGATCGCCGCCGCAACCTGCTGAGCGCCTGGCATCTCGATACCGGCCGCTTCGTGCAGATCGGCAAGACGCAGCAGGAAACGATCACGCCGATCGCCGGATGGTCCGCGGCCCTCGTCGACGACTGGTCCGCGTACGCGATGGAACGATCGATCGGACGCCCGGCGGGCGACCTCCACCTCGTCGATCTCGCCTCCGGCAGCCGGACCAGGATCAAGGAACGCGTCACCGGCCGATCCGCCAGCGTCAGCCCGGGCGGCCGGTTCGTGCTGTTCGTCGAAGGCGGGCACTACATGACCATCGACACCGGGACGCGCGCGATCGCCAATCTGACCAAGTCGATTGCGACGTCGTTCGTCGACGTCGAATCGGATCAGACCAGTGCCGAGAAGCCGATGTTCGGCGTTGGCGGCTGGACGAAGGACGACGCGGCGGTGCTCCTCTACGACAAGTTCGACATCTGGCTCGTGCCGACCGACGGGGCGAAGCCGTCGCGCCTCACCAGTGGCGCGGCCGACCAGGTGCGGCACCGCTACCTTCGCATCAACCCCGACGCCGAGTTCGTCGACGTCGCCAGCCCGTCGTACGTCAGCCTGTTCGGCATCTGGTCGAAGCAGTCCGGCTACGGCATCCTCAAGACGTCGGGGTCGGCGGCGTCCGGGATGACCGGCACGGTCGACCGCGCCGTCTGGATGGATAAGTCGGTGACCGGACTGTCGAAGGCAACGGGCGCCGACGTCTTTGCCTATACCGTGCAGGCTCACGACGACTCGCCGGACCTGTTCCTGACCACCGCCGCGCTGAATTCGCCGAGGCAGATCACGACGACCAACCCGTTCCAGTCGAAGTTCGCATGGAGCCGGAGCGAGCTGGTCGAATACAAGTCGGAGAAGGGGCTGCGACTCGAGGGCGCGCTCTATTACCCGGCCGGCTACCAGCCTGGCAGGACATATCCGATGATCGTCTACGTCTACGAGACGCTCTCGGACGGCGTGCACCGCTACGTCGCGCCGAGCGATCGCGACTACTACAACACGACGGTCTTCACGAGCCAGGGCTACTTCGTGCTGCAGCCGGACATCATCTTCCGCCCGCGCGAGCCCGGGCTCTCCGTCGTCGAATGCGTGCGTCCGGCCGTGAAGGCCGTGGTCGACAAAGGCCTCGTCGATCCGAAGCGCGTCGGGATGGTCGGTCACTCGTGGGGCGGCTTCGACACCGCCTACATGGCCGCCAACACGACGACGTTCGCGGCCGCGGTCGCCGGCGCGGCGATCACCGACCTCGTCAGCAACTACGGCAACCACCACTGGAGCTCGGGCATCGCCGAGACCGATCACATCGAGACCGGCCAGCAGCGCATGGTCGTGCCGCTCTACGAGGACCTGCAGGCGTACATCCGCAACTCGGCCATCTACAACGTGCCGAAGATGACGACGCCGCTGCTGCTGATGACCGGCGACAACGACGGCACGGTGCACTGGCACCAGGCGGTGGCGATGTACAACATCGCGCGCCGCGCCGGAAAGAACGTCGTGATGATCGTCTACAACGGCGAGGACCACGGGCTGCGGCAGGCGAAGAACCAGGTCGACTACCAACAGCGCATCCTCGCGTGGTTCGGCCACTACCTGAAGGGCGATCCGGCGGCAAGCTGGATCACCGACGGCCAGAGCTTCCTGGCGCGCGAAGCAGAGGTGAAGAAGGCTGGCGGGAGGTAGAACCCCGCCACTCGTGCGTCGTGCGCTGTGCGTCGTGCGCTGCGCGACGTGCGACGTGCGGCGTGCACGAAGCACCAGGAACCAGCACGGCGCACCGCGCAGGGCGCACCACGCACGTGGCTGTGCAGATTCGTGAACGACGAGTTCTGTATTTTCTGAAACAACCTTGAGCCCGCCGACATTGCAGAAACTGCAATGTTTGCGGGCTCTTTCACGCCGGCGAAGCGGCGTCAGTCTTGCACTGGCCGAGGGCAATCCCCGGGGCGTGCACGTGTGCGTGCCCGGATCCCAAGGAGCGTGCGATGACTGCGCGGACACGCCGTCGCCTGACCTTCTGCTTCGTGCTCGGCCTGATTGCTCTGCCCGTGGAAGCGCTGCTGCTGCCGATCGCCCGGACGCCCGATGCCACGACCGCGGCGCAGGAATGGGTCGCGGATCGGTCGACGACCGAGATCGCCGACGCCGTGGCCAATATCGAGAACTACCCGGCCGCCTATCGCCGCGCGATCATGGCGACGCTGTCGCCGGCCGATCGCGCCGCGGCGTGGCGCTCGCACTTCGACCGGTTCATCAGCACCCATCCGGAGCTCACCGCGAGTCAGCGGGCGATCATCGAGGACGCCAAGGCGGCGCTCACGCCTGCCGCATTCGAGCCGCCGCTCTCGCCCGAGGTGCAGGCCAAGGTCACCGCGGTCTTCGAGGCGGCGACGAAGTCGCTCGGGCCGACGGCGACGAAAGAGCTCTTCGTGACGATGGGTCCGCAGGGTACGCTGGCCGCCAACGCACTGCCGCTCTCACAGCAGATCGCGGACAAGATCCGCGCCTGGCGCGTCAGCTCGGCGGACACGCCGGGCTGCAACTGCAACATCGACATCGACACCTGCGACGTCTGGCCCGAGGAAGACTGGCTCCAGTGCTCGGAGCTCTACACCTGCGGCATGGACCTCAGCTGGCCGATGTGCGGGCCGCTCTGGTCGTGGGCGTGCACTGGCTGGTGCCGCGTGAAGATCTGGCCGGAGGCGTACTGATCCGCTGATGGAGACCGAACACGACAAGGTCCTGGGACGAGGCTCACTCATCGTGAGCCTCGTTCTCGTTTTGGTCGTCGGTACCACCGCAGGCGTCGTCGCCTGGCCACGTCTGGCCCGCAGCGTCGGCACGACGGCCGCTCCGAAGCCCCCGGCGCCCGCGTACAAGGCCGGCGACACGGTAGATGTCCCTGCAGCGTGGTACGCGGAGACGCCGTACACGCTGGTTCTCTTCGGTCAGTCGACGTGCGGGGCCTGCCAGCGCGCGCAGCCCTATCTCAAGCAGCTGGTCGCGCATCTCGAGGGCCGCGCTGCAATCGTGCTGGCCACGCCCGGCGCCAACCTGCATCGCGACGCCGAAGTGCGCTACGCCCGGTCCATCGGACTCGACCAGAGCCACGTCGTCGAAGCCACGCGCACGCTCAAGGCGACGGTCACGCCGACGCTTCTGGTCGTGAATCAGCGCGGCGAAGTGCTCGGCGCCTGGGAAGGCGTCGGGCCGGAAGACACGCACGAGGCGCTGACAAGAGCGATCGATCGAGCGATCGACAGGTAACGACGGGCTACGGCGGGTCACTACCAGCCGGTGGGTTTGCCCTTCGTTTGTTCGTCGAGCCATGCCTTCAGCGGGGCGAAGTAGTCGACCATTGCCGACGCGTCCATCTGGCGTGAGCCGGTGAGCGCCTCGAGGGCGTCCGGCCACGGTTTGGACTGCCCCATCTTCAGCATCGCGTCCAGCTTCGCGCCCACGGCTTTGCCGTCGTAGATCGAGCAGCGGTGGAGCGGCGTCTTGCAGCCGGCCATCTTCGCCAGCTCGCGGTGGAACTGGAACTGGAGGATGTGCGCGAGGAAGTAGCGCGTGTACGAGTAGTTGGCCGGCACGTGATACTTGGCGCCCGGATCGAAGAACTCCTCGCCGCGCGGCTGGGCCGGCGCGATGCCCTGGTACTTGAGGCGGCGATCCCACCACGACCTGTTGTAGCTCGCCGGCGGCACTGCGCCCGAGAACACGTCCCAGCGCCACTGATCGATCACCAGGCCGAACGGCAGGAACGCGACCTTCTCGAGCGCGCGCGCCAGCAACAGGCCGATGTCTCGCGACGAGTCCGGGGCGCGATCGAGCAGGCCGATCTTGACGAGATACTCCGGCGTCACCGACAGCGCGATGGTGTCGCCGAT
This sequence comes from Vicinamibacterales bacterium, assembly GCA_035711465.1. Classification (GTDB taxonomy): domain Bacteria; phylum Acidobacteriota; class Vicinamibacteria; order Vicinamibacterales; family SCN-69-37; genus DASTCC01. The sequence continues at coordinate 4,218 of DASTCC010000131.1, forward strand.
GGCTTCATGAAACGCCTGGTTGGCGCTGTCGCGGAACAGCACCGGCTGGTTCTTGTAGGCGCGCTGGTAGTAGTTGTGGCCGAGCTCGTGGTGGATGGTCGAGAAATCCTCCTCGGTCGCGTCGATGCACATCTTGATGCGCAGATCGTCGGCGTAGTCGATGTCCCACGCGCTGGCGTGGCAGACGACGTCGCGATCGGCGGGCTTCGAGAACAGCGAACGCTGCCAGAACGTCTCGGGCAGCGGCGCGAAGCCGAGCGACGAGTAGAAGCGCTCGCCGATGCGGACCATCTCGACCGGCGTGGTGTTGCGCTTCTTCAGGATGTCGGAGAGCGAGTAGCCCTGGCCCGCGTCGGCCGGCGCCACCAGCTCGTAGACGTTGCTCCAGTCCTGCGCCCAGATGTTGCCGAGCAGATGCGCGGGAATAGGCCCGTTCTCCGGCACCGCCGCGCCGTACTTCTCGTGGAGCTTCATCCGCACGTAGGCGTGGAGCGATACGTAGAGCGGCCGGACCTGAGTCCAGAGCCGATCGACTTCCGCGGTGAAGGCGTCGGCGGGCATGTCGTACTTCAACCGCCACATCGCGCCGGTATCGGCGAAGCCGAGCTCTTTCGCCCCGGCGTTGGCCAGCTCCACGAAGCGCTGATAGTCCTTGCGCATGGGCGTCGCGATCGTGTGCCAGCCCTGCCAGACCTCGCGAAGCCGCTGCTCGTCGCGCGACGTCGCCATGACCTCGGTGATCTGCTCGATGTCGAGGCATGCGTCCGGCTTCGCCGGGTCGGCGCACCACTTGCCCCTGCCGTAGGTCGCTTCCAGGCCGGCGGCGAGCTTGGTCAGCTCTTCGGCGCGCGCCGGATCGGACGGCGTCACCAGCTCGAGCGAGAGCTTCAGCAGCTCGAGCTGGCGGCGCTGATCGGCGGGCACGTCCACGCCGTCGAAGCGCGTCGCCTCCTTCGCGTATTTCTTGGCGACGTCGATCAGCGTCTGGCTGGCGCGGGCGTTGATCGCCTCGGTGTCCTGGGTGATGTAGGTCGAGTAGACCCACGACGCCTGTCCAGCCTGCGTGCCGATGCGGAGCAGATCGTCGTTGACCCTGGCGAGAAACGCCGCGGCGTCCGCGGCCGTCGGCTTGGCCTCTGTCGTCGTCGCCGGCGCCGTGCCCCCGCCGCCGCACGATCCGGCTACGAACGTCGCAACGAGCAAGGCCACGGCACGGCTGGCGCGAGGACGACTCAAGGGCTCCTCCTGGACGACGGTGATTTATCCGATCGACTCGATCATAGTCCTTTCACCGGGACGACCGCGGCCCGGCTCTTGTGCGACCAGACGCCGAGCAGCACCGAGCCGACGAGGATCAGCCCCAGCGCCAGGCCCATCCACAGGCCCTCGATGCCCCAGCCGAGCCGGAAGCAGAGCACGTAGCCGGTCGGCAAGCCGATCATCCAGTGGCCGATGAGATTGGAGTACATCGGCATCCGGGTCTCGCCGAGACCGCGGAGCGCGCCGGTCGTTACCGTCTGGACGCCGTCGAAGAGCTGAAAGACCGCGGCGATGAGCAGCACCGCGGCGCCGGCCTCGACGACCGACACGTCGTCGGTGAACAGTCGCATGAATGGCCGCGGCGTGAGCGCGAAGAGAGCCGCGGAGATCATCATCACGCTCGTCGCCAGTCCAAGCGCGCCCCAGCCGGCGAGGCGCACGCCGTGCGCGTCGTGCCGGCCCATCGCCTGGCCGACGCGAACCGCCGCAGCCGACGAGATGCCGTACGGAAACATGAACACGAAGCCGGCGATGTTGAGCACGATCTGATGCGCGGCGACGGCGGCGGGCGCGATCTTGCCGGCCAGCGCCGAGGCGGTGGCGAACACGCCGACCTCGAGGAGGATCTGCCCTGCCGCCGGCAGGCCGACCTTCAGGATGGCCCACACCCTCGCGACGTCGATCGCGAACGGCACGTCGTGCAAGCCGGACGGCGTGTCGCGCTCGCGCCGGAGCAGCACGACAAAGGTGAAGACGCCGAGGAAAACGCGCGACACCACCGTCGCGTACGCCGCTCCGACGACGCCAAGTGCCGGAAACCCGAGCCGGCCTTCGACCAGCAGCCAGTTCGCGCCGAGGTTGATCGCGTTGGCGATGATCAAGCCGGCCATGATCGGCCGGACAACGTTCATCGCCTGCAGATATCGCCGCATCGCGATGTAGAGCATCAGCGGCGCCACCGACCAGAGCAGGCTGGTCATGTACGGCGACAGCGCGGCGATCACATCCGGGTGGAAGCCGACGGCCGGCAGGGCGCGGACGCCCAGGAACGCGACCACCGTCAGCACGACCGTCATCACGATCGCGAGCTGCACGCCGGCAAAGAGCCAACGATGGCACTCGTCGATGCGGCCGGCGCCGAAGCTGCGCGCCACGAACGTATCGAGCGCCAGCAGGGTGCCGAAGCCCGGCATCATCAGCGCCATGAACAGGATCGATCCCGCGCCGACCGCGCCGATCGCGGCCGGACCGAGCGGCGCGACCATGATCGTGTCGACGATGCCCATCGCCAGCCAGCCAATCTCGGCGACGACGACGGGCCAGGCGAGCGCCGTCATGGCGCGCAGTTCCTGACGCACTCGATGATTATGGATTGCGCGGCCGCGAAGAATCGACTCGCGCGTCGACCGTCCGCCGCTATCGGCTGGCGACGCGCAGATCTTGCGTGCGCGACTGGCCTTCGACGAGCGTCACCGCGATCGATGCGGCCTGCAGCTGTTCGAGGAACGCCGGATCGAACCACTGTCCGGATTCGACGTCGGTGACCGCCGCGAGACGGTACTCGCCGGCGGGCAGTCCCGAGAACGAGAACCTGCCAGTCGTCGACGGCCGCGTCGCGCGAATCCGCCGTGCGCCCGCACGCCAGTAGGAACGATCCGCGGCGAACAGAATCACGGTGTAGTCCGACGTCGGCTTGCCGGCGACATCCTGAATGGCGCCGCCGAGCGAGCTGCTCTTGTCGGCGAGCTCGACCTCGAGCCCGTTGATGTTCTGCCCGGGCTGTACGTCGATGAAGTAGTCGAGCGTGTCGCGCCCGGCGAGCATGGCGGACGCGAGCGAGTAGCCCGACGCGCCGGACACGGATCGAATCCGGTACTGACCGGGGACGACGCCGACAAACGTGAATCGGCCATCGGCTTCGACGTTGACGGTCGACGAGCTCACGCCGAGCGCGGTGGTCTGGCTGCCGAACGGCGCGAGGGCAATCCGCAGCCGCGCCGAGGGCGACGGCCGCGGCGCGGTACCTGAAAACGAGACGCGACCGGCGATGGTCATGCCGTCCTGAAGAGCGAGCGTGACATTGGTGATGTTGCTGCCGTTGACGACGACCTCCGTCGCCGCCCATGCCTGGCCGCGGCTCTGCACGTTGCTGTTGACGACGATGGAGCCATCGGGCTGGACGACGCGGGGATTGGTCTGCGCGGTGCGCAGCGCACCGACCGCGACGGCCCGGTAGCGTCCGGGCGGCACGGCGTTGAACGTGAACTTCCCGTCGCGTCCCGTGCGCGTGGACGGCCGGTTCAGTCCGGTCGCGCCGTCGTCGAGATCGATGAGCCGCACCGTCACACCCGACGAGTTCATCCCGGGGGCCATGAGCACCATGCCATCGACCTTGGCCAGCGACACGCGTGAGAGCGCGAAGTCGACGCCGCCGCGCTCCTCGCTGACGCCGAGCCGCAGCGTCTGCGCGGCGCTCGGCTGCGACGTGCCCGGGTAGTACACCGGCGCGTATCCGGTCGTCGGTTCGATGTGCGGCGGTTCGACGTTGATGCGGTACTCGCCGCCGATGGAGACGCCGCCGGAGGTGGTCGACATCGCGAGCTCGCGGGCCCGCATCGCTTCTTCGATCAGCATCGCCTGATCGATCGAGATCTCGCCGATCTGGTTGCGCGGCACGGCGCTGACGATGTAGTCACCCGGCGGCAAGCCGTAAACGCGATAGATGCCGCGATCGTCGGTCGTCGCCGAGTTCGACTGCGAGAGCGTGCGCTCGCCCGATTGCATGGACCAGCGCATCACCCGCACCGGTGTGCCGACGGACGGGCGGTTCTTCTCGTCGAACACGATGCCGGTGATGACCCCGCCGCGCGGCAGGCTGAGGACGAGATCCTTCATCTCCTGGCCGTCCGCCAGATCGATCGGCGTGCCCGAACTGCCCGACGCCGCTGACTTCTGCCCGTAGGCGGCCGACAGATATCCAGATTTCGATGCTCGCAGTGTGAACTGGCCGGCGGGCAGATTCGCGAACGCGAACCGGCCGTCGTCATCCGAAACGGTACCGGGAACGTCGAACATGTTCGGGCCGGAAATCGACACGCGTGCCCCGTCGACCGGCTGGCCGGAGGCGAGATCGACGACCCGGCCGACCAGGGCGCCGGTGCCTTTCGTCGGCTGGCGGTTGTCGTCACGCGCCTGGCCGACCTGCGGCACGGGGGGCGCCGGCGGCCGCGCGGGCGCCGGCAATTGCCCGGCCAGAATCGGCGCGCTGGACAGACAGACGAGAGCGGCGACGGCGAGTCGGCGGGGAATCATGGCTGATTAGACGGTGGCCAGAAGCCCTCGGATGGTAGTCGGCCCGGCCCTACTTTCGTGAACTAGTCAGTTCTCAGCGCTCTGACAGGATCGATTCTCGCCGCCCTCACGGCCGGAATCAACGCCCCGACAGTCGCCGTCAGCAGCAGCGCAGCCGCGGCGATCGACCACAGGCGGGTGTCGTAGATGCTGAATTCGTAGAGCGTTGACCTCAAGTAGGTGACGGCCCAGGCCGCGATGACGCCGCCCATCGCCAGCCCAGCCGCCACCGGGGCGAGCTGTTCGGCGACGAGCCCTCGCACGAGTCGGTCGCCCGTCGCCCCGAGCGACGATCGAATGCCGATCTCGCGCGTTCGCGCCGCGGTCGACATCGCGACCAGGCCGAGGATCCCGACGCCGACGATGACGAGCGCGCTCGCGGCGAACAGCCCATAAAACCAGGCGACGAACAATCGTCGCCGCAGGAGCTCGGTGAAGGTTCGATCAACGGTCGTCGCGCGGGTCACGCCGGAGGCCGGTCCCGCCGCGCGAATGGCCTCGAGCACTCGGCGCAGCGTCTCGTCGCCTGGCGTTGCGCCAGCAACGAGGATGGTGGAGCCCAGACCCGAACCGATCGGCCAGTAGATTTGGCCTCGGCTCGAATCGTCGAGACCCGAAAACCGCGCATCCGGTACGACCCCGATGACTTGATATTGAAACGAACTTCCCGCCAGCACCCGGCCGACGGCGGTCTCTCCCGGCCACATCCGCCGCGCGATGCGATCGCTGACGACGGCGACCGGCGCGCTCGAAGACAGCTCCTGCGGCGTCGGCAGCCGGCCTTCGATCGCTCCAAGACCCAGCATCTCGAAGAAGTCACCGCCGACCGTGACCAGCTGCTCGCGCCGGAGCGCGGGATCGTTCAGTGGCGGCACGCGCCAGCCGCGGCGCAGGAACGGGCCGGCAACCACGCCGACGTGGGTGACGCCCGGCAGTTCGCGCAGCCGCGCGACGGCGATCCTGAATCGATCGTTACGCTCGGCCAGCGTGCCGGCGCCGGCGCTGAGATCGACGACCGCGGTCTGGCCCGGGCTGAAGCCCGGATCCTGTCGGAACGCCCACCACAGGCTGCCGATCACCAGCGACCCGGCCACCGTCAGCACGAACACGAGCGCCATCTGCACGGCGACCACGATCGACGACCAGCGCCCGCGGCGCGGGGTCACCGATTCGCCGCGTCCGA
>DASTCC010000132.1:0-6057 GCA_035711465.1 Vicinamibacterales bacterium
GTACTCGGGCGCCCACTCGGCCCGCCGCGCGACGCCGCGCGCACCGCCAGCGACGATCGCGCGATCGTCGGCCAGTCGTGCGTCCGAGTACACGGTCTCCCTCCGGCCGTCGATCGCCACGCTGATCCGCGGGCCGAGGTGCCAGATCGCGTACTGGCCCCAATCGAAATACGCGACCAGCCGGCCGGCCGGCGCTTGCATCAACATCCTCACCGGGACCGGAGACGGCGCCCATGAGCCCGTGATCAGGATGCACGCCGCGGTCCGCTGCATCGCCCAGGCCGCGCACGCGAGAGACGCCGCGAACATGAGCGCGACGGCGATGCCCTCCCCCCGAGGCCGAGGCGCCGGCAACGACGTGAGCTTCACGGGCAATCGATGCGCGATCGCCGGCGCGAGCGCGACGATCGCGGCGATCAGGAACAGCGAGCTGATGCGCATCACGCGGAACGACGCGTAGGCGAGCATCGCCGACACGGCGAGCGCGGCCAGGCGATGACGGTGCGGCGTGGACGCAAGCGCGATGACGCCGATGGTGACGATGACCCACGGCGCCCACACGTCGATCGGATTCGAGAACAGCGGCAGCCATTCGCGGATGTCGCGCGAGAAGCCGACGGTCTCCCGGATGAATCGCCACAGCCCGAAGCCATACGGGTTGACGAGCGTCGCCAGCACGCACGCCGCCACGACCATCGCCCATCGCGGCGCGGTCCGCCGATCGAGGAACGCTTCGGCGCCTGCCCACGCAGCGAGCACGCCGAGCCCGACGATCCAGCCGCCGTGCGCGTTGACCCAGACGACGAACAGCAGCGGCAGAAAGCGCCGCGACCGATCTTCGGCGAGCACGCGCACCAGCACGGCGACGAACAGGAACGTCCACACCTGCGGCCGGAACGACGACGTCGCGTGGACGGTGCCGACGTACATCAGGGCCATCAGCGCGGCGCGCGCCCCCAGGTGAACGTCGCGAAGCGCGCCCCACACGATCGCGAAGGTCGCGAACACCATCGCGCCCTTGAGCAGCACCAGACCCGCGACCCCGCCGATGCGATACGCGATCGCCATCACCAGCTCGCTCAGCCATTCGTGGTTGATCCACGGGCGATCCTGGGTGAACGAATACGGGTCGATCGACGGCAGGTGCCGATCGCGCAGCAGATCGAGGCCGAACCGCAGATGCCCCCAGAGATCGGCTTCGGCGATGGTGAACGTCGCGGCCGCATAGCCGAGGAGCGCGATGCCGGCCCAGACCCACCACGTCCGCGACACGGCGCGGGCGCGCGTCACTGCGGAAAGCATCGGCGATCCGGGTCAGGGGGCGTGGACGTCGCTGGGATGGCGCGGTCGGCGCGCACGGCGAGAAACGATCGCGGGCTCTCGAACGCCAGCCGGTACCCCCGCTCGATCAGCCACGCCCGCGTCGTCTCGCTCGCGGCCGGCAGCCAGACGTAGTCCGGCTGCCATTGGGCGAGCAGCTCGAGACCGCGCGCGGTGCCGGCGAGGATCGCGTCGTGGTCGTCGAGGCGCGAGTCCGAGTAGACGGTCTCGCGGCGTCCGTCCATCGACACGGTGATCGCCGGTCCGAGATGCCAGAGCGCGTACTCACCCCAATCGAAGAACGTCACGAGCTTCCCCGGGGGCGCTTGTTCCAGCATCGCCGCCGGCGCCGACTCGGGCAGCCGATCGTCGACCGCCACGCAGGCGAACGTCCTTCTACCGACGAACACCGCGGCGGTCACCGCGATCGCGAAGATCACCGCCGCGGCCACGAGATCCTGTGACGGCGAGCCGCGCGAGGTCATCGGCTTGGCCGGCCAGCGTCCGCGCACGCGCGGCGCGATGAGCACCATCGCCGCCACGGCGAAGAACGGCAGCACGCGCGCGACTTTCAGCGAGCCGTATGCGAGCGCCGCCAGCGCGAAGGCGCGCGGCCATCGCCGATCGAATGGACTCGAGATCGCCCACACAACCGCAGCCGCGGGAACGAGCCACGGGATCCATTTCGGCCATGGCAGCTGCCAGATCGGCTGCCACTCCTCGATGATCGGCCGACCCACCCGCACCGTGGATGTGAGAAAGCGCCAGAGCTCCAAGCCGTACGGCGTCGCCAGCGTGGCGGCGACGCAAGCGGCGAGGATCGCGACCCACCTGCCCCATCCGCTCGGCCGATGCACGGTGTCGGTCGCGGCCCACGCCGTCAGCACGATCAACCCGAGCACCCATCCGCCGTGCAGATTCGCCCAGAGCGCGAACAGGATCGCGATCGCGAAGCCCGGGCCGTCGCTCGCCGACAACCGGCGAAACAATATCGTCGCCAGGAGCAGCGACCAGACCTGCGGCCGCAGCGACTGCGTGACGTGCGTCGTGCCGATCGCCGCTACCGCCATCATCGCGAGACGGATCGGCACGTCGATGCCCGCGAGCGCGCGCCAGACCAGCATCGCGGTGACGCCGACCAGGAGCCCCTTGAGCAGCGCCAGCCCCGTGGCGCCGAGCCCCAGCCACGCCACTCCCATCTGCAGCTCGCTCAGCCACTCGTGGTTGATCCACGGCCGGTCCTGCGTGAACGAGTACGGATCTTCCGTGGGCAGCGCGCGGTCGTGGACGATGTCGGCGCCGAACCGGACGTGGCCCCAGAGGTCGGGATCCGCGTTGGTGAGACACGCGACCGCAAACCCCAGCGCGACGACGCCGATCGCGACGAGGCGGAGCGGATCGATCGAGCGGGTCCCGGCAGCCGGCATGCTCTGCATCCTATCGGCGGCGCGCCCAATCGATAGCAGCGGCGGCTCCGCGCGATGAGTAGACTACTGCCGCGTGCCCACCATCACCTCCGAACGGCTGACCATCGGCATGCTGTTCGTGGCCATCGTGGTGCTGGCGTGCCTCTCGCCCGTACAGAGCGACACCTGGTGGCAGCTGCGCGCCGGCGAGGAGTTCTGGCGAACGGGACGCGTGCCGCTGGTCGACACCTACTCCTGGACGGCCTCCGGCCGGCCCTGGCCCAATCACGAGTGGCTGACCAGCGTCATCTTCTACCTGGCCCAGAGCATTGGCGGCATGCCGCTCCTTCAGACGATCGCGGCCTCGGCGATCGCCGGCTCGATGTGGCTGATGTGGCGGCTGCTCCGAGGGAGCTTCGAGATCCGGTTCCTGCTGTTCGCCGCGTGTCTCGTCGCCTCGACCGGGTCGTGGGCGGTGCGCCCGCAGGTGTTCTCGATGCTGATGTTCGCGCTCGTGTGCACGCTCGCCGCGTCGAACCGGTGGATCTGGATACCCGCGGTCATCGCGCTCTGGACCAACCTCCACGCCGCCAGCGTCTTCGGCGTCGTCGCCCTCGTCGGTGCGGTCGCCGCGACATCGATCGCACACAGACGCGTGGACCGGCGACAGCTTGCCATCGTCGTCGCGTCGATCGTCGCGACGCTCGCGTCCCCGCTCGGCGTGGGTCTGTGGTCGGATGTCGTCGCGTCGATCGGGCGATCTCAGACGAACCTGATCATCGAGTGGCGCCCGACGACCTTCATGCCGACGATGTGGCCGTTCTGGGCGATCGCGGCGGCGATGCCGTTCGCGCTGTGGCACCGCCGGCGGCTGCTCGACGACCGCGCGTTGATCCTCGCCGGGATGGCGCTGGCGACGACGCCGCTCGCGATCCGGGCGGTCAGAAACGTGCCGCTGTTCCTGATCGTCGCGGTGCCGGCGCTGACGGCGATCGTCGCGGCCGGACGCGTCGAACGGGCGCGTCGGCCGGTCCGCGAACGGACCGGCGCCAACGCCGCGATCCTCGGCGGAGCGGCGGTGTTCGGCCTGGCGATCGTGGCGTTGACGTGGCTGCGGCCGCCGCCGTCGCTCGGCTGGCAGCCGATTTCGAGCGATGCGATCGCGGCGATCTCGGGCTGCCGCGGCTCGCTCTACAACACCTTCGAACAGGGCGGCGTGCTGATCTGGTTCGTGCGCGACCGGCCGGTGTTCCTCGACAACCGGCAGGATCCCTATCCGGCCGATTTGCTCGCCGAGAGCCGCCGTGTCGAGATCAGCGGCGACTACTCTGCCCTGTTCGGTCAGCACGACATTCGCTGCGCCGTCATGCCGCCGGACTCGCCGACGGCCGCCGCGCTCGCGGGCGACGGCCGCTGGGTCAGGGCGTTTGCGGACGATCGGTGGGCGCTCTTCCAACGCGCGTCGCCGTGAGAAAGATCGCGAGCAGCACCAGCACCGAGATCTGAATCGGCAGGAACAATGCGGTCGGCACGAGCGTGGTGACGTAGAGCAGGTAGATCGCAGCGACCGAGACCGGCGCGAGCCAGAGCAGCGCCGGCGCGGCGAGCGTGACGTCGTAGACCGTGAGGTGCGGGCTCGCCAGCAGCGTCGCGATGACGAGCGCGCCGAAGCGCACCGGCAGCGGCGCATGACTTCGCCAGATCCGGATCACCAGCAGCGCGATCGCGGCCAGCGCGCCGTACCAGAACAGGGTGCTCCACGGCTGCGGCATGAGGTCGGCGAGCGTGCGGATCGAATGGAGCTGGTACGGCTTCGGCTCGAGCAGATCGCGGACGTCGCCGATCTGACGCACGACGTCGACGTAGCGCCACAGCGTCTCCTGCCCGAACCACAGCCCCACGGCGGCGGCTTGAATCGCCAACGACACGGCGGCGCCGAGCATCAGGCGCCAGTCGCCAGTTGCGAGGACGACGACCGCGAGCACGACACCGAGCTGCGGCTTGACGCTCGCGAGCGCGAGCACGGCGCCGGCAAGCACACGCTGGTCGCGCGCCAGCGCCAGGTAGCCACCGGCGAACGCGATGAGCGGGATGGCAGTCGTCTGCCCGTGCAGGACGAGATTCCAGAACGGCGGAAATGCCGCCGCGGCCGCGACGACCAGGGGCCCGCCCCACTCGCGTGCGCCGCCCGCCCGCCAGGCCACGCCCACGGCGAACGCGTACGCCAGCGCGGTGACGATGGCCCAGGCGAACGCCGCCGGCACGTAGCCGAGCGTCGCGAACGGCGCGAACCAAAGCGCCGCGTGCGGCGGATACACCGGAACGAATCCGTCCGGCTCGGACGCCGGCACGTACGCGACCTGCGCCTCGTGCTGCCGCGGCCCGTCGAAGAGCAGATCGGCACGCCGTTCGAGGGCCAGCCGGCCCAGCGTATAGAAGTGGACGAAGTCGGCGCCCTTGAGATTGCCGAACGCGTCGCGTCCGTCGCGTCCGCTCACGATCAGCAGCGCCGCGCCGATCCACAACACCGCGGCCAGGATCACCGCATGAGCGGTCGCTTCGCGAACCGTGACGTGCCAGAAGGACCGGCGGGACACGCGCGCGACGATATTAGATGCACGCTGCGGGCTGCAAGGCTGCCCGCAGCCTGCAGCCTACAGACTGCGGGCTGCGGGCTGCGGGCTGCGGGCTGTAAACTCGCCGCGTGCATTTTCTCCAGCCTCTCTTGAAACGCGATGCCGGTCCCTGCCAGTTCCATCTCGGCGACGGGCGGGTGCTCGCCTCACGAGTGGAGGCGGCGTTCGATTCGGCGTCGCGCAAGCGCGGGCTGCTCGGCCGCACGGGGCTCGAGGCCGGACACGCGCTGGTGATCGCGCCGTGCAACGGCGTGCACACTTTCGGGATGCAGTTTGCGATCGACGTGATCTTCGTCGCTCGCGATGGCTGTGTCGTGAAGTTGCGGCGCGCGATGCCGGCGAAGCGGCTGGCGGGCGCCATCAAGGCGTTCGCGACGATCGAGATGGCGGCGGGATCGATCGACGCGGTCTCGCTCGTGGTCGGCGATCGTGTCGTCGCCGTTACGTCGCCGCTCGAATCGAGCGCATCGACTCGATCAGATCGAAGTTCGTCCTGAAGCGCGCGATCGGCTCGCCGCGCTGATCGATGCGCGCGGCGTCGACGTTGCCGAGGAAGTCGCCGGCCGTCTCGAGGTATGGAATCCGCGCCGGCTCGAGGCCCATCACGCGCGCGCAGGTCGCGTCGACCGCCGGCAGATCGGTGCCCATCGCGATCATCCCCACCGGCTTCGGCCGGCCCATGATCGGGCCGTCGC
>DASTCC010000133.1:0-7365 GCA_035711465.1 Vicinamibacterales bacterium
TCGCCGAAGCGGAGCCGCTCCGAGTGCACGGCGGGAATCGTGCTGCCGCCGGGCAGGACGAACCCGAGCGCTTCGGCGAGGCACGCCATCGTGCTGGCCGTGCCCATCACCATACAGGTGCCGTGCGTCGGCATCAGCCGAGTCTGCGCGCGATCGAGCGACGCCCGATCGATCTCGCCGGCCCGATGCGCGGCCCAGAGCCGGCGGCAGTCGGTGCAGGCGCCGAGCCGCTCGCCGTCGCTCCACCCGGCGAGCATCGGCCCGACCGGTGCGACGAGCGCCGGCACATCCGCGCTCACCGCGCCCATGATCTGCGCCGGCAGCGTCTTGTCGCAGCCGCCGACGAGCACGACGGCGTCGATCGGCAGCGCGCGCAGCATCTCCTCGGTGTCCATCGCGAGCAGGTTGCGCAGGATCAGACTGCTCGGATACGCGAACGACTCGTGGATCGAGATCGTCGGAAACGTGAACGGCAGCCCGCCGGCCTGCGTGACGCCCCGCGCGACGGTGTCGACGAGCGCCGGCGCCGACGCATGGCACGGGTTGAAGTCGCTCGCCGTCGAGGCGATGCCGACGACGGGACGATCGAGATCGCGGCCGGTGAGCCCGGTCGAGGCGAGAAAGGCGTCGCGCAGGAATCGCGCAAATCGCTCGTCGCCGTAGCGCGTCAGTCGTGCGGCCAGCCCGCGTCGATCGTCCGATGTTCCGCTCACGTCGCCTCGCGCGTCAGCATAGCTGAACCGTCGCATACAATGCCGGCGTGCGGTGGTCGACGAGGAGAGCTTCGGTCGTGACTCCGAGTATGGCGATCGCCGCGCCGCTGCGATGAGTCCGGCGGCGATCCTGCGCGTCGGGCTGGCCGGGGCAGGATGGGTAACGCCTCATCATCTGCGTGCGTGGGCCCGGCTCGCCCCGCGCGCGACCGTCGTGGCGATCGCCGATCCCGACGTCGCCGCGGCGCGAGCGCGTGCCGGCGAGTTCGGCATTCCCGTCGCCTACGACTCGGTCGAGGCGATGCTCGACGCCGAGACGCTCGACGCCGTCGACGTCGCCACACCTCGCGAAGCACACGCGCCAGTATGTCGAATGGCCGCGGCGCGCGGGCTCGCGATTCTGTGTCAGAAGCCGCTCGCGCCCGCGTTCGCCGAAGCACGTCAGCTCGTCGGCGACGTCGGCGGGCGATCCCGGTTGATGGTCCACGAAAACTGGCGATTCCGTCCGCATTACAGGCAGATTCGCAGTTGGCTCGACGACGAGCGGCTCGGCGACGTGCGGACCGTCACGATGTCCGTCCTGACGTCCGGATTTCTGCCGGACGCGAATGGCGTGCTCCCGGCGCTCGGACGCCAACCGATGCTGGCGACGCTCGATCGGCTGTTGCTGATGGAAGTGCTGATCCATCACGTCGACACGCTTCGCTTCCTGGTCGGGCCGATGACGCTGACTGGCGCGCAGCTCGGCCGCTCCAGCGCGGCGGTCCGCGGCGAAGATCGCGCGACGCTGTTCATGACGACGGCGGCCGGCGCCGCGGTGTCGCTCGTCGGCGACTTCATGGCATACGGCCACCCGCCCGAGGCGTTCGACAGGCTCGCGATCTACGGCACCCGCGGCGCAATCACGCTCGAACGCGATCGCCTGCGGATTGACGGCGAGCGTTCGCAGGAGGTGCAGCTGGATCTGCCGGCGAACTACGCCGCGTCGTACGCGGCCGCGATCGCGCATTTCGTCGATCGTCTCGAGGACGGACGGCCCTTCGAGACCGGACCGGACGACAATCTCGAGACGCTGCGGATCGTCGAGGCCGCGTACGCCGCGGGCGGATTCGGCGGCTGACGTGCGGTCCGGCGATCGGTCGGCGGTCGTGCTCGAAGGCCGTCTCGTCATCACGCGAGCGCTGTCGCTGCCCGAGTGGCGTGTCCGCCGGCTGGCGGTGACCGAGACCGCGCTCGGCGCGCTGAGGCCCGTCCTCGATCGCATGCCCGCCGATCGCCAGCCCGTCGTCGACGTCGTCAGCACCGCCGAGCTCGAGGCCGAAGGCGGATTTCACTTCCATCAGGGCTGCCTGGGCTACGCGGATCGGCCAGCGCCACGCTCGTGGGAGGCGATTGCCGCGACGCCGGGCGCCGGCGCGATCGTCGTCCTCGACGACGTGCGCGATCCCGACAACGTCGGAAACATTTTTCGATCGGCGCTGGCGCTCGGCGCGCGCGGCATCCTGCTCGGACCCGGCTGCGCCGATCCGCTGTATCGCAAGGCGATTCGCACGTCGATGGCCGCGACGCTGGCGCTGCCGTTTGCCGAGGCCGCGCCGTGGCCGGAGTTGCTGGACGCGCTGCGGGCGCACGGCTTCACGATCGTCGCGACGACGCCGGACGAATCCGCCGAGTCCATTGCCGAGGTCGCGATTCGGTTGCGTGGCCAGCAGATCGCAGTGCTGGCCGGTTCCGAGGGCTTCGGTCTGACCGAGGCCGCGCGGGCGCGAGCCGACGTCCAGGCGCGTGTACCGATCGCGGCTGGCGTCGACTCCCTCAACGTCGCGACGGCGATCGCGATTGTGCTCTACGAGGTCAGGGACCGTGTCAGCGGTTGATCAGCTTCAGGTTGATCGCCCTGGTCTCGCCATGAAGCAGCGTGATCGTCGTGGCCCTGGATCGCAGCGACATCAGCAGCGACTCAAAGCTTATTACCGTCCGGCCTGCAGTGCCTCGAATGCGTATCTTCCGTCGTCGTCCGTGTACACGGTCAACCGGTGGCCGAGGTCGAGCGCAAAGAGCGACATCTCGGCATTCGCGATCGGCATGCCGGTGTCGGCCGCGGTCACGCGTCCAGCGATCCTGCCGGTGGCAGGCGCCGGCGTCTGCGCGAACGCCGCGCCTGCCATCAGCGCGAGGAAGATTGCGAAGGGGCCCGTCCCAATACTTTAGAACGACCAGGTCCCTCCGAAAAGAATGTGCAGGCTCGTCGTCCAGCCCGAGCCGAACATGCCGTTCATTGTCAGGCCGCGGATGTCGACGCGGAATCCGACCGTCGGCGTCACCGAGAAGTCGACGCCGCCGCCGAAGGTGAGCAGGAACGCGGTGTCGGACGTGTTCAGTCCGTTGAAGTGCGCCAGGCCCAGTCCGCCGAGCACGAACGGCTGCACGACGGAACCGGCAGGAATCGGATGGAAGACGGCATGTCCCTGGAGCCGGGCGAGCAGACCGTCCTCGGTCGCGGTCTCGGTGCCGACGATGCCGGTCTCGAACTCGCCGCTCCATTGCGGCAGGAATCGGAGCCGCCGGTAGCGGAAGCTGAGCTCCGGTCCCGAGTCGAGCGGCAAGGCGCTGTCCGTCATCACGCCGCCGAACGACAACGCCACCGTATGCAGCGGCGTCAGGGGCGTCGTCGTCGGTGGCGCGCACGACGGCAGCGCGTACGACATGATTCGCGTCCGCCAGCCCGCCGCCGAGCTCGCCGTGTAGTACTCGTTGGTGTACCAGAACGTGCAGTCGTCGGTGGGATCGATGTCGAGCGAGCTGTAGTTGCCCCAGCGCAGCGATCCCGTCTGGGATCCGAGGCCGGCGGTGAGCGTCACTTCCGGCGGAGGCAGCTGCCCTGCTGGATCGGTCGGCGTGCGCGTGGCCAGGCGGATGCTGGGGAACAGCGTCGTGCTCGAGGCGCTGTAGCCCAGGCCAATCTCGCCGTTCTTGTTCATCGCGATGCTGCCCATCCATCGGTGCGGATCGTCGGCCGGCCCCGGCGCGCCTTCGTCGGGCGCGAACGTGCCTTCCTGGAACAGCGTCCAGTTGCCGGCGCCGACGCGACGCAGCTCGTACCAGCGAATCGCGGCGCGATCGGTGTTGTTGAGATCGATGGTGTGATTGGTGACCAGCGTCTCGTGCGTGCCGAAATTGCGGTACTGCAGCCGCCACATCAGCCACACCGCGAGTCCCTCGAGACGCTGGGCCGTGCCCGGCTGCGGCACGCACGTGCCGAAGAACGGGTTGTTGCAGAGCACCGCGTCGTACGGCGTCACCGGAATCGACGGCAGCGGCGTGAACGTCGATGCCGCCGGCGTCGCCCAGTTGACGCGGAAGGCGAACAGTTCCAGTCGATCGGCGCCGCCGAACTGATCGCCGTCCACGTGACGCACGAAGATGTTGGGCGCGCCGGTCGGCGGCGACGGGCCGTCGAGGTCGCTCGGCTGCAGGAAGAGCGACGGCGCGGCGACGAAGAACTGGACCTGTCCGGCGGGCAGCCCGCTCAGCATCTTGACGCGATCGAAGACGTAGACGTCGAGGCCGCCGCCCGGGAATCCCCGCTGCGTGCCCATGTAGTAGCCGTCCGGCCACACCGTGATCTTCGGGTAGTCCGGCGTGCCCGGCGTCGGAAAGTCGTAGAGGAACCAGCCGCCCGCCACCGGATCGGACGTGCGTGAGATCGCGATGCACTGCCGGCCGACGTTGATCGCAAACTGCGACAGCATCCAGCGATCGGCGAGCGCGTCGTAGCGGACGATGGGATCGCCGTTGTTGTTGGCTTCGCAGGCGCCGCCGAAGCCGGCCCAGAGCGCGTTGATCGGCGACGGCCCGGCGAGCAGCGTGCCGGCCCGGTCGTAGATCGCGAACGAGATGTTGACCATCTGCACGTAGTGCTTCGGACCGATGTCGCCGACGGTGTCGGGCGGCGTCCACCCGGTCGCGGGGATGCCGTCGAACGCGAGCGGGCTGCCGGAGGGCGGCAACGGCGCGCCCGCCGGCGGCGCGACGATCGAGTTGCCGTCGGGCCGCGCGCCGCGTCCCGTGCCGCCACCGGTCTGCTTGAGGTCCTGCACCTCACGGACCGGATCGCCCTCGCGCCAGATCGAGGTCTTCGCAACCCGGCGCAGATCGCCGGTGAAGACGCGCGGCGCGACCGGATCGTAGACCGTCGGGCCGTCGATCTTGGGTTGGGTCGCCGCCTGCGCCGCCGCGGTCGTCTGCGCCTGCGCGGTTGCGGTCGAGATGACGAAAACGACTCCGAGCGCTGCTGGCCACCGAACATGCAAGCGTTCCATCGGCTCCTCCTTCCGACGAACCCTTGCGACGCGCGCTATCGAGGCGAGATCGTGAACCCTGCTGGTTTGCCTGCGAGCATTGCGGCGCGGTCGAAAGAGATCCGCACGGCCTTCCCACCGGCTTCGCCCGACAACTGATAGGCGTCGTTGCCGACGTCGAGCGCAGCGTCACTTCGAGACACGGGCAACATGAAGTCGTAGAGCGCCCAGCCGCCGCTGACCGGATCGGCGGTGCGCGAGATGGCGATGCACACCGGCACGCGGTTCTCCGGACCGGTCGGCTGGAATCGCTGCGACACCAGCCAGCGCCCCGCGGTGCGATCGACCTGGATCGACGGCGGCCACTCGACCTCGACGCCACAGGGATCGGCGCCGGACGGCCACAGCGAGGCGAACGGGAACGGACCGGCCACGAGCGCGTCGCCGGCCGCCTGGTGAACGGTCAACGCGCCGTTGACGACGCGCATGGTGTGACGCTCGAGCGTCAGCATCGTCCGCGGCGCATCCGTGCGCTTGAGATCGCCGACCTCGCGCACCGGATCGCCCGGCTTCCACACCGGTGATTTCGGCAGCGTCCTGAGATCGACGTCCTGAACGCGCGGCGTCACCACCTGCGGCGTCATCGCGGCGCCGCACATCCCGACGAGCAACGAGACGACGACGCAGTTGATGGCATGCATCGAAACGCTCCCTTGAAGTTGGAGGCTGCTGGCCTCGGTCTCTCGATCATGACCGGACCTGGCTGGCGATGGAACGACGCCGGCGCGGCTCCCACTCGCAGGGAAGGGCACACGCGGCACCCTCAGGGAGCGGGGAGGGGCCGACTACGACAAGCCGTCGTAGATGGTGCCACCGCGGACCGGCCCCGACAAGTTCGGAACTGGTTACTTTTCGGGCCGCCGGAGCGTCAACGGCGCAGCCGCGACGCCCAGTTCAACACGACCTTGATCCCCGGTCCCATGGGACCGGCCGGCTGTCGGACGAGGAGCCGCTCGCCGTCCGGCGAGACGTCGTAATGCGTCCGCGCGTCGATCAGGCTCAGCACCGGATGATCCACGACCGCGCGGCGCGGTCCGACGCGGATCTCGCTCGGCGACAGCGACAGCGTGTGCGCGAAGATGCCGGCCGGCGGCGCCCAGTAGATCAGCTCGCCGTCGTTCGTCCAACGCGGATGGACGCCGCCGCCAAACGAGATCTGCCTTCTCGGCCCCTCGACGTCGACGCGCTGGACGAAGACCTCGACGGGCCCGTTCTCGAAGCTGTTGAAGGCGATCCACTCGCCATCCGGCGACAGCCGTCCCGCGTAAACGCCAAACGGCGACTCGATGAGTTGCACCGGCGTGCGATCGCCAGCGACACTGACTGCCCAAATCTGCCATCGACCTGGCAGCGAGCGGTGATAGATGATCTCGCCGGTCGACGTCCACTGCGACGGAATGGCAAACCTGGCGTCGCCGACGTCGAGGAGGTGTTCCGCCGCAGCCCCGCCGCCGATCGGCTGCCGATAGAGCGCCAGCGTTCCGCTGCGCTCCGACATGAACGCGATTGCCTTGCCGTCGGGCGACCACACCGGATCTCCGTCGAAAGCGGCGTCTGTCGTGAACCTCGACGCGGCGCCGCTGGCGATGTCCACGAGCCACACGTCCCAGTTGCCGCTCTGCGGATCGACGCGGTTCGCCGCGATCGTCGTGCCGTCGGGCGAGATCGCCGGATTGAGGAACTCCGTGTCGGTCGGCGTCGGGATCGATCCCGTCGGACGGCCGTTGCGGTCGAACCAGGTGAGCTGGCCGGCGCTGCCGCCGCGCGGCGTTTGGTACGCCAGCACCCCTGTCTGCGACGCCGAGATCCACAGCAGATGTCGTTCGTAAGCGGTGCCGGCGCTGACACCGGATGCCACCAGCTCGGCATCGCCGACGAGCCTGCGTCCGGCGAGATCGAGACGCTGCGCGAGCAGCGTCGTTCCGCGGACGAACAACACGCGGTCGGGCGGCGCAAACGCGGCGGCCGAGTCGGCGTCGCCGAGCACCGTCGCGCCGTCGCTGCCAGCAGCGGCGAGATAGATCCCGCCGCCCGCGCCATGACGGCTGAAGAAGAGAAAGTGACGACCGTCAGGGAGATAGGCTGGCAGGATCGCGGCCGGCACGTCCACCGCCGGTCCCTGGATCGGCTCGCCGCCCGTCGGCTCGTATCGAACGAACCGGCCGCTCACCGAGCACAGGATGTGCTGCGTCCCCCAGGTGCAGAAGTGGGGGGTGCCATGGATTGCCGCGATCGCCAGCGACGGCCCGCCTTCGATCCGGGTCTTGAAGATCTGGCCGCTCCGGAGAAAT
>DASTCC010000134.1:0-4819 GCA_035711465.1 Vicinamibacterales bacterium
CGAGCGTGTCCTTGTACTTTCGCTGCCGAAGCGCGGTGTATCCGAGGCGCAGCTGCGCCTCGTCACGAAACGCCGGGTTCACCGCGGCCTGTTTGAGCCGGTAAACCAGCAGCTCGAGCGTGTTGGATGACGGCGATTCGAGACCGTCTCTCGACCGGAAATCCGGACCGGCGCGAACCTCGACCGCAACGGCGCGCGCCATCGTCAGCGCCGGATCGTCCGGGAAGCGCTTCAGCGCGTGCGCGGCGTGCACTTCGAGCGCCGCGCCCTGGACGACGCCCTCCATCAGCACCGCGGCGGCGTACATCCAGGCGCGTTCGCCGTCGGTCGGCGTCGGGCGCGCGCGCAGGCGTTCGCACGCCCACTCGACGATCAGCTGGGCCCGCGGCCACTCCAGGTAACCGCGCGCCTGCGCCGCTTCGAGCGCGAGCGCGGCGACCACCATCTCGCGATGCGCCAGCGCGGCGGCCGGGCCAGACGTGATCCACGCATCGGCCGAGTTGCGCAGATCGAGTGACAGGGATTCGAGCGACACCGACTTGACCAGCGTGTCGACGACTTGCCCGTAGTCGCCGGCCTCGTAGCGATCGAACATGTCGAAGATCGGCGGCCGGTCGTCGGCGGCGTTCGAGGTGGACGTCCGCAGTCCGGCCTTGAGCTCCGCGAGCCAGCGTGGAACGAACCGGTAGTCGCCCTGCCCGATCGCGTCCCACGGTTCCTGCCGGTCGGACGTCCGAGCGCGATGCTCTTCGGCCTTCTGCCCGAGCGCACGAAGAGTCTCGTTGCGCGCTTCGCGCACGTCGTCGGACTCCGGCGCCAGCGCCGTTGCTTCATCCAGCGCGGTCAGCGCCTGCGCGTACTCGCGGAGACCGGCGAGCGCGCCGCCGCGCAGGTAGGGCAGCATCGCCGCGACCGCAAGGTCGTTGCCCGGGTCGCCGGCGATATCGAGACGGCGCAGCGCGTCGCGATATCGCTGAACGCGATTGAACACCGCCGCGGCGCGCGCCGACGCTTCGGCGCGAAGCACCGGATCGCGCGCCGCCCGATCGAATGCGGCGACGATCTGATCGGGCATGCCGCGGCGCTCGAGCGCGACGCCGCGCGCGAGCCAGAATCGCGCCGGCAGTCCGGTCTCGTAGCGCTGTTCGAGCTTGTTCGTATAGTCAGCGACCGCCCTCGAATCCTGCGCGCCGAGGAGCACGGCGACGGCGGCTTCGTGCCAGCGCGTCTCGAACCGCCGATCGAGATCGTCTTCAGCCTTGTCCCGTTCCGGTCTCCGGGTGATCTCCGAATAGCCGAGCGCGATCAGTTGAGACGCCGCTTGGCGATCCGGGCGCGGCAGCCGCAGCGCGGCATCGGCGAGATCGAGGACCAGGACCAGCGCGCCTTCACGCCATCCGCGTGCGGCCGTCGACGCGACCCAGGCGCGCACCGTCGGCACGATGGCGGCGACGTCGGCGCCGGTCTCGAACACGCGCTGGACGACGTCGAACTCGTTCTTCCAGTAGGCGTCGAGCAGATCCCGGAGCGCCGGAGGCGGATCGCTGTCAGCGGTACGCAGAACGGGCGCGCCGGCGCGGCCTTGAATCGATGCGCCGACGATTTGGGCGGCGCAGGTTGCCAGCGCGATCAGCGAAATCGAGACGACGAGGGGTCCCCGCACGCGGAATCTCCGGCGACGTCGGACCAGAACAGACAGGAGCGGCGCCCGGCAGTCTAGCGCATTCGACACGGGCGGCGGCCGGAAATCGCGGCCCGGAGCTCATGTCAGAATCTGGGAGCATGACGACGATCCTGGCGGTCATCGCGCTGCTGACGACGCCGGCGCCGCGGCAGGCGGCGTCGGACATCCGCGAGTTCATGCAGGTCACGCCGGAGTTCTGCACCGGCGGCCAGCCGAGACTCGAGCAGTTTGCGAAGCTGAAGGCCAGCGGCGTGAAGGTCGTGCTCAACCTGCGGACGCCGGGCGAGCATCGCGCCGATGCCGAGCGGCAGGCGGTCGAAGCGGCCGGCCTCCGCTACGTCAACATCCCCGTCGTCTACACCGCGCCGAAGAACGAGCAGGTCGACGAGTTCCTGCGGATCACGGACGACCCGGCGAACCGGCCGATGTTCATCCACTGCACGGCCGCGATTCGTGTCGGCGCGTTCTGGCTGATCCGCCGTGTGGTGCGCGACAAGTGGACGTGGGACGCGGCGCTCGCCGAGGCGCGCAAGGTCGGCCTCGTCAACGCGCCGCATCTGGAAGAGTTCGCGCGCGCGTACATCGACAAACGTCGATAGCGGTCGGTACGACGGGTGCAGCCGTCGTACCGACTCGTGTCTGTCTTCTCGTCTTTAGAACTCACTCCAGAGGTACTGATTCGTGACCTCGTGATGGAACTGCACCTCGGCGATCTTGATGCGCGAGCCGAGCGCCTTCGGGCAGCGATCGGCTGACGCGATCTTGGCGTCGGCGTAACGCTGGTGCACTTCCGGCCCCAGCAGATCGGCCATCAGCTTGCTGCCCTTGAACAGCCGGATCGCGTCGTTGATGTTGTCGGGCAGGAACTTGGTGCGGGTGCGGCGCGACTCGGCGTCTTCCTCGAGCGCCGGGCCTTCGAGGCCGGTGCGGAGCAAGGTGTAGAGCGCGAGGTACGGATTCGCGTCGGGCGCGATCGACCGCACCTCGACGCGGGCGGACTGCTCGTTGCCGATCGGAATGCGGACCATCGCGCCGCGGTTCACCGCCGACGCCTTGATCTGATTCGGCGCCTCGAAGTGCGGGTCGAGACGGCGATAGGCGTTGACGCTCGGGTTCAGCACCAGGCAGATCTCCTGGCCGCTGGCGAGAATCCGATCGATGAAGTCCCAGCCGGCCTTCGACAGCTGATCCTGTCCCTTGGCGTCGAAGAACTGGTTCTTGCCCTTCTTCGCGATCGACAGGTTGGTGTGCATGCCGTTGCCGTTGACGCCGGTCACCGGCTTCGGCAGGAAGCATGCGGTCATGTCGAACCGGGCGGCCACCTGACGGCAGATCAGCTTGTAGAGCAGCACCTGATCGGCGGCGATGTTGACCTCGCTGTACGAGTAGTTCATCTCGAACTGCGACGGCGCGACTTCGGGATGATCCTTCTCGTTGGCGAAGCCGAGCGCGCGCTGCACTTCGGCGGCCGTGTCGATGAACTGGCGGAGCGCATCGCCCGGGAGCGAGTGGTAGTAGCCCCCGGTGCTGATGAACTCGAACCTGCCGGTCTCGTGATAGTGCCGCTCGGCATCGCGGCCCTTGAAGAGGAAGCCTTCGATCTCGTTGGCGGCGTTGAAGACCGTGCCGTCCTTCTCGAACGCCGTCTCGGTGAACGCGCGGAGACGCGAGCGCAGGTCGGCGACGTAGGGCGTGCCGTCGCGCTCGAGGACGTTGGCGAACACCAGCACCTTGCCCGGGCCGAAGATGTCCGCCGGCAGCGAATAGAACGCCGGCCAGTCGATCGAGAGCCGCAGATCGGATTCCGCCTGCTGCGAGAAGCCGCGCACCGACGAGCCATCGAAGGTGAGGTTGTCGGCCGACTTGAGCAGGAACTTCTTGTCGTAGTCGAGCATGTGCAGCCGGCCTTCGAGGTCGGCGAAGCAGACGGTCACGGCCTTGATGCGCTTCTCGTCGGTCAGATACTTCAGGTGCTTCTCGCGCAGCTTGCCGGCAGGCGTGCGCTTCATGCGCGCCGCCTTGGTGTCGAGGTTCATCTCCTCGAGCTTGTCGTAGGGGATCTCCAGGAAATCTCGCAAGGAATCGTTGGCCACGGCGGTCTCTCCCTCCCGTCCGGGAAAGGAGGGAGAATAGCATAAAGAGGAAGTCACTTAACGTTAATTCACAGGCATCTATGCTTGCCGTTGGAGAAATTAATTCAAATCAAGGTAAAACAAGGCCGTGTCGGAGAGCTGGGGCTGCAGGCTTCGGGCTGCCGGCTGCGGGTTCCTGGTTCGAGCCCGGCGCCGCCTGCAGCCCGCAGCCCGTAGCCGTGCCGCCCGCCGCCAGCGTTCACTTGACGTCAAACGCCGCCATTTCCGTCGTGTTCCGGACGATGAGGATGCCGTCGGCGAGTGACGGGACGTTCCAGGACTTGCCGGGAATGGCGCTGAACTTGCCGAGCTCCTGATGGCCCGTGGGCGTCGCGCGAACGAGGACGAGGTCGCCGTCTTCGGTCTGGACGATCAGGCGATCGCCGGCGCGGATGAGCTGGCCGTAGCCGTAGCGGCCGCCTTTCCACTTCGGTTGACCGCTGGCCGCATCGACGCACGCGAGGATGTTCTCGTCGAGTCCGTACAGGTGCCCGTCTACCAGGACCGAGCTCGAGAACTGGTTCTTCATCCGGATGTTGCGCCACACTTCCTGCACGCGCCAGCGGCCGTCCGCGACCGAGAACTCGAAGACCGCCGCGCCGACGCCGCTGCCCGAGGAATAGAAGACGCGATTCGCGGAGATCACCACCGGCTGCGCGGCGTTGATGTCGTAGGGCGTGACCCACGGCGTTTCCCAGAGCAGCGTGCCGGAGTCGGGCGCGAGCGAGACGAGTCGCGACGCCGTCGTCACCAGAATCTGCGGCACGCCGGCGAGCGTGACGTGCATCGGCGACGCGTAGCTGGTGCGATCGTCGAGCGCCGACCAGACGCGTTCACCCGTATCGACGTCGTAGGCGACGACGCTCCGGCCGCCGGTGGCGCCGGGCTGGACGACGACCTTGCGATCGAAGACGAGCGGAGACGTCGACATCCCCCACTGGATGTTCGTGGCGCCGGTGTCGTCGAGGATGTTCTTGCGCCAGATCACCCGGCCGGTGCTGTC
>DASTCC010000135.1:0-12893 GCA_035711465.1 Vicinamibacterales bacterium
CGAGTTTCCCACCGGAGGGATCGAAGGCGATTGCCGAGACCCTGGCGGTGCGCCTGATCTCCTCGCCGATCGCCGTGCCCTCGGGCAGACGAATCAACCGGATGCCGTCCGCATCGACAGCGCACAGCAGCTCACCGTCCGGGCTCAGCGCGATGAGGTCCGGATCGTCGGGGAGGTCGTAGCGGCCGATCTCGATCAGGGTGCTGTCGAGCGCGTTTCGAAGACTTTCGCGCGCGAGATCCGGGTTGCGAACGAACGACTCCAGCCGCAGACGGATGCCGAGGGCCGTCTCGAGGTTGTTGCGGGCCTTCAGGTCTTCGGCCCGCAGCAACAGCTGCTCGGCGACATGCTGCACTTCGAGGCGGGATGCCCGCCACGCCGTCAATCCAGCGACGACCACGCCGCTCGCAATCAAGAACACGGCCATCGTCGCCATCGACTTCCGGCTGCGCTGCGCTTCGCCGACGGTGTCGTGCTCGCGCTTCCAATCCGACAGGAAACGCGAGTAGAGGTCGTGGTAGAGCTCGAACCAGGGCTTCGAGTTCGGCCCGGCCGGAATCTCGCGGAGGATCCGGACGTCCTCGGCGGCAAGCCGGTCGAGGACCGCGAGCAGCGCCGTCTCGTCGACGCGCGCCTGTTCGGCGAGCACGTCGATCGGGTAGGCCATCTTGGCGCCGCTGCGCGTCATCAGAAAACCGAACGACGCCGCGGCCAAATCCTGCTCGCGCGCCGACAGCGTCTTCAGCTTCTCGCGGCAGTACGCCTCGAGCTCGCCGCGCACGGGACCCGGCGCCTGCTCGAGGAACACCGTTCGCGCGGCCGCGCCCAGCATCTGCTGCTGCCACAGCCGGTAGCAGACGATCTGCAGGAATGGCATCGGGATGCGGCCGCGCGGCGACGGCTCGCCGTGCGGCGACGGCGCCGCCCGGCGTGCCGGATCGATGCGCGACGACGCGTTGACGAGATCGACGAGCAAGGCGTCCAGTCCCGGTCCGCACTCGACGCCGCACAGCATTGCCGTGCGCGTGATGATCTCTTCGGCCTCGCCGAGGGTCGCGTTCTTCAGCCGGTAGCAGTTGTTGAAGAGGTCGGGAATCAGGTTGTCGAACAGGCTCAGCTCGCCGAGAAACTCTTCCCGCATCGAGATCAGCACGCGCGCCTCGAGTCCGGGCGTGTGCACCAGCCGCGCGACTTCGCGTGCGAACTCGTCGAGCGCCTTCGAGTCGCGCCAGTGCTGAAACACCTCCTCGAACTGGTCGAGGACGACGAGGCAGCCCCGGGCGCCGTCGGACGAGTCGATCACCTGCTCGACCTGTGACACGAGGTCGGTCGGCTCCGCCTGCGCGGACGCCTTCGCCGCGACCGAGGCCTGGAGCGCGGCGAGCGGCGGCTCGACCGCCCAGGCCCGATGCGTGACGATCGTCCACTGCGATTCCACCGCCGGCGCGAGCTTGGCGTCGAGAAACGAGCTCTTGCCGACGCCCGCCGCCGCGAACAGCAGCGTGCAGCGCGACGAGAACAGGCGGCTCTGGATCAGGACCAGGTCGGCGTCGCGGCCGAAGAACTTGGCCGCGTCCTCGCGCTTGAACGATCGCAGCGCCAGGAACGGGTTCGTCGCTACGCGCGCCGCCACGGTGGTCATCCCTGGCTCATCCGCTGGCAGAACAGATCGAGCGGCGTGTCCAGCACGTCGATCTGGTTCTTCTCGAAGAAGCCGACCTCGTACGGCGACGGGTTCAGCAGCACCGCGTAGTCCTTCGTCGTCGCGCTCCTGGCGGCGCGATAACGGGTCACCGAGCGGTAGAGGCTGCGGACGTTCCAGTCGCTGAAGCTGTAGCCGAGGAACAGCAGGCCGACCTTCGGCAGCCGCGTCGTGATGTAGCTCGGGACGACGCCGGCGATGCTCAGGAAGGTGACGTAGTCCTCGTTGGTGATGACGACGCTGTCGGTCGCCTGGGTGCTGGCGGGATGCAGCGAGCCGTGAATCTTGTAGAGCATCACCAGCGGCCGCGGCCGGTTGACCAGCCCGGAGAACATCGTCGTCGCCCGCGGCTTGCCGTCCTCGAGCGAGACGTTCTGGACCAGCTTCTGGAAGCGCGCGTCGGTCAGGCCGAGGTAGGCCTGCGCGTTCGGCGAGAAGCTGAGCTCGATGCTCGGCGGGTCGCTCTTCGGCACCGTCAGCACGCAGTGGGCGACGTTCGCCGTCAGCAACGCGTGCTCGATCAGGCAGTCGTAGTTCGTGGTGATGACGAGGAAGTCCTGCGACTGGATGTCGTCCTTGTTGCGCTCGATGTAGTTGGCGGCGGCCTGCGCCACCAGCTTGCTGGTCTCGGTCGGCTCCTGCTTGTTGGCGAAGAGCTTCTTCAGGTCGGCCCAGAAGATCTCGCGCGCGACCTGATACGAGCAGTAGCTGGAGGCGTCGAGCAGCGGCGGCGACGGACTGCCGATGGCGGTGAGACGCGCCAGGGCCGCGATCAGGTTGGTGAGCTTGGCGTCGTCCCAGTTCTCGTGCCCGGTCAGCGCGCAGACGCGTCGCTTGGCCGAGTCGAAGAAGTCGTAGTTGGCCCGTTCGGCCAGCGCCATCGCGAGCTCGGCCGCCGACGGCGCCGACGGGCTGGCGACGATCGCGTCGTAATACGTGCCGCTTCGCGGCGCGGTCGGCGCCGCGTTCAACCGCGCCAGCACCGCGAGCGCGATCTCGAGGAACATCTTCGCGTCGTCGGTGGTGACGCTGAGGCGCGCCGTCAACTCGGCGAGAAGCGCCGGATCGATCGGACTCGGCGATTCGCCAGCCGATGCCGCCGCCGGCCGCGACGCGCCGGCGCCGAGGAACGGCACGAGATGCTGCTCCTGATCGCGCAGGAACTGCTGGGCGAGGATCGGATACGGAATGTGGCCGAAGCCATCGTTCCGGCGGGTCCGCTCCGGATCGCGCAGGCGCGCCATGCGGGCCAGTATAGGGCGGCGCGTTTCACCGCCAGCGGTTAGCGATCGGTTAGACGCGGGATCAGCCGCGGCGATGGCGGAAGAACCGCTGGACGACCTCGCGGCACTCGGCGGCAAGGACGCCCGAGACGACGTGGATCCGGTGATTCAGCGCCTCGTGCTCGTGCGCCCGCTGCGTCGATTCCACCGCGCCGGCTTTCGGCTCCGGCGCGCCGAACACGAGCGTGCCGATGCGCGCGTGCACGAGCGCGCCGACGCACATCAGACAGGGCTCGACCGTGACGTACAGCGTCGCGCCGGTCAGCCGGTAGTTGCCGAGCCGCGCCGCCGCGTCGCGGATCGCGACGATCTCGGCGTGCGCGGTCGGGTCGTGCGCGCCGATCGGCCCGTTGCGGCCGCGGCCGACGATCTCGGCGTCGACCACGAGGACCGCGCCAATCGGCACTTCGCCGCCCTGCGCCGCCTCGTCGGCCAGCGCGAGCGCGGCGCGCATGAACGTCTCGTGACCGACCGCGTTGCCCGTCGTCACATTGCCAACCCGTCCGAGCAGTTGCTACTTCCTGAATCCCACCAGCACCCTGAACACCAGCCCGCCGAGGTCCTTCTCGTCGAACTGCTCGAGGATGCCGCCGGCGCGTGTGTCCCTGGTGATGCTGCGATATTGCACCTCGCCGCCGACGAAGAAGCCCTTGTGGAGATCGACGTCCACGCCGCCCATGGCCGACCAGCCGGTCAGCCAGTCGCTGGCATTATCCTCGTCGTCGCCGAAGTCCGAGGTCTCCTTGTAGTTGAGGAAGATGAACCCGCCGCCGCCGTAGACGGCGACACGATTGCTCCGCCCGACGGTTTCCCGCCAGCCGCCGCCGAGCTCGAGCGGCCATTGCTCGATCTCCATCGCGATGCCGTTGGGAATGAACTCGCCGTCGAAGACGAATCCGCGCGTGCCGTCCTCCTGGCTGCGCGAGAAGGCGAAGCGGAAGAACGCGCCGCGGCCCCGGCCGGTAATCTCGAGGCCGCCGCCGAACGCCAGGATCTGATCCTTGCCGATCACCGCGTTGAACGTGTCGCTCGCGGTCAACTGGATGACGTCGATCGAACCGAAGACGCGGACGCCGACCTGGAACATCGGCGGCGACGCGAAGGGCGATCGCTGGCCTTGTGCGCTCGTCTGAGGATCGAACGAGGCGCGCAGTCGATCGGGTTGCACGACCGGCGTGCCGGTCTGCGCCGCGGCCGGCGCGGCGGCAGCGGTGATCGCGAGCAGTCCTGCAGCGAGAATCGAAGAGAAACGCCGCATCACGCCCTACTTCCGAATCCCGAAGCCGAACAGCGCGGCCCGCGGCTGAATCAGTCCCTGTCCGAATTCGTCGTCGCGTCCCGGCGCGCCCAGGTCCTTGGCGCTGATCACGATGAGATGCTCGATGGCGGCGGGATTGCCGATCCCCTGGCTCATCAGCAGCGCGGCCAGTCCGCCGACGTGCGGCGCGGCCTGGGACGTGCCCTGATAGCCGACGCGCGCGTAGCGATCGAATCTCGGAATCAGGATCGACGCATCGAACGGATCCATGAACTCCGGATTGAGCGTCACCTGCCACACCAGCCCGTCCTCGCCGCCGTCCTGGTCGTCGCCGCCAGGGGCGGCGATTTCCGTCTGCGGTCCGAAGGTGGAGTAGTACGCGCGTTCCAGGGAGCGGCCGACCGCGGCCACCGACATCGCGCCGGCAATCGACTGCGCGTCGCCGGAGGGATATTCGACCGGGTTGTCGAGGTCGCCGCTGTTGCCGTTGGAGATGCTGACGAACACGCCGTTGTTGACGGCGTTCACGATCGCGTTGCGGATCGCGATCGACGGCGACGGTCCGCCGAGGCTCAGGTTGATCACGCGGGCACCGTTCTGGACGGCGTAGTCGATCGCCTGCGCCACCGCGTCGAGCGGACAGTCGGACGAGCCCGGATCGACATAGCCCGGCTCGCCGGCCATCGCCAGGATAATCTGGATGTCCCAGAATCCCAGGCACGCCTTGAGCGGCATCAGCCGCACGTTGTAGGCCATGCCGGCGTTGCCCAGGCCGTTGTTGGTGTCTTCGACGATCGTCGACGCGACGTGCGTGCCGTGGCCGTCCAGGTCGAGCACGGCCTCTCCCGGCGGCCCGAACACGAAGTCACGCGCGCCGACGAACTTGGCTGGGCTCAGGTCCGGACTGATCGAGAACGGCAGCGTCACGGTCTCGATCTGCGATCCGGTGAACAGCGGCACCGTGAACGACTGGTTGACCGTGGTGACGCCCGTGTCGATCACCGCGACGATGAGATCGGAGCTGCCGCCCGGCTGGATGTCCCAGGCGCGCGGCATGTCGAGCGCGGTGAAGTTCCACTGCTCGTCGAAGTTGGCGTCATCGGGCGTCGATCGGATCGCACCCGAGCCGGCATTGGTCCGCGCCGGCCTGCCGCCGCGGCGCGGCACTTTCATGACGTAGTTGGGCTCGGCGTACTCGACCTCCGGCTGAGCGGCAAGCGCGGCGGCAATCGCGCGCGCATCGAGCTGCGCGGTGTCGCGCACCACGGCGGCGTCGCCGATCCACTTCAGATCCGCCAGCGCCGGACGGCCGCCGAGCGCCGAGAGCGCTCGCTGACGCTCCGCCGTAGTCGTGCCGGCGCGGAACTTGACGATCGCCTCACCAGGCACGTAATCAAGACGGCGCGATCGAGCCATCGCGAGGCGCCGGGCGCGGTCCGCCGTCAGCTGGAGCGACAGCGCTTGCGAGGGCGGGCCGGTGCGAGGCAAACGTACCGGCCTGGGCAGCCGCGGCGCCGGATCGCGCACCTGAATCTGTTGCGCAACGAGTCCCCGATCGGGAGCGACCGCCCACAGCGCGACGGCGAGCGCCATCAGGGCGCGGACGGTAATCAGACGCGAACGACGCATGTACGAACCTCCCGGAGGACTGCCTCACTATATGGCACTGACGTTGCTGGTCTGATGACGCCGGCAGATGATTGGTGAAGACCCGTGAACTGAAATGAACCGCCGCGCGGAGTCCCGCTCAGGGACCGGCGCGCGGCGCGGTGTCCGGAAACGGCGCGGGCTACTTCTTCGGCGGCTGGTTCACGCGCGCCTTCGGGTTCGGCATGTCGGACAGCCGCTCGAGCCCGACGAGCTTCCAGCTGCCCCCGTCCCGCCGGAAGACCAGTCGCACCGGCCGCTTCCAGGCTTCGTAATCCGCGTGCTCGGAGACGATGTCCACGGCGACGAAGCCGCTCGACGGGAGCCCGGCTGGCGCCGGGATCGTCGTCGTCGTGCTGCTCGTGTCAGCGATCGGCTTGGTCGCGCCGGTCGCGTTGTCGAAGGTCATCCACGACGCGCGGTACTGCACGGCGCCTTTCACGATACCGGCGGCGACGGCGGCGTTCTCGACCGTCAGCCCCTTGGCGTCGAGCTGCGGGTTGACGATCGGATTTACCGCGGGCAGGTAGCTGCTCTTGATCTTGTCGCGGCGCTGGATGAGCACGTCGGCCAGATGTTTCTCGGCGGCCGGATCGGTGAACTCGCCGACGTGGACGATCGCGCGAATCATGTCGTCGCTGAACGCCGCCACCCGCCGCGCCGCCCAAAAGGCGTCGTCGTCGCGCATCTCCATGTAGGTCATCGTCGGCGTCTGCGGCCGCCACTTGCGGGGGTCGAACACCGTGCCCTCGAACTTGCCGACCTCCGGGTATTTGTCGTAGTCGACGGTCTGCCAGGGGCTGAGTCCGAACCCGAGCGTGAACAGGCGCTTCCGAGACGGCGGGCCCTCGTAGAAGTATTCCCAGCCGATGTCCCACTCGTGCTTGGCGTTGTTCATCCCGAACGTCGATCCGACGTCCTGGAGGTAGTGCTTCACGATCGTCCGGCCGTTCTCGGTGACGACGGCATCGAGCGTGTTCTTCGTCTTGAAGTCGGTGAGGTTGGTCCAGGCGCCGAAGACGCGCAGCGCGCGCAGCTCGCGACGATACTCGTGCGGCACGATGTCGTTCGGATCGTCCGGACGCGTGCCGTTGTAGTGGAACGGCCCGATGATGCGACCAGGCAACAGACGGCCGGCCACCACGCGATAGGTGCCGTCGCCGCGGCGCGCGACCTGTTCCAGGATCGCATTGAGATCGTCCTGGTTGAACGGCGTGCGCTCGCCGCTGGGGCGCCGGATCGACGCCTTCGGGTCGATCGTCGCCTTCTTCGGATCGAACGTCGTCAGGAACGACTCGACCTGGTTGTAGCCCAGGGCGTGGAAGATCTTGGTCGCGATGACGACGGCACCGGTGGCGCCGCCGGGATAGGCCGGCGGGTCGAACTCGATGAACCAGGTCTCGCCGTTGGCGTCCTGCGCGGTGAAGCCGGGATGAGCGCCCGACGTCTTCTCGCGCGTAATGACCCACCTGGACGGATCCGGCGGCCGGCCGACGACCGGTCCGCGGACCAGCTCCTCGGTCGCGATCGCGCGCGCGCCGACCCGGTTCGTGAACCAGCTCGAGTCCGGCACTTCGTCGATGGTGTTGATGTTCCTGGCGCGCAGCCCGCTCGGCTCGTGGCCGGAATTGACGAACAGGTTGAAGACGAGGTCGTAGAGCTCGGAGCCCTCGTACAGCGCCGTCTTCGACGCGTCCTGCGACTCCGGCTCGCGTGCGATCGGATCGTCGGGAAAGTAGCGCTGCCCCTGCATCGACGCGGTGGTCGCGCACAGGCCGATGGCGCCGACGGCAAGTGCCAGGATGCCGGCGCGGCGGGCACGAGAGAGAGGCGGTGTGCTCAGCATGGCGTCCTGACCCTAGAAGCTCGCGGAAGACGCGAAGATGAGCGACAGACCTTCGCGGCTCTTCGCAATCTCGATGCGCAGCGGCGTGGAAAACGGGCCGTGGAAGCGCGTTCCGACGCCCCAGTCCGACTTGAGGTGATCGAAATCGAGATCCGCGGTTCGCGATGCGACCTTGCCGGCGTCATAGAAGAACGCGAGGTCGAAGTAGCGGTTGACCGCGATGCGCCATTCGCCCTGGAGCAGCAGGCTGTTCGTGTCGCGGAAACGCCAGCTGCTGTAGCCGCGGAGCGACGAGCCGCCGCCGACGGAGGGCAGCATGAAGAACGGCGTCTGTTCGCCGTCGTGCGCGTTGGACGTCTGCACGCGCGCGCGGAACGCCAGCACCCACGCCTCGCGCAGGATCGGGATGTGCTGGATCGCTTCGTATTCGATGAAGCGGAAGCCGAACTCGTCGTCGTTGTCGTGGTACTGGTGCACCATCGCCGCAAGGAAGCCGCCGCGACGCGTGTAGCCGGGCGACGTCCGCCAGTCGAGGCCGACGCCATACGTGAAGTGCAGATAATCGACCTCGGCGCCAAGGCCCGGGAGCGTCGCCGGCGTGTACACGGTCTCGACGGACGGGAACGATCCGGTGCCGGGCTGCTGCGACCACTGCGTCCACTCGACGCCGCCGCGCAGCAGCAGGACCTTGCGCGTCGGGTAGTAGTCGAGCATCGCGGACAGGTACGGCTGCTCGAACAGGTAGTTGGTGCGATTCTCTTCGCTGGTGTCGTTGCCGAGACCGTAAAAGCCGACCTGCGTCGCTTCACGCCAGCCGCCGAGCACCGAGAGCGCCGCGCGCCGATGGAACAGCCGCGGCGCGATGAACTCCGCTTCGAGCCGCTTGTAGTTCTTGAAGGTCCAGCTGCCGCGGACGTCGACGTAGTTGTAGGGGCTGACGAAGGTCGCCCGGCCGAGGCCGAGCGTGAAGCCGCCGCCTGCATACGCGTTCTGGAAGAACGGATGCCAGTTCGGCGTGCCGCGAGCGAGAACGGCGTCGAACCGTCGGAAGATCTCCTCCGCCCTGTTCGGCACGTAGGGCTGCAGCTTGCCTGCCTTCTCCGCCTGTGCCTGCTCGATCACCGCCTGCCGCGTCGCCGGCTGCTGATCCTCGGGCGGGAGCGCGGTCGACACCTCGGCCCCCAGCGCGACCCCGGCGAGGGCTTGAAGCGACGAGGGCAGCGGCGTTTGAGCCGCCGCGGCCCCCGCCCACACGGCGGCGAACGCGAACAGCGTCAGGACTCTCGACACTCCAGACATGCGTGTGTCCAACCTTCTGCTGCTGCGGTCCCGAACCGGCGAGCAGGATGGCGTTGGCGCTATCGACGATCGGCCGCTCGGGAAGCGGCGATTTCGTCCGGAGACTATACCGGATCGCGGCCTTGCGATTCCGCCTTCCCTTCGGCGTGCCGGACGGTGGCGGCGGGCCGCGGCGCCGCCGCGGCGGTGCCGGTCAGGCGCTTGTCCCTGAATCAGTCATGACCGTGGGCCCGGAATGAACGGCATGAGTCGTTCCCAGGGGACGCTGGCCAGCGCCAGCCGCGAACGTCGAGCGTGGCGAAAGCTGGCGCGGCGCCGGTATATGCTCGTCCGGTTTTCCCCGCGGCGCCGCTCGCCGGCGCCACCGTCGAGCCCCTCCGGAGGTCGCGATGAATCAAATCCGCAAGCTGATCAACCAACTGGCGGTACCGCCGGGCAAGAAGGTCAATCTGCAGAAACACGACCCGGGTTGGACGGGCTCGCTGAAGAGTAAGGAACGCGCCAAGCTGCTGCTCGAACAGGGCGTCCAGCTGTTGTCGGAGCTGCAGGCGAAGCTCTACGCGCAGGACACCTATTCCGTGCTGGTCATCTTCCAGGCGATGGACGCGGCCGGCAAGGACGGCGCGATCCGTCACGTGCTCTCGGGTGTCAACCCGCAGGGCTGCCAGGTGTTCGCGTTCAAGGCGCCGTCCGCCGAGGAACGGGACCACACCTACCTGTGGCGATCGATGAAGGCGCTGCCCGAGCGCGGTCGCATCGGCATCCACAACCGCTCGTACTACGAAGAGGTGCTGGTCGTCCGCGTGCACACGGAGATTCTCGCCGCGCAGCAGCTGCCGCCCCACATGAAGGGCGAAGGCGTCTGGAAACGGCGCTTCCGCGAGATCAACGACTTCGAGCGGCATCTCACCGACAACGGCACCATCGTGATCAAGCTCTTCCTCCACGTCTCGAAGGAGGAGCAGCGGCAGCGCTTCCTGGAGCGCATCGACGAGGAAGACAAGAACTGGAAGTTCTCCATCGCCGATGCCAGCGAGCGCGGCAAGTGGGACGAGTACATGGAGGCGTACGAGGAGATGCTCGAGCACACGAGCACCAAGGACGCCCCGTGGTACATCGTGCCCGCCGACTACAAGTGGTTCACCAGGGTCGCGGTCGCCGCGATCCTCTGTCAGCGGATGATGGATCTCGACTTGAAGTTCCCGACGGTCGACGACAGACGCAAGAAGGAGCTGCAGGAAGTGAAGCGGCTGCTGCTCGACGAAGATCTGGCCACCAGGCAGCGTTCGAAGCGGCGCGCGGCGACGTCGTAGACGATCCGGCTGCGCGGCCGACCGGACGCAGTTGTTCCTGTATGTGACGGCGTGCGGCCAGGGCGCACCGGCGAAGGCCTGGACCCGATGGACCGCGACGTGCGCTGTATCAGCGCACCGTGCGCGAAGCAGCGGCGACGGCCAGCGACGAGACGTCGGCCATCTCCTCGTACCAGGCGACGAAGCGGCGTGGCTCCGGCGCATCGTACGCCTTGAGATTCTGGGCCCAGCGGTAGGCGATCGGCTGGTAGCGCAGTGCCACCGCCACGGTGTACGGCCCGGCTGCCGATCCGAGATCGATCGCGTAGGTGATTCGATCCGAGCCGGCGACGAAATCGGCGTCGGCAGCGGCATGGCCCTGCACCGCGATCTCGGCGGCCGCGCCGGCTTTGTCGAACCCGTGCGGCAGCAGCCGGTTGTCCTTGACGAAGCGCGCGCCGGTCAACAGCCCCGTGGTCACGACGCCGGCCGGATCGACCATCATCGACTCATAGATCTGGACGTCGTCGGCGCTCGCGATCCGCGTGTAGTGAGGCTCGACGCGGCGGGGATCGGCGTCGTTGTCGTTGCCGGCGATGCTGCCGTCGGGCCGGACCGCGCCCGACTCGAAGACGACGCGCCCGGCGTCATCGCGCACGCTCAGGTGCAGCCACGCGCGGCGCGAGGGATAGGCGGTCGGAAACTTGTGCCCGGCCTGGTTCTCGACGGCGACCTCGATCTCGAGCCGGCCGCCGGACAGCTCGGCGCGGGCGATGGCCACGGTCGCCGTCGCGCTCTGAAGATGAGCGATGGTGCGGGCGATCGCCGCATCGAGCTCGCGCGGCGTCGCCGGAACGCCGAGCTCGGTGCGATGCCGGCTCAGCATCCGCAGCATGAAGAAGTTGCCGCCGCGGAACTCGTGCCGCGAGACGTTGCTTCGCGGCTGCGGCAGCACCGCGGAAATCGGCGTCTCGACGCCGACTTCCGGCATGTGGCACGACTGGCTCGTGTGTCGCGATAGACGCTCGCGCGCCATTCGAGGTACGGAGTCTGCTCCGGCATCTGCAGCCCCGCCGCGGCGCCGGGCGCCAGCGGACGCGTGAACAGCGTATGGCAGGTTGCGCAGAGCTCCGAGCGCTGCACGTGCGTGGACTCGGTCGGCCTGAAGCCGCTCGCAGAGTGCATCATCGTGCTGCGGCCGGCGTCGATGGCGAAGGGCCCGAACACCGGGCGCAACGGCGTCCGCGGCTCGACGTCGATGACGTAGCCGCCGGTGAAGCTCTCCCGCTCGCCGAATCGTGCGGCGGTGATCTGATGGCAGACCGTGCACGACACGCCTTCGGCCGCCAGCGGATCGGCCGGCCCGCCGCGCGCGGTCATGAGCGAGAAGATTCGCCCGCGTTTGCCACCGGCGCGGGCCGCGACCGTCGTCATCGGCATGTGGCAGATCGAGCACTCGTCTTCGATCTCCGCCGCGGCTTGGGGGTGATCCATCACCTCGCGGCGCACCGCCGCCAGCCAGTACGGATCGTACGACGAGTTGGCCATCATCGAGCCGCGCCAGTCGGCGCCGAAGGAGATGTCCTCGCCCTTCGGGGTGATCACGTTGTTGTGGCACGCGATGCAGGAGGACGAGGGCTCGAAGAGCGGCCCGGAGCGGACGGCGGCGCCCGACGCGGCGCGGACCGCCTGCGGCGGCGGTCCGGACGCGGCGACCAGCGTCGTCGCCCAGACCAGCGCCGCCAGCGCCAGCGGCGCCGCGCCGGAGATCCGTCGTTTACCAGCCATCGAAGAGTCCGCCATCGAACCAGTCCCACAGGACGTAGAAAAGAAACTGCTTCGATCGGCCCGCCCGCTCGTTGACCGGCAGCCGCATGCCGGCGCTGAGCAGGATGTGCTGCCGCTGGTTGAGGCTCACCTGCAGCTGCGGGATCGCGTCCCAGAGCGCGATCGCGCCCGACTCGAGCTCGCGCGCCGCGACCAGCTCGAGCATCGGCGTCCAGCTGCGGCCGTAGCCGCGATCGGCGGCGAAGGTCCTGCCGACAGCGAAGCGCCAGAACCCTTCGCGTTCGGCGCGCGCCTCGTCGAAGGGCAGCTCGATCCCGCCCTGGAACTGGAGGAACACGTCCTGCGGCAGGATCTGACCGAACGAGACGAACGGCTCGAACACCGCCGTGCCCTTGCCGCGGCCGCGTTCGGCGTTGCCGGTCGGCAGGATGATTTCGCCGGCGACGCTCAGGATCGAACCGCGCGCGAAGCTGTGATAGATCGCCCGCTTGACGCCGACGGCGAGATCGCCGAACCCGCTGCCCCAGCCGTCGTCGAAGCGGGCCGAGGGAATCGGCAGCTTGAACTCGATCTGATTGCGGGCGCCGAAGCGGCGCTCGTAGATGAGGTCGGTGTCGACGGCGCCGTCCTCGAACGCCATGGCGATCACCGCCTCGTCCTCGGGATAGGCCTTTTCGGTGGCGAACGCGCGCGGCAGGTTCAGCTCGCCGCGCGGCCACGCCGGATCGCCGCAGAAGGTGCGGACGTGATCGAAGATCCGCTGCAGCTCGCCGGCGGT
>DASTCC010000136.1:0-7769 GCA_035711465.1 Vicinamibacterales bacterium
CATCCGCGCCGGACTGCTGGCGCGGTCGATGGCGGCACGCCTGTCGATCGATCCGGGATTCGATCCGTCGAGAGTCCTTTCCGTCTCCGTCGAGCCGGGTCTGCAGGGATACGGTCCGCGACAGGAATCGTTCTATCGCGACCTGGTGATGCGCGCGCGGCAGCAGCCTGGCGTGCGCGCCGCGGGACTGGTGTGGCTGCGTCCTTATTCACAAGGCGCCGCCGACACGCGCTTCAAGGTGAGCGGCGGCGACGGCGCCGAGATCTCCGCGCCGAGCAACATGATCTCGCCCGGCTACTTCGATGCGCTCGGCCTCGCGATCGTCGCGGGCCGCGATTTCACCAACGAGGAGTTCCAGCGGACCGATACTGGCGGCGGCGGTGTCGTGATCCTGACCGAGTCGCTGGCCGCGCGCACGTTCCCGGCTGGCGCCGCGGTCGGCCGACAGATCGTCATGGACTATCCGGAGGGCCGCGTCCGCACCGTGGTCGGCGTCGTCCGTGACACGAAGCAGCGCCAGATTGCGCGCGACGACGGCGACATGTACTTCGAGCCGTTCGGTCAGAGCTTTCCAAGCGGCTTCGCGTCGCTCGTCGTCGGGCTCCAGGCCCCGGCCGACGTGGTCGCGGATCGGCTGCGGGCGCTCGTGCGCGAGATCGACGGCACGCTGCCGGTCTACGACGTCACGCCACTCGACGCGGCGATACGCCAGCAGTTCGCCGACGACATCCTGCTGATGCGCTTGACGCTGACGTTCGCCGCGCTGGCGACGGTGATCGCCGCCGTCGGCCTCTACGGCGTGCTGGCGCGGAGTCTCGCCGAGCGCCGCCGCGAGTTCGGCATCCGCACGGCGCTCGGCGCCGCGCCGTCACGCCTGGCCCGGCATCTCACCCGCGAAGCGACGACGATGCTCCTGGCCGGCCTGGCGATCGGTCTGCCGGCAAGCGTCTGGCTGGCGAGGTTCGTCGACAGCCGCATCTTCGGCATCTCGCGTCTCGATCCGATCGCCTTCGCGGCCGCAGCGCTGATCCTGGCGCTGGTGATGTTCGGCGCCTCGATTCCCGCCGCCAGACGCGCGGCAGCGCTCGATCCGGCGGATGTGCTGCGGGGCTAGGACTCACGTCACTTGGACCCGAGAACTCAGAACTTCGAACTTGGTTCTCGGATGCACACCACGAACCAAGTTTTCTGAGTTCTCAGTTCTTCGTTCTCAGTTGTGCCGTCACGCCGCCTGACGAAACGCCTCGGCTGGACCGGCCGGGGTCCGCCGCGACGCGATCAGCCGATCGACGCTGAACGCGCCCGCGCCGGTGAGCGCCAGCGCCACGTTGGCGAGGAGCAGCGTCAGCACGAACTCGTAGCCGTTGTTCTGCATGAAGAAGCCGTTGGCCAGGTGCACCGTCACCATCGCCACCAGCATCGTGAACGCCAGCAGCGCGCCGGCGATCCTCGTCGCGGCGCCGGCGAGGAGCGCGATGCCGCCGCCGAGCTCGACCGCCGGCACGATCCAGGCGTTGATTTCCGGGAACGGCACGATGGCGCTGAAGAAGCCGCTCAGGGCCTCGTGACCGATGACGAAGAACTTCTGCCCGCCGTGGGCGATGAAGACGATGCCGAGCGCGGCGCGGAGCAGCGCGAGGCCGAGATCGAGCGAGAGCGTCTTGCGCATCACTTCCTCCAAGTCAGTTCTAACGATATACGTTTAAACGAATAATGTCCAAAACGACAATCACGATGTCACCAGGCCGGCGCCCTCGATCAGCGTCTTCAGCTCCTGGAGCCGCGCTTCCGAGAGGTGCCCGAGCTGCTGTTCGTGCACGGCGTCGACCGGCGCGTCGAGCTCGGCGAGCAGATCCAGCGCCGCCGCGGTCGCCCGCGTCCGCACGATGCGCCGATCCGCGACGTCGCGGACTCGCTCGATCAGGCCGCGCCGTTCCAGCCGATCGAGCAGCCGGGTGACGTCGGGATCGTGCCGCATCAGCCGGCCGCCGACGGTGCCGCACGAGAGCCCCGCCGATCCGCCGCCGCGCAGAATGCGCAGGACGTTGTACTGCGTCATCGACAGGTCGTATGGCTTCAGCAGTTCCACGAAGGCGCGCTCCATGTCGTTCGCGGCCTTGATCAGGGCCTCGTACACGCCGTACTGCGCCAGCGTGCGCCGCGAACGCGTCGGCTGCGTCCACCCCGCCTCGGCCGCAGTCCCGGCTGCCCCCTTGATCACCCGCTTCGTCCGGCCCGCCACGGCCAGGATAATATACGTTCAAACGACTATTGTCAAGACGAGTGAATGGTCCGTGCGAACATGGGCTTTGGCGCGAGCTCACGGCCATGCGCGCTCTCACATTGCTGATGCTGTTGGCAGCCGGACTTCCGGCACCGCAGCCGTCGCCCGTCCAGCTCCTCTTCCAGTACCGCGTCAGCTCGGAAGACGGCTCGGCGGGCAGCGACGCGTTCCGGCTCGCCGTCCCGTCCGCGCGCGCCGCGTCGGCCGTGATCTGGGAGCGCGACTGTTCGATCGGCGGCGCGCCGAACCTCGCTGAGCCGCCGGCACCGTCCGATCAGTTCTGGACGTTCGAAGCGACCGAGGAGATCGCGCGCGGCCGACGGCAGATTCGGCTCCGCTACCGCGGCGTCGTCGCCGGCGCGGCAAAGCCCCCGCCGTTCAGCACGCACACGATCGCACTCGACCGTCCTGCGCCGCTCGCGCTGCACGAGCTCAGCGCCCGCCGCGACTGCCGCTACGATCGGCTGACGATCTCGGTGAGCGTGCCGGCGCGATCGAAGTGATCGGCAGCCGCCGCGCGGAGAGCGGCCGGCGCGGCGGCGGCCCGGGTTGGTTTTCGATCGACAGCCAGTCCAACGCGATGCCAAGCGTCCGCGTGTCACCGGGCGCACCATGCGCGGCGGGCACGAACGTCGGGCTGCTGATGAGAACGACCGCGCCGCGGCGAAGCCGATCGATGGCGTCGGCGTCGAGCGGCACCGCGTACTCGGCAAAGCCGCGCGACACCGTCACCACTCGTCCGACGACGACGTCGTCGATGGCGAGGGTCACGGGCGGCGCCGGCAGGGCGGCGGGCCAACCGGCGGCGTAGCGGACGACGAGGCGGGCAGTGACATCGGCCGCAAGCGGTGGAAGCACCACGCGCGCGTCGCCGTTGGTCCATCGAGCCGACACGCCCTGCATGACTTCGGCGTCGAAGAATCCTCCGCCTCGCACGCCGAAGTCGTGAGCGCCGATATCGGCACGGATCGGCAGCGGAATGCCTGCGGACGGCGGGCGTTCGACGCGGTAGAGATCGACCGCCGGCGTGGACGGGACGACGCGCGTTGGCAGCGCGGCGCCGTCCGGCTGAAACGCCGCGAAGCGGATCGCCAGCGTACCCGCCGGTTCGATCATGAAGCCGCGGAAGTCCAGCGCCGAGAGATCCTCACCGTCGCCGGACGTCGCAGGCGCGGCCACGCGGACCGGACGGCCCGTGTCGATCGCGGCGCCGGCGATGCGGCCGACGGCGCCGCCGCCGCGCCCGCCCGAGACCAGCAGCACCTCGCGACCGATCTCGAATCGCAGCGCGAGACCGAGGTGCCTCGGACTCCGGGGATGGACGAACGTCAGCGCGTTCACGGGCACCGCCCCCGCCGCTTCGACCAGCGCCGCCCGCACGCCGGAATACGGCGGCGTCGTGCGCAGCGCCGCCGAGGGCAACGCGATCAGCACGCCGATCGCCGCCGCGACGCCGGTCGCGAGCACGCGGCCGGCGCGCGATCGGCCGGCGACCGCCAGCGCGTGTCCGCCGATCACCATGCCGAGCGGCAGCAGGACCGGCACGAATCGCCGCAGCGGCATCGGCATCGGCGCGACGTCGCGCGGGCTCTCCAGGGACAGAATCGCCGAGGCCAGGACGACGCCGGCGAGCGGCAGCGCGCGATCGGCATCGCGGCCGATGAACAGCGCCACGCAGCCGGCGCCGATCAGGGCGAGGCCGGGCCAGCCGATCATCTCGACGAACGGATTGGCGCCGACGCGATCGCGATTGACGACCACCCACGCGACGAAGGCGATCGCCGCGACCGCGGCCATCGGCGCCGCCAGCCGCTTGACGCCGCCGAGCCGGCCGCGCATCCACCACAACAGGCCGATCGCGGCGACGATCGCGATCGTGATCGCCGGCCTGCCGGCGGGGGTCCAGCCCGATCGGAACAGGATGAACACGATGCGCTCGCTGTAGGCGCCCGCGAACGCCCACGCGTGCCAACCGGCAAACCCGCAGGCCGGCAGCGCCGCCGCCAGATACCACTGCATCGGCGCCCGCGACGCCGGCACGGTGATCCAGCGCAACGCCGCGATTGCAGCCAGCGGCGCCGCAACCATCAGCGCCGTGTCGATGCGCGTGAATGCGGCGACGCCCGTCGCCAGTCCGGCGGCGAGGCTGGCGATGGGCGCCGCGCCGTCGGTGGCGGCGAGCAGATAGAGCACGGCCGCGACCACCGCCGCTTGGGCCACGACCTCCGGCATTGGCAGCCACGCGAACCAGATCTGCGCGAATGCGACGCCCACGATCGCGGCCACGGCCAGCGCGCTCCATGACGACCCTGACAGGCGCCGCGCCAGCAGGAAGACGAGCAGCACCGACAGCGTCGAGCAAGTCGGATTGACGTAGTCGCCGGCGCGGCCGCCAATCGCGACGTCGGCGGCAGCCATGAGCGCAGGCGCCAGATGGAAGAAGCCCGCTTCGAGGCGGCCGTCGTCGTGGACCTGGATGCCGCCGGGAAAGTAGTCGAGCAGCGGCGGCGGTCGGCGGTCGCGCGAGAACAGCTCGCCGGCAGTCCCCTCGGGCAATCGCGCGATCACCGGATCGATCACGCCGAGGCCGCCCTCCTGGGCGATCACGCGCCTGATGGCGAGATACACCGACGCGTCGCCGGCGTCGACGATCGGCTCGACCGGCCGCGAATAGATCGCGCCTCCACAGATCACGAGGATCAGCGCGATCAGCCAGTCGCGAACGGGCGTCGGCGCCGACACCCGCCATTCAGCGACGACGGTGATGACCGTCGCGCCAACCAGGACCGCGGCGATTGCGATCAGCGTGCCGGAGGCGATCGACGCGGTTTCGACGAGGACCATGACCGCCAGCGCGCCGATCGATCCGTAGAGAACGAGCGCGGCGATCGCGGCTTCCAGGCGATCGAGCGAGCGGCGCCGCGGCGCGTGCGTCGGGAAGGTGAATGTCACGTGCACTGCCTGGCGCCGCGGGGGCGACGAGAGGCCGCAGTATAGAATGCAGCCGCGGTCGATGCGCATCTTCTCGACGGACCACAAGATCGTCGGTCTGCAGTACGGAATCACCAGCGCCGCGTTTCTGTTCCTGGGGTTTCTCCTGATTCTGCTCGTCCGCTGGCAGCTGGCGTGGCCGGCCGCGCCGGTGCCGATCGTCGGCGGATGGCTCGGCGACCAGAACGCGCCCGGCGGCATCATCCTGCCCGAGTTCTACAACCAGCTCGGCGCGATGCACGGCACGATCATGGTGTTCCTCGCCATCGTGCCGCTGGCGGTCGGCGCCTTCGGCAACTACCTGGTGCCGCTGATGATCGGCGCTCCAGACATGGCGTTTCCGCGCTGGAACATGGCCAGCTACTGGCTCTATCTCTCCGGCGGCCTGATCATGATCGCCGGCTTCGTCCTGCCCGGCGGCGCCGCCTCTTCGGGGTGGACGTCCTACCCGCCGCTCGCCAACATCGCGACGATGGGCCAGACCGCGTGGCTCCTCGGCATGTTCGTCCTCATCCTGTCTTCGCTCGTCGGCTCGATCAACATGATCGTGACCATCGTCCAGCTCCGCGCCCCGGGACTGACGATGATGCGGCTGCCCTTCTTCATCTGGGCGCAGCTGGTGACGTCATTCCTGTTGCTGCTTGCGTTCCCGCCGCTGCAAGCCGCGGCGGTGCTGCAGACGATGGATCGGGTCGCCGGCTCCAGCTTCTTCATGCCCTCCGGGCTCGTCGTCTCCGGACAGATCGTGCAGAACGCCGGCGGCGGCAGCCCGATTCTGTGGCAGCACCTGTTCTGGTTTCTCGCCCACCCCGAGGTCTACGTCCTGATCCTCCCCGCCCTCGGCATCGTCGCCGAGGTGATCGCGAATGCCATCCGCAAGCCGCTGTGGGGCTATCGCGCGATGGTCGGCTCGGCGGTGTTCATGGGGTTCATGTCGTTCCTGGTCTGGGCGCATCACATGTTCCTGACCGGCATGGGTCCGACGATGAGCGCGTTCTTCCAGGTGACGACGATGATCATCTCCGTGCCGTCGGTGGTCATCGTCTCGTCGCTGCTGCTCTCGCTGTACGGCGGGTCGATCCGGTTCACGGTGCCGGCGTTGTTTGCGCTCGCGTTCCTGCCGATGTTCGGCATCGGCGGCCTCACGGGGCTGCCGCTCGGGCTCGCGGCCACCGACATCCCGCTGCACGACACCAACTACGTCGTCGGACACTTTCACTTCGTCGTCGCCCCCGGCACGCTGTTCGCCATCTTCGCCGGCATCTATTATTGGTTCCCGAAAATCACGGGACGGCAGATGAATGAAGCGCTCGGGCGCCTGCACTTCTGGGGATCGCTCATCGCGATGAACGCGATCTTCCTGCCGATGTTCGTGCAGGGACTTTACGGCGTCAATCGGCGCCTGTACGACGCTGGACGCACTTACTCCTATTTCAAGGGCCTCGAAGGCACGTTCACGCTGCAGGCGTGGGCGGCCGGACTGCTGGCGCTGGTGCAGATCGTGTTTCTCGTCAACCTGGCATGGAGCCTCGTCCGCGGACGCCGCACCGACGAGAACCCGTGGCAGGCGACGACGCTCGAGTGGACGACCGCATCGCCGCCGCCGCACGACAACTTCGCGGCGGCGCCGACGGTAAGGCGCGGTCCCTATGACTACTCGGTGCCGGGCGCGCCGCGCGATTTCCTGATGCAGACCGAGGCGTGACGGAGAGCGCGAGCAGCCGGACGCGATGACGATTCCCTATACGGTCGATCGGCGGCCCGACACCGGCGTGAGCAACGTCACGCTCGGAGTCTGGCTGTTCCTGGCGTCGGAAGTGATGCTGTTCGGGGCGCTGTTCTCCGCCTACGCCCTGCTGCGGTCGTCGTCGCCGTCGTGGCCGTCGGGCCTCGAGACGTTGAGCCTGACGTTCGGCGCCGGCAACACCGCGATCCTCGTCATCGCGACGATGCTGGCGTGGCAGTCGCGCAGAGCGGCGATGGCGGCGCCGGCATCGATCGCGGCGGTGCGTGGCTGGCTGCTGGCGGCCACGACCGCTGGCGCCGCGTTCGTCGTCGTCAAAGGGCTCGAGTATCGCGGCGAGATCGCGCGCGGGCTGGTGCCCTCGGTCAACACGTTCGTCGCGATGTACTTCGTGCTGACCGGACTGCACGCGGTTCACGTCGTCGGCGGCATGATCGCGAACCTCTGGGCCGCGGCTGGCGCCGTGCGTGTCGGGGCGCCGATGACGGCCGGACGCGTCCGAGCGATCACGCTCTACTGGGCGTTCGTGGATCTCGTGTGGCTCGTG
Source organism: Vicinamibacterales bacterium (assembly GCA_035711465.1). Lineage (GTDB taxonomy): Bacteria > Acidobacteriota > Vicinamibacteria > Vicinamibacterales > SCN-69-37 > DASTCC01. The sequence goes on from DASTCC010000136.1 coordinate 7,567, forward strand.
ATCCTGGTGTCGATGTATCTGACATGAGCTGGTCCGCACTCGTGATCGCCTGGGCCTGTCCGGTCTGCTTCCGCGTCGAAGACGGCGCGACGGCCGACGGCGTCCGCGCCGCCGTCATCGTGCTGATGTCGGTCACGCTGGCGGTGCTGAGCGGCTTCGCGGCGTTCATCGCGAGGTGGTATAGGGGGACGGAGCCCTTTTCC
>DASTCC010000137.1:0-28928 GCA_035711465.1 Vicinamibacterales bacterium
TGGTCGTAGCCGGTGACCATGTGCTTGGCGCCGAGGTACGTAAACGCGGCGGGCGCCGGGCCGTCGATTGTCTTGACGAAGGCCGCGTCCCGGCTGGAGACGCCGTGCGCGAGCAGCGGCGGCTGAACGACGACGACCAGCGCGACGGTTGCCGCCAGGACGATGGCGGCGACGACGCGGACGCGGCTCGCGGCCGGCGCCTCCGTCATTTCCTTTCGTCCAGGCGCACCACCATCGCCAGCTCCTCGTCGAGGTCGTGGTCGATGGTCACCGCAATCTTCTCGTTCTTCTGAATCTTCGCTGCCGCGAACGTCACCAGCCTGTCGCCGCGCAGGATCTTCGTCTCGTCGTCCAGCACGAACGTCTTCGGCGCCGGTTTCTTCGTCTTTTCGTCGACCACCGACACCATCAGCACCGCCGGCGCGGCGGAGATGACCGTGCCTTTGAACGTAATCTGATGCGCCGCGACCCGGCCGGCCATCAGACCGCCGACGACCATTGACAGCGTCACTGCGCTCAGCATCTTCATGACCGCCCCCGTGTTGATCTTAGGCATCATAGACGTGTACGGCTCCCGTGCTGGAGGGTCATTATGAAACGGCTTTTCGCCGCATGTTCGATGGCGGGCGCGCTCGTGGCTGGGGCAACGGCCTCGGCACAGGAAACGCCACCCGAGTACAGCCAGGTCCTGACCACGCTCGGCAAGCAGGGCGATTTCAAAGCCAACGTCCTGAAGATCAACATCCCGCGAACCGACCTGAGTGTCACCGTGGCGACGGTGCGCACGCCGACGCCGTTCGGGTTCGGCGGCTGGGTCGCGATGACCAAGGGCGCCGGCGGCATGGAAGTGCTGATGGGCGATCTCGTGTTGACACAGGACGAGGTCAATCCCGTGATGTCAGCGCTTCTCGACAACGGCCTCGAGGTCACGGCGCTGCACAACCACTTCTTCTGGGACGAGCCACGCATCTTTTTCATGCACGTGCATGGTCACGGGACAGCGGCGGATCTCGCCAGGAAGCTGAAGCCGGCTATTGACCTGATCGGCAAGACCGGGCCGCGCCAGGCAACGCCAGCCGCCGCAGCGCCCGGTTCCACGAAGCTCGACACCGCCAGGATCGCGCAGATCGTCGGCACGCCGGGCGAACAGAACGGCGAGGTCTACAAGATCACGATTGGCCGCGACGATCTCAACATCACGGAGATGGGCGCGACCATCAACGCACGAATGGGGCTCAACAGCTGGGCCTCGTTCGTGGCCACCGACAAGGGCGCAGCGATCGCCGGTGATATCGCGATGCTGGCCCACGAAGTCACGCCGGTCCTGGAGGCGTTGCGGAAGAACGGCCTCGACGTCGTCGCCATCCACCACCACATGACAGGGACGCAGCCGACGATCTTCTTCCTTCATTACTGGGGCACTGGGCCGACCGAGAAGCTTGCGGCGGGGTTCAGGGCCGCGCTCGCCGAAATCGGGAAGTCCGGCGGCAGGATCTCACGGCACTCCGATCGGAGCCGCCCATGAACGGTTCGAGCTCGACCACGCCCTGGGTCCGCCGAGCGTTGTTCGCGATTGCCGGCATCTGCGTCGCCGGCGGCGCCTTTCGTGCGTTCGTGCTCATCCGCCGCGGCGAAGCGCCGGACCAGGACGTCCTGCTGTTCTTCGTCGCCGCGGTCGTCGCCATGCTCGCCGAATCGATTACCAAGTTCAGCTTCGCCGGCCTCGAGTTCGAGCGGCTGAAGCAGCAGGTCGACGAGATCACCGACGTGGCGATGACCCAGGGCGCGGCCGTCCGTCCCGGGCCGGCGACCGAACCTGCGCAGCCGGCTGAAGCGCCGACGGTCAAGCGTGAGCATCAGCCCACGCTGGAAGAACGGGCGCGCGGGATCGAAGCCAGCGTCTATTCAGGCAATCTGGGATGGGAGGACGATCCGGTCGCGAACCGGAGCGCGACGAGCCGGGCCGAGGGCGCGACGCTCGAGGCCGACGTCACGCCGTCGGCCACCAAGGCCGGTGTGTTCAAGGTCGACGTCCGCTGCGTGGTGCCACGCCGCCTGCTCGCAGAGAAACGGCCGCGAGTCGCCTTCTTCCTGCATCACATGTTCCCGAACCGGGTCCGCGTGCTCCCGGTCGACGGCGACACGGCGCGTCTGAGCCTGTGGTCGGCCGGCACGTTCACCATCGGCGCGCTGCTTCCCGACGGCGTCTGGCTCACCCTCGATCTGGCCGACGCGAATCTTTCGGCGCTCTCGCGCGCGCAGCGCGAAGCATTCCTGAACGGCTGAGGTGTAGAGACACCTCCGGCGCGGCGAACAGTCGCGGCGCGCAGCCGCAGGCACAGGTTCAGTGACTACTTGTCAGCTTTTCGCCGGGCCCAGGCGGCTTTCATGCGGCGGGAGATGGCGGCCCGTTCTGCGGCCGTAAGCTTCCGCCGCTTGCGGCCAGCGCCTGACGTCGCACGCCCTCTGGCGCCGCCGCCGAGCGCGGACCTGGCGCTCTGGAGCGCCGCGATCTGCGACTGAAGCTCGGAAATCTTGGAGTCGATTGCCTTGACAATCTCAGACGACATGATCGGCGACTCTACCATAGCCGCCCCCGTGCCCTGAAGTCAGTCAATGCTCTTAGCCAACCTATAGAGTTCGCTTATGGCCGTTCGTTCTGACGCAGTCCGCTATCCTTTGAACTTGCCACGAATCATCGTTGCCCATTCGCGGAGTTGCTCGCTCTGTTGCTTAGCAAAGGCGCGGTCGGTCGCTCGCAGCTCGGCGGTCGCCTGGTGGCGGAACAGCACGTTCCAGGCGGCGTCGACCAGGCCCTCGCGCTTCATCTTCGCGGGCCACTGCTCGAGCGCGGTGGACGCCTCCACCTTGCCGTCGGCAACGGCCTCGAGCAAATCGGCGACGAACAACTCATTCGTAGTCATGGGTCGGATCTCCGCATAGCTCGCGCCGCGCGGGGAGGACCCGGCCGAACTTCGTCAACTTCTATCCGGGGCACCCCCGGACGTGCGCTACGCCGAATCGGCCGATCGGATCCGCTGCAGCTGCTCGACCAGCCCCTGCAGGGCCATCACGGCATTTGCCTGCGCGAGCGCAGCGTGATGATACGTCGTGAGATCGACGTCCGCCAAAGGGGTCCCGTCCGCGAGGCCTTCGACCTGCGGCGCCAGCTCGCGGACGCGATCCGCGGCGGCGACGGCGCCGATCCAGGCATGTTTGAGGGCCAGCAATGGGTTGTTGTCTGCGGACATGGAGCCTCCGGCGCTAGAATCGAATCGTGCCCATTTTCGAGTACATCTGCCGCCAGTGTCACCACCGGTTCGAGACCATCGTGCGCGGAAACCGGCCCGCCATCTGTCCCGCGTGCCGGAGCGACGCGCTCGACAAGCAGCATTCGGTGTTCGCCGTCGCGTCCAAATCCAGCCCCTCGGCGCCGGTGGGCGGCGCCTGCGGCACCTGCGGCGATCCCCGCGGGCCCGGCTCGTGCCGCGTGAACTGAGGAACGGCTTGGGGCTTGCGCCTTGGGGCTTGGGCCTTGGGGACTGGGGCTTGAAGGCTTCGAAGAGTCCGCCTTCGAGCCTCAAGCCTCAAGCCTCAAGCCCCAAGCCCCAAGCCTAGCTCGCACACTAAAGTGGAGTACGCATGCATCTAGTAATCACCCTGTTGATCCTGGCGGTCGGCCCTACACAGGCGCAGACGCCAAACGCCCAGGACCTTGCGCGGCGCATCCAGGCGCACTACGACACGGTCAATACGTTCTCGGCGCAGTTCACCCAGAGCTACGCAGACGGGTTGTTCAAGTCCGGCGGCGCCGAGAAGGGCGAGCTGAAGCTGAAGAAGCCGAATCGCTTCCGCATGGTCTACACCGATCCGGAACGCAAGGTCTTCGTCGCCGACGGCAGCAAGCTCTACAGCCACTTCCCCGCCGACAAGCTCGGGACGATTCAGGACCTGCCGAAGGACGGCGAAGGATCGACGGCGCTCCTCTTCATCGCCGGCCGCGGCAGTCTGGTCAACGACTTCGACGCCGCGATGGCGGGCAAACAGGTCGACGGCGAATGGCAGCTGGTCTTCACGCCCCGGAGGCGTCAGGCGGAGTTCAAGACGCTGACCCTGATGGTCGACCGGAGCACGCTGGCGCTGCGCGGATATGCCTGGACCGACCACGACGGCGGCACGACGACCACGCGCCTGAGCGATTTGCGCGAGAACGTCCCGGTGGCCGACAGCGAATTCACGCTGAAATTCCCGCCCGGCACGCACATCGAGAAATAAGTGTGACGCTTCCGGCCGGCCGCTCCGCCGCCGCCAAACTGATCAAGAATTGACCACGCCCACCTCCTGCACCGCCCGGGCGTCCGAGGTTCCATGTCCCTGCTGATGACCGTCCGGATCGCCCTCAAGGCGCTCGGCAGCAACAAGATGCGCACGTCGCTGACGATGCTCGGGATGATCATCGGCGTGGCGGCGGTGATCACCATGGTGGCGCTCGGCACGGGCGCGCAGGCGGCGATCGAGGAACAGATCCGCAGCGCCGGCACCAACATGATTACGGTCTTCCCCGGCAGCGCCAACATGGGCGGCGCGCGCCAGGGCGGCGGCACCAGCCGGCTGACGCCGGAGGACGCCGACATCCTGCGTCAGCTGAGCGAGATCGAGTACGTCTCCGAGGGCCTGCAGTCGCGCCAGCAGGTGATCGTGGGCAACCAGAACTGGCAGACGAACATCGTCGGCGTCAACGTCGAGTTCCAGGGCGTGAAGTCGTGGCCGATGAAGTCGGGCTCCTTCTTCAGCGACGCCGATGTCCGAGCCGCGGCCAAGGTCTGCCTGCTCGGCGTCAACGTCTCGAACGCGCTGTTCGGCGAGGATACGGATCCGACCGGCGAGCAGATTCGCATCCGCAACCAGATCTTCAAGGTGCTCGGCGTGATGGCGCCGCGCGGCGCGTCGACGAGCGGCCAGAACCAGGACGATCAGATTCTGGCGCCCTATACGACCGTCATCAAGAAGCTCCAGGGCAACGATCGCCTGAACTACATCCTCGCTTCGGCGCGGTCGGGAGAGCGCATGCAGGCCGCGGCCGATCAGATCACCGTCGCGCTGATGGCCGCGCACGGCATCGAGGCCGGCGACGAGCCGGACTTCCGCGTCCAGACGCAGGACGACCTGGTCGCGGCGCGCACCGAGACGTCGCGGACGCTGACCTCGCTCCTCGCCGGCATCGCCGGCGTGTCGCTCGTCGTCGGCGGCATCGGCATCATGAACATCATGCTGGTGTCGGTCACCGAGCGGACGCGCGAGATCGGCCTGCGCCTGGCGATCGGCGCCCGCAGCAGCGACGTGCTGTTCCAGTTCCTGATCGAAGCCGTCGTCATCAGCCTGGTCGGCGGCGCGACGGGCATCGCCATCGGCTACGGCGCCGCCGAGCTGCTGCGCTACTACCAGCAGGTGCCGGTGCTCGTCCCGGTCAACGCGGTGGCCACGGCCGTCGCTTTCTCGGCAGCGGTCGGCATCTTCTTCGGCTTCTATCCCGCGCAAAAGGCGTCGTCGCTCGATCCCATCGAAGCGCTGCGATTCGAGTAGCCGCTAGTCCGCGTCTTTCAAGCACACCTGCGGATCGAGGCGCGAAGCCTGCCAGGCCGGCCGCGCCACGGCCGCGGCGATGCCGAAAAGCGTCGCCGCCGGCGCGGCGACGAACGCCATCGGATCGTGTGGCGAGACGCCGTGTAAGAGCGCGACGAGCACTTGCGTCGAGAGCGCCGCGCCGGCAACGCCGGCGGCGGTCGCGACGCCGGTGACAATCAGGCCCCGGCCGCTGACGAGTAGCCAGATTCGCGACGGCGTCGCGCCGAGCGCGATGCGGATGCCAAGCTCGCGCCGGCAGCGCGCGAGCGCCTGCGCGATGGTGACGTGGGCGCCGATGCCGGCCAGGCACAGACCAGCGAGACCGAAGGCGAGCAGCGCCCGGAGCACCAGCAGCTCGACGGCAACGCTGCGGCCGAGCTGCGCGTCGAGCGGCTCGATCGCGTGCACCGGCACGTCGGCGTCGATGGCCGTCACCGCGGCGCCGACGACCCGGCTCACCTCGCGCATCGGCAAGTCCGTCTTCACGAACAACACCGTCGAGGTCCATGCCGCCTGCGCGGCCGGCAGGAAGACGTCGCTGCCGGCATCGGCATCAGCGCCGAACACGATCGGACGGATCGTCCCGACGACCGTCCGCTTGCCGGCGAGCGAGCCGTTGGCGGTGTAGATCTCGATCGATCGTCCGATCGGATCCGCGCCCGGCCACAGGCGCGACGCCAGCGTGTCGCTGATCACGGCGACGAGCGGCGCACCGGATCGATCGGACGGCGCGAAGCGTCGTCCGCGGCTGAGCGACACGCCGATGGTGTCGAAGTGCCCGGGCGTGGCGAAGTGCACGCCGATCTGCGGCTGCTCGTGCGGGCTGAAGAGGCGTTCGTCGATGCGCATCAGGTTGGCCTGGCGGCACCGGCCGGCGCCTGGCGCGCAGCTCGACACGCTCGCCCCCCGGACGCCAGGCATCCGCTCGAGCGACGCCAGCAGCCCGTCGATGAACCCGGCCGCATTGACGCGGTCGTAGCGCGTCTCCGGCAGTTCGAGGCGCGCGGTGACGACGCTCGACCAGTCGTAGCCGCGGCTCGCGCCGAACAGCTCGGCCGCCGTCCGCGCCATCAGCGCGGCGCCGACGAGGACCGCGCAGGCGAGTCCGGCCTGCGCACCGACGAGGATCAGCGGCAGCGCCGGCGTCAGACGCCGCTCGCCGCGAGCGTCCTCCCAACTCCGGGGCACCGACGATCCGCTGCGCATCAGGCGCCGCACGGTTGCCATCGTGGCGATGATCATCGGCGCCACGCCCGCAGCCGCCAGCGCGCCGATCGCCGCCAGCGCCTTCGCGTCGAGCGCCAGACCGCCGGCCGCGGCCAGATCGGCCGTGACGATGCCGAAGCTCGTCGACGGCGGCCGCAATGCGGTCAACGCCGTCAGCAACACCGATCGAAGCACGATCGCGCCCATGGCGCCGACGACTGCTGCCAGCGCGGCCTCGCCGGCCGCCGCTCGCAGCAGGTGCGCACGGCCGGCTCCGATCGCGACCCGGATCGCGATCTCGCGGCGCCGATGCTCGGCGCGAAGCAGACACAAGCTCGTGACGTTGATGAGGACGAACGCCAGCGCGCCTGCCGCCGCCCACGACAGCACGGCGGCCGCCTGACGCATCGCGGGCGTCACCCGCGCAGCGGCGAGATCGACGATGCGATAGCGCGCGTTCACGCCAAGCCCGCCTGCCGCGTCGGGCAGCGCCATCAACGCTTCGCGCGCCTCGCTCTCGTATCGCCCGTCAGCCGCGGCTCGCGGCGTCGCCGCGTCGAGTCTCGCGAGCACTTCGAACGATCGCGACCACGGCCGGATCGGGCCGGCCTCGCCGTCGATCCATCGCCCAGTGGCGACGGTCACCCAGGCGTCGGTGCGCCCGATGAGACCGTGAAACCCATCCGCCAGCACGCCCACCACCTGCACCGGACGTTCGTCGATCGTGATCGATCGTCCGATCGCGGCCGGATCCGATGCGAAGCGGCTCCTCCAGAGAGACGCGCTGATCACCGCCGCCGGGGCCGAGGCGTCGACCCGGTCATCGTCATCGCCGAGCAGGCGTCCGGCAATCGCGCGGACGCCGAGCAACTCGAAGTACGCCGGCGAGACCGTCTCGATCCGGACGACGCGCGCGGCGCCCGTGTCGCGCAGGATCGCGCTCCGCTCCTGGATCAGCGCCGCGGCGTCGAATACCGACGTCGACGCCATGACCGCGTCGAACATCGGCCGCGACCACGACTTCGATCCGGCGACGAGCGTGACCAGACGATCGGCGGCGGGATAGGCGAGGCCGTCGGCTGCGAGCGAACGCCGCAGCGTCCACGCGGAGGCGGCGATGCCAACGCCGGCAGCCACGAGCACCGAGACGATCGACAGATGGACGAATCGGGCGGAACGGCGTCGCATGCCGCTTTGACGGCGGCAGGCATGGCGCCGTTGCCGGGGGCGGCGCTAACTGCGCCGCTCGACCTGGGCGCCGAGCGCACGGAGCCGGTCGACCAGGTTCGCGTAGCCGCGCTCGACGGTCTCGACCTCGAGCACGGTGCTCTCGCCTTCGGCGGCGAGCGCCGCGGCAATCAACGCCATGCCCGATCGGATATCGCGGCTGTCGAGCGTCCGCCCGCGCAGCCGCGTCGGTCCGGTCACGATGATGCGATGCGAGTCGCAGAGGAACAGATCGGCCCGCATCGCGCTCAGCTGCTCGAGCGCGAACAGGCGAAGCTCGTACATCCAGTCGTGCACGAGCGTGCGTCCGAGCGCCTGGGTCGCGAGGACGGTGACGAGGCTGACGATGTCGCTCGGGAACGACGGCCAGAGTCCCGTGGTGATGCGCTTGACGCCGTTCAGCACCGAGGGCCTGACGAGCAGCCGGTTGTCGTGCAGATCGAGGCTGACGCCCATCTGCGCGAGCACGGCGGTGATCGGCTCCATGTCGCGTTCGCGCGCGCCGGTGACCTCGACTTCGCCGCCGGTGATCGCGCCGACGACGGCCCAGGACGCCGCCTCGATGTAGTCGCCGCGCAGCGTGTGCGTAGCGGCGCCGAACTTCGCCGGCGGCTGAATCGCAATCGTCGACGATCCGATGCCGTCGACGCCGACGCCGATCGCGCGCAGGAACTCGCACAGCTCCTCGACGTGCGGCTCACAGGCGGCGTTGCGGATCTCGGTCCGGCCCTTGGCATGCGCGGCCGCGATCAGCGCGGTCTCGGTGCCGGTCACCGACGCCTCGAGCAGATACATCGACGCGCCATGGAGACCGTCGGGCGCTTCGAGCTGATGGCCCGACGGTCCTTCGGTGACGCGCGCGCCCATCGCGCCGAGCGCGCGGAGGTGCGTCGTGATCGTCCGCCGCGCCGGAAAGTCGCCGCCGGGAGGCGCGAGCACCACCCGTCCTTTCCGCGCCAGCAGCGCGCCCATCAGCAGCACCGAACCGCGAAGCTTGCCGACCAGCGTCGGGTCGGGCTCGGTCGAGTGGATGTCCCGGCAGGTGACGCGCAGGACCGAGGTGCCCTTGCCTTCGACCGTGGCGCCGAGCGACTCGAGCAGATCGACCATCACCGCGACGTCGCGGATGCGCGGCACGTTGCGAATCTCGCAGGTCTCGGTGGTGAGCAGACACGCCGCCAGCAGCGGCAGCGCGGCGTTCTTGTTGCCTTCGACGCCGATCGAACCGGACAGCTTCCGGCCGCCTACGATCAACAGATCAGCCATGCGTGTCGTCCCATTCGCCGAGCAGCGCGATCTCGTCCTTGAGCTCGACGCCGAACTGCTCGCGCACCTGCCGCCGCGCCCGCTCGATCAGCGCCTTGACGTCCGCCGAAGTCGCCGCGCCTTCGTTGACGATGAAGTTGGCGTGGAGCGGCGAGATCCGCGCGCCGCCGACCGCCACGCCTTTGAGCCCCGCCCGATCGACCAGGGCCCCGGCCGACGCCGGAATGCCCTCGGGCACCCGATCGCGCTCGCGATCCGGGTTCTGAAAGATGCAGCCGGCGCTGGCGAGCGACAGCGGCTGCGTGCCCTTCCGGAACGCGAGCGACGCGCGCGCTTCGGCGCGCAACGCGTCGACCTCCCCCCTGCCCACCGCGAACTCCGCCCACACGACGATCTCGCCGGTGCGCTTGATCCGGCTCGTATCGTAGGCGAACTCCATCCCGGCGCGCGGCACGGATCGGAATCCACCCTGGCGATCCAGCAGGCCGACCGCCTCGACGAGATCGCCGATGTCGCGGCCCTTGAAATGCGCGTTGCCGGCGATCGCGCCGCCCACCGTGCCCGGCGTGCCGGCCCAGGCCTGCACACCCGCGAGTCCCCGCGAGATCGTCCACCGCACCAGGCCGTTGATGGTGACGCCGGCTTCCGCACGGACCACGCCGGGCCGCGGCGCCGTGATCTGGCGCAGCGACGGCCGAATCACGGCGCCGCGAATGCCGGCGTCCGGGACGAGGACGTTCGACCCGCCGCCGATCATCGTCACCGGCACTCCGGCGCGGTGAGCGGCGCCGATGACGCCGCGCAGCGCGTCCTCGGTCGCTGGTTCGATGAGCCAGTCGGCCGGGCCGCCGACGTGGAACGTGGTCAACGGCGCCATCGGCGCGCCGGCCCTGATCTGTTCCGGCGCGAGAAGCACCCGGCATTCGTGCTCGAAGCGGGCGGCGTCCATCAGCGGGACAAGCGTGAGAGCAGGCGTTCGTGGATGCCGTCGAAGCCGCCGTTCGACATCACGACGACGACGTCGCCCTGGCCGGCCTGGCCGCCGATGAGCTCGACGATCTCGTCCACCGGCAGCGGGCCGTGCGCGCGCGGCCCCGCGCCGGCAACCTCGCACACGATGTCTTCGACCGAGAGCCGCTGGTCGTCGGGCAGCGCGCTGCGGAACACGGGCGCGAGCACGACGTCGTCGGCGCCGGACTCGGCGAAGGCGCGGACGAACTCGTCCTGGAAGACGCGCCGGCACGACGTCGCCGATCGCGGCTCGAACACGGCCCAGACGCGTCGGCCCGGAAAGCCCGCGCGCACGGCTTTCATCGTCTCGAGGATCGCCGTCGGATGATGCGCGAAGTCGTCGAACACGGAGACGCCGCGGGCGACGCCGCGGAGCTCGAGGCGCCGCCGCACCCCCTCGAACGTGCTCAGACCGCTGCGCAGGCTGTCCACCGGTACGCCGGCGGCGTGCCCGGCGGCCATGGCCGCCAGCGCGTTGCGGACGTTGTGCTCGCCGAACAGCGGCAGCTCGACGAAGCCGCGCGGCTCCCGCCGGTAGGTGACTTCGAATCGCATGGCCGCGCCGTCGGCTCGAAGGTCGGACGCCCGCCAGTCCGCCTCCGGCGACAGGCCGAAGGTCTCGACCGGACAGCGCGCGACGGCGGCGAGCTTCATCGCCTCCTGAGAATCCGCGCCGAGGATCAGCCGGCCGTTCCTCGGCACCAGCAGCACGAAGCGGCGGAACGCCGTGCGCAGCGACTCCATATCCGGATAGATGTCGGCGTGGTCGTACTCGAGATTTCCGACCACGGCGATGTCCGGCAGGTACTTGAGGAACTTCGCGGTCTTGTCGAAAAAGGCGCTGTCGTACTCGTCGCCCTCGATGACGAAGTCGCGCCCTCGGCCCAGCCTGAAGCTGCCGTCGAAGTTGCGGGCGATGCCGCCGACGAGCAGGCTCGGGTCGCGGCCGTCGGCGGTGAGCAGCCAGCCGGTGAGCGCGGTCGTGGTCGTCTTGCCATGCGTGCCGGCGAGGACGATCGAACGCGCTTCCCAGAGAAAGCGCTCGCGGATCGCCTCGGGCAGCGACTGATAGCGGATGCGGCGATCGAGCACTTCCTCGAGCTCGACGTTGCCGCGCGAGATCGCGTTGCCGACGATGACGCTGTCGAGATCGCCGGTGATGTGCTCGGCGCGATAGCCGTCGAGCACCGGAATGCCCTCGCGCGCGAGGAACTCGCTCATCGGCGGATAGACCGCGTGATCGGATCCCTGCACGTCGACGCCCCGCGCCTTGAGCATCGCCGCCAGCGTGGCCATGGCGGTGCCGCAGATGCCGATGAGGTGAACGCGCGGCATCGCGCCCCTCAGGCTCCCGCCGCCGGCTCGTCGAAGACGAGTCGCGGATCGCTGCCGGCGTGCACGCGCACCCGCACGCCGAGCGGCAGGGTCACGAGCGGCGTCGTCGTGTGCCCGGACGGAAATCCGGTCAGCACCGGTCCGTTGAAGTCGGCGAGCACCTCGGCGATGACGGAAGCGGCCGTCGGCGTGCCGGAGGGCTCGTCGCAGCCGGGCAGCTGACCGAAGACGATCGCCGCCGCGTGCGCGAGCCGGCCGCTCAGCCGCCACTGCGCGAGCATCCGGCGCAGCCGGTACGGCCGCTCGCCGACCTCGTCGATGAACAGGACGTGGCCCGGAGGAAACGCGACGCTGAACGGCGTCTCGAACGACGCCAGCATCTGCGTCAGCGTGCCGCCGAAGAGCGGCCCTTCGGCTTCGCCGGACCGGATTACGTCGACCGTGGCGCTGCGCAGCTCCCCCATCGGCGCGGTGCCGAGGCTGGCGACGAAACTGACGGGATCGTAGGCGGCGGGACCGGTGGCCAGGCGTCGATCGATCATCGGGCCGTGCACCGAGCGCATGCCCGCGAGGCCGGCGAGGACGAGATGAACCGACGTGACGTCGCTGTAGCCGACAAAGGCCGTGCGCCGTGCCGCGATGCGATCGACGTCGAGACGCGGCAGGATCTCGATGCTGCCGTACCCGCCGCGCACCGCGACAACGGCATCGACGTCCGGCCTCGTCAGCGCGTGATTGAGCGCGCGCGCCCGCAGCTCGACGCTGCCGGCGACGAAGCCCTCGCGCGCGAACACGCTCTCGTCCCAGATCGGCTCGAAACCGAGCCGGCGCAGCTCCGAGGCGCCGGCTTCGACGACGCTGCGATCGACGGGACTCGCTGGCGCGACCAGGGCGACCCGGCTGCCAGGGCCGGCCGGCCGGTAGCCCGCAAGACTGGCGCCGGCGGCGCGCGTCATCGCCACCCGGACATCTCCGCGGCGATCGACTGATGTTCGGCGCATCCGATCACGGAGAGGTCGGTCGTGCGCCGGGCGACGGGGGCCAGCCAGCGCTCCTTGACCCGGCGCTGGCGGGAGAGCGCATCGTCGATCCGCTTCATGGAGAGGCGCCCGGATTCGGCGGCGTAGATGATCGCCTCGATCGCCGCGACCTGCTCGGCGGTCGTCGAATTGCACAACAGTACGGCGTCACAACCGGCGGTCAGCGCGGCGACGGTCGCCTCGGGCAGCGGCATCGTCGCGCTGATCGCCTTCATGCCCATGTCGTCGGTGAAGACGACGCCGTCGAAGCCGAGCTCGCGCTTGAGGAGGTCGTCGACGATGCGCGGCGACAGCGACGCCGGACGCCGCTCGTCGATCGCCACGGCGAGCACGTGCGCGGTCATCAGCGTGCCGACGCCGGCGGCGATGGCGCGGCGGAAAGGCACGAGCTCGACGGCGTCGAGCCGGCGTCGATCGTGCTCGACGATCGGCAGCGAGTCGTGCGAGTCCTGGCTGGTGTCGCCGTGTCCGGGGAAATGCTTGCCGCAGGCGACCACGCCGCCGCTCTGCAGGCGTTCGAGGATGACGGCTCCCAGGCGGGCGACGTCGTCGGCTTTCTCGGCGAGCGCGCGATCGCCGATCACCGGATTGGCGGGATTGGTGTGGACGTCGAGCACGGGCGCGTAGTCGAGGTTGATGCCGACGGCGCGGAGCTCGGCGGCCAGCGCGTCGGCGAAGCGCGCGGCGAGCTTCTCGTCGCCGGCGCGGCCGAGCGTGTTGAGCGGCGGCCATTCGGTGAACGGCGTCTTGAGCCGGGCGACGCGTCCGCCCTCCTGATCGACGCTGATCCAGAGCGGCCAGTCGCGCGCCAGCGCGGCGATCTCGCGCGACAGCTCCGCGACCTGACGCGGCTCGACGACGTTGCGCGCGAAATAGATGACGCCGCCGAGGTCGAACGCCTCGATGAGTTCCTCGAGCTCCGCCGGCGCGGAGTGACCGCTGAAGCCGACGATCGCCAGGCGGCCGGCGTGTCGTCGCAGCTCACGAAGCGACATGGAACGGCCATTATAATGCGCGCGTGCGCATCGACTCCTCGGCGCCGACGCGGATCGATCTCGCCGGCGGCACCTACGACATCTGGCCCCTGTATCTTTTTCACGAACGTGCACAGACCATCAACGCCGCGCTCAGCCTGCGCGCCGAGTGCCGGCTGACGTCGCGCCGCGACTACCGCGTCGTGCTGATCTCGGAAGACACCGGCGAGGAGGTCGAGGCGCCTGATCCCGACGCGCTCGGCGTCGATCGACTGCCGCTGGTGGCGCGGCTGGTCAAACATTTTCACGCGCGCGGGGTCGAGGTGCGGACGCGATCGGGATCGCCGGTCGGCGCCGGCATCGCCGGATCGTCGGCGCTGAACATCGCGCTCTCGGCCGCGCTCGCCGCCTGGACCGGCCGGACGCTCGGCGACGACGAGCTGTTGACGATCGCCATGAACGTCGAGGCGCAGGTGATTCACGTGCCGACCGGCGTGCAGGACTATCGGCCGGCGCTCTACGGCGGCGTCTCGGCGGTCGAGCTTGGCGTCACCGGCGTGCGCCGCGTCGCGCTCGGCGTCGATCTCGAAGACTTCAGCCGCCGCGTCGTGCTCGCCTACACCGGCGCGTCGCGACAGTCGGGCATCAACAACTGGGACGTGATGCAGCGCCGCATCCAGGGCGATCAGGCCGTCGCCGCGGCGTTCGACGGCATCCGCGACGCCGCGGTCGGCCTGCGCGACGCGCTCGCCGAGCAGGACTGGAAAGCGGCGGCCGGCCACATCAACGCCGAGTGGCAGCATCGGCGCCGGCTGGCGCCGGGTGTGTCGACGCCGGCGATCGACGCGATGCTCGATCAGGCGCGGCTCGCCGGCGCCGATGCCGGCAAGGTCTGCGGCGCCGGCGGCGGCGGCTGTCTGTTCTGCCTGACGCCACCCGAGCGCAAGGATCGCGTCGCCGCCGCGCTCGAATCGGCGGGCGCGCGACTGCTCCACTTCACCTTCGAGCCGCAGGGGCTCATCGTCACCCGCAGCTGAGTGAAGCCGCCGTGACGCCGCTCGAGGAAATCCGCCGCCTCTACTTCGCCGCCACCCGCGGATCGATCCACCGTGATCTGAAACGGGCGATCGATCTCCTGAAGGCGATGAAGGACGACGACGAGCGGGCGAAGGCCGCCGTCTACATGGACGGGCTGTCGCAAATGCGATCGGAATGGTCGGGCGGCGGGGGCGGCCCCCGGCGGCCGAACGCCGCTAGCGCTGCAGGAAAGAATCGACGTTCTCGCGGGTGATCCGCACCACCCGCGTCGTGCCGCTCGGTCCGAGCGATCGCGCCGGCTTGCCGTTCAGCGTCCAGGTGAACGCGCCCGCGTTGCCGACGTTCAGCGCCACTTCGTGATCGGCCGTGAACGCCTGTTTCTCGCCTGCCTTGATGATGCGCTCGAGCACGACCTGTCCGTCCGCGGCGATGCGCACCCAGCAATCGGCCGAGAACTCGAACTGGATCGCGAGTTTTTCCGGCGCCGCGGGCGCGGCCTGCACGGCAGGCGGATCGGCCGACGGTGGCGGCGGCTGCGCCCTGACGACCGCGGCCTCGGGCACGGGCAGCGCGTCGGGCGGCTGGCGGCCCCATCTCGTCCATCCCCAGAACGCCAGGCCGGCGACGATAAGCACGCCGGCGGCGAGGCCGAGCTGCTGGACGAGCCGGATCGCGCGTCGCTGCCTCTCGAGAAACGCGCGATCGTCGGCAGTCACCTCGGGCACTTCCTTGCGCTTCGCCGCTTCTCCCTCGGCTCTCGCCAGATCGGCCGCGAAGGCCGCGACGGCCTGCTCGGGATCGATGCCGACCTGCGCGGCGTACGCCTTGACGAACGACCGGCCGAAGATGCCGCCGGGCAGCCGCGTGTAGTCGTCCTTCTCGAGGGCTTCGAGCGCGGCAATCGAAATCTTCGTGACCGCGGCGACCTCGTGCAGCGAGAGGCCCTTGGCTTCTCTCGCTTTTCTGAGCCGTGAGCCGACGTGTTCCATGGGGTGCAGCGCTACTCTACTGCGCCGCGCCGGGTCGGGGCGAGCGCCGTCGCAAACTCGCGGACGACACCGGCAAGCCCGGCAGGATTTCCGCCCGTGGCGCGCGGCAGGAACGCGCCGATCGCTGCCACGCCGGCCGCCCCGGCGAGGATGCACGAGGCCGTGCCCGCGGGTGTGATCCCGCCGATGGCCAGCACCGGCGTGCGCGACTTGTTCACAGCCTCGGCGAGCGCCGCCAGACCCGCGCCCGGTGCGCCCGGTTTTGACTCCGTGGGAAAGACCGGGCCGAACAACACGTAATCGAGCGCGGCCTCGGTGCCGGCCTCGCCCGGCTGGTGGATCGATCGACCGACGATCGTCGCCGCGCCGATCGCGTCGCGGGCGGCCGCGGCCGGCGGATCGTCGCTCCGCAGGTGCAGCCCGGCGCCGGTGTCGCGCGCCACCTCGACGTCGTGGTTGACGAGTATCCGCGGCCCCCCGGCGCCTGCGCGCGCGATCGCCCGCCGCACGACATCGCGGAGCGACTCTCGATCGAGATCGCGTTCGCGGATCTGAATCGCGTCGACGCCGGCGTCGCACGCCGCGTCGATCAGCGCCTCGAGCGCGCGCAGCTCGTCGCGGCGCGTGCGCGCGTCGGGATCGATCTGACGACGATCGGTCACCAGGCAGACTCCCGCCGGGCGCCAGCGGATCACGGAGCGGGCGTCGGGTTGTCGGGCGGCGAGGGCGCCGCGGTGGAACGGGAGAAGAACGCGCCGGTCAGATCGCGCAGGCCGGCGAGCACGGTGATCAGGCCGACGCCGGTGACCGCGCCCTGCACGTGGCGGCTGCTCATCGCGTTGCCGAGCCACGGCAGCCAGATCGCGAAGATGTTGCGCTCCCAGAGCGCCGTCCACGGAGCGATCACCAGCAGGAGTCCAGCCTCGACGAGGTAGGCGGCGACGAGAAGTCGAGTGACGAAATGGATACGGACTCCGTTCCCTGTCAGTCGTGAATCGTATCAAACAGCGACGGCGGCCTGAACGTGCGGCGGTGCACCGGCGAGTAGCCGAACCTGCCGACGGCGTCGAGATGATCGCGGGTCGCGTAGCCCTTGTGGCGATCGAAGCCGTAGCGGGGATCGGAGGCGTGCAGCTCCAGCATCAGCCGATCGCGTGTGACCTTGGCGAGGATCGACGCCGCCGCGATCGCGCTCGACTTGCGATCGCCGCCGACGACGGCGCGCTGCGCCATCGGCAGCTGCGGAATCGGAAACCCGTCGACGAGAACGAAGCACGGCAGCGGCGCCAGCGCCATCACCGCGCGGCGCATCGCTTCGAGCGAGGCGCGATGGATGTTCAGGCGATCGATCTCCGGCGCGTCGATCACCGCGATCGCGAAGGCGTCGGCGGCCGCGGCGATCTCGTCGAACAGCCGATCGCGCTCGGCGGCGGTCAGCATCTTCGAGTCGGCGACGCCGGCGACGTGGCGATGGGGCGCGAGCACCGCCGCGCACGCCACCACCGGGCCGGCGAGACAGCCGCGTCCGACCTCGTCGACGCCGGCGACGCGATCGAACCCGAATCGCCGGACCGCGTTCTCGATGGTGCGCGAGGCGCGGACGAACATCGCCGGGCTCCGGATCAGTCGACGCGCTTCTGTTCCTTCATCCGCGCGGCCTTGCCGCGCAGGTCGCGCAGGAAATAGAGCTTGGCGCGGCGCACCTTGGCGCTGCGCACGACCTCGATGCGGTCGATGATCGGCGAGTGCAGCGGGAAGATGCGCTCGACGCCCTGCCCGAACGAGATCTTGCGGACCGTGAACGTCGCCCGGGCGCCGCCGCGGTGCTGCCCGATCACCGTGCCCTCGAACACCTGGATGCGCTCCTTGTCGCCTTCGCGCACCTTCACGTGCACGCGCACGGTGTCGCCGGACCGCATCGCCGGCCGGTCGAGCAGGTGGGGCCGTTCGACCGTCTCAATCGCCTTCATCACGTCACTCCTTTGAGGTCCTGACCGGACCCGCGGCCCGATCCTGTCTGACTTGCTCCACTTCGCGCCGCGTCTCGGCGTCCCGGTCGATCGCGTCGATCAGATCGGGCCGCCGCTCGAGCGTGCGCGTCAAACTCTGCCGCCGTCGCCACCGGGCGATCTCGGCGTGGTTGCCCGAGAGCAGCACCTCGGGCACCCTGCGGCCGCGAAACTCGGCCGGCCGCGTGTAGTGCGGGTGATCGAGCAGCCCGGCCGCGAACGAATCGGCGGCCACCGACGCGGCGTCGCCGACGACGCCCGGCACGAGCCTGATCACCGCGTCGACCAGCACGAGCGCCGGCAGCTCGCCGCCGGTCAGCACGTAATCGCCGATCGAGATCTCCTCGGTCACGAGCCCTTCGACGACGCGCTCGTCGACCCCTTCGTAGCGGCCGCACAACACGATCACGCGCTCGAGCCGGCTCAATCGCTCCGCCACCGCGTGTGTGAGCCGCGCCCCCTGCGGCGACATCAGCACGACCGCCGACGGCGGGCCCGCGTTCGCGGCAATCGCCTCCACCGCCGCGAACATCGGCTCGGGCTTCATCACCATCCCTGGGCCGCCGCCGTACGGCACGTCGTCCACCGAGCGGTGCCGATCGCTGGTGTAGTCGCGCAGATCCGTGACGCGAATCTCGACGTCGCCGCGCTCGCGCGCCCGCGCCACCACGCCCTCGGCCAGCGCCGCCTCGACCATCCCGGGAAAGATCGTGACCAGATCGATCCGCATCGCCGCGGCCTCTCACCGGTTCAGATCGATCAGCCCTTCGATCGGCCTGATCACGATCCGCTGCCCGGGCACGTCGATCGACGCGCAAATCGCGTCGACGAACGGCACCAGCACTTCCCCACCCCGCCCGGCCACGACGAGCATCGCCGGTCCCGATCCGGTGTCGACCCGCTCGACGACGCCGACGCGCTCGCCGTCGACCGTCTCCACCGTGCAGCCCTCGAGGTCGTACAGGTAATAGCGACCCGGCTCGAGCGGCGTCACCGCGGCCGCCGCGATCTTCAGCTCCAGTCCGCGCAGCGTCTCGGCGTCGTCAATCGACGCCACGCCGTCGAAACCGACCACCCAGCGGCCGTCGTGCAGCCGGCTCGCGTTGACGACGAGCTGACGGTCGCGGCCATCCTGGAGCACGTCGAGCACGCTGCCGATCCTGAAGCGCTCCTCGCCGAAATCGGTCTCGGGCGCGACCACGACCTGCCCCTTGTTGCCGTGCGGCCGAATCACGCGGCCGACCGTGACCTTCGCCGACCAGGCCGCGTCGCCCATCGATCGGCTAGTCGTCGCGGAAGTCGACGACAACGCGCCGGCCGTCCATTTCGCCGGCCGCGGCCGCCAGGGTGCGCACCGCCGAGGCGGTGCGTCCTTGCCGGCCGATCACGCGGCCGAGCTCGCCGGGCGCCATGGTCAGCTCGATGACGGTCTGACCGCGGCGGTCGAGTTCCGTGACCTGCACGTCGTCGGGACTGCCCGCGAGCGCGCGGGCGACGACCTCGACGACGTCGCGCGCTCGGCTCACTGCGCGGCCTGCTCGGCCGGCGCTTCGGCCGGCATGCGATCGACCAGCGTCCGGACCGTATCCGACGGCCGCGCGCCCGTCTTGATCCAGTGCGCGAGCCGCTCGCGATCGAGCTTGAGCGTCTCGGGCTTGGTCGTCGGGTCGTAGTGCCCGAGCACCTCCACGAACCGTCCGTCTCTCGCCGACGTGCCCTCGGTCACTACCACGCGGAAGAAGGGCCGGTTCTTGCCGCCCGCCCGCCGCATACGAATTACCAACATCTCGGCCTCCCAGAAACTAACTGACGCTTGTCGTGCTGGGTGCTATGTGCTGGGTGCTGTGTGCGGGGTTCTTCGCACCCAGCACCCAGCACCCAGCACCCAGCACCCTGCCTATCTCATCCCCCGCATCATGCTCATCAGCCGCCGCTTGCCCTTCTTGCCGCCGCCGGTCGCGCCGGCGATCGTCTTGAGCATCTTCCGCATCTCGGCGAACTGCTTGAGCAGGCGGTTGATCTCCTCGACGCTGGTGCCGCTGCCGCGCGCGATGCGCTTGCGGCGACTGCCGTTGATCAGCGTGTGATTCCGCCGTTCCTTGGGCGTCATCGAGCAGATGATGGCCTCGACCCGCGCCAGCTGATTGTCGTCGATCTGCTCGCGCTGCTCCTTGAGCTGCTTGATCTGGCCGAACCCCGGCAGCATGCCGAGCACCTGCTCGAGCGGCCCCATCTTCTTCAACGTCCGCAGCTGATCGCGGAAGTCCTCGAGCGTGAAGTCGTCGAGCCGCGTCTTCTCCGCGAACCGCTCGCGGTCCTCGACGTCGATCGCTTCCTCGGCGCGCTCGATGAGCGAGAGCACGTCGCCCATGCCGAGCAGGCGCGACACCAGCCGGTCGGCGTGAAACGGCTCCAGGTCGGTCGGCCGCTCGCCGACGCCGACGAACGCGATCGGCACGCCGACGACGCCGACCACCGAGAGCGCCGCGCCGCCGCGCGCGTCGCCGTCCGTCTTCGTCAGCACCACGCCGGTGATCCCGACGCGATGGTTGAACTCGCCCGCGCTCTTGACCGCGTCCTGCCCGGTCATCGCGTCGGCGACGTAGAGCCGGTCGGTCGGCTCGACGGCGCGCTTGATCGCGTCGAGCTCGACCATCAGCTCGTCGTCGATGTGCAACCGGCCGGCGGTGTCGACGATCAGCGTGTCGAACCCGAGGTTCTTCGTCGCCGCGAGGGCGCCGCTCGCGCGCGCCACCGGATCCATCTCGCCTTCCGGCGAGTGCACGCGCACGTCGAGCTGCCGGCCGAGCACCGCCAGCTGCTCGATCGCGGCCGGACGCTTGACGTCGGTCGAGACGAGCATCGCGTGTTTGCCCTGCCTCGTCAGCCACCGCGCCAGCTTCGCCGACGTCGTCGTCTTGCCCGCGCCCTGGAGCCCGAGCATCAGCACGACGCGCGGCTTCTTCGCCGTCTGCGTCAGACCGCCGGTCGTGTCGCCGAAGAGCGCCAGCATCTCGTCGCGCACGATGCGGACGACGTGCTGGTCCGGCGTCAGGCTCTTCAGGACCTCGTCGCCGACCGCCTTGACCCGCACGCGCTCGATGAACGCCTTGACGACGCGAAAGTTGACGTCGGCCTCGAGCAGGGCCAGACGGATTTCACGAAGCGCGACGTCTACCGTCGCCTCGGTCAGCCGTGCCTCGCCACGAAGCGAGCGGAAGACCTCCTGGAGGCGGGTGCTGAGAGATTCGAACATGACTGGCGAAACCCGCCCGACGCCGGTGGCCCTCTGCCACTAACCGGCTCTAGCGCAAACAGTTATGGTAGGACAGGTTGCTGGAAGAAAACAAGACAGGCTGCGGGCTGCCGGCGGCGGGCCCCCGGCTGGAAGTATCGTGTCTTACCTGCAGCCCGCAGCCCCCGCAGCCTGCCGCCAGCTTCCCGCAGCCCGCAGCCCGCAGCCAGCAGCCAGCAGCCAGCAGCCAGCAGCCAACAGCCAGCAGCCAGCAGGCTGCAGCTACACCGACTCCAACCTGTGCCCGAGCTTGTCTTTCTTGGTCTTGAGGTAGCGGCGGGTAAAGTCTGTTTCCGGAACGATTTCCAACGGCAGCGATTCGACCACCGAGAGCCCGTAACCCTCGAGGCCGACGAACTTTCGCGGGTTGTTGGTCAGCAGCCGCATCGTCCGGACGCCGAGGTGGCGGAGGATCTGCGCGCCGATGCCGTAGTCGCGCTGGTCGGCCTTGAAGCCGAGGCGCTCGTTGGCCTCGACGGTGTCGAGCCCCTGGTCCTGGAGCTCGTACGCGCGGATCTTGTTGGCGAGTCCGATGCCGCGCCCCTCCTGATGGAGGTAGAGCAGCACGCCGCGGCCTTCCTGGGCGATCCGGTGCATCGCGGTATCGAGCTGCGTGCCGCAGTCGCAACGCATCGAATGGAAGACGTCGCCGGTGAGGCACTTGGAGTGGACGCGGACGACGAGACCCTCGCCGTCGCCGATCTCGCCGCGCACGAGCGCGACGTGCGCGACGCCGTCGAGCAGGCTCTCGTAGGCATGAATGGTGAACTCGCCGTACTTCGTCGGCAGCGCCGCCCTGGCGACCGGACGCACGAGCGCTTCGGTCCGCATCCGGTAGCGGATCAGATCGGCGATCGTGATCATCAGCAGGCCGTGCCGCTTCGCGAACTTCGAGAGCTCGGGCACGCGTGACATCGTCCCGTCGGGGTTCATGATCTCGCAGATGACGCCGGCAGGCTGAAGGCCGGCCATGCGGGCGAGATCGACGGCGGCTTCGGTCTGTCCGGCGCGGACGAGCACGCCGCCGTCGCGCGCGCGCAGCGGGAACATGTGGCCGGGACGCGCGAGATCCGACGGTCGCGTCGCCGGATCGACCGCCGCGAGCACGGTCGCGGCGCGATCGCTCGCGGAGATGCCGGTCGTCGTCCGGCCCTTCGCTTCGATGGGAATGCAGAAGGCGGTGCCGAAGCGGGCGCTGTTGTCGGCGACCATCAGCGGAATGTCGAGCTCGTCCAGGCGGCCGCCGGTCATCGGCATGCAGATGAGCCCGCGGCCGAACCGCGCCATGAAGTTGATCACGTCGGCCGTGACCTTCTCGGCGGCGATCGTCAGGTCGCCCTCGTTCTCGCGATCTTCGTCGTCGACGACGATGATCATCTTGCCGTCGCGAATGGCGTCGACCGCCGCGTCGATGGGCGCGAAGACCGGCTTGCGCGTGTTGCCTTTGGCGAGCGTGATGGACTTGCGCGCGGTCACGGGCGGCTCCCGGCGATGGCATGGAGATCGGCCTGCGCGGCGAGCAGGCGCGCGACGTACTTGCCGAGGACGTCGCCTTCGAGGTTGACCGCGTCTCCCGCCTGCGCGCCGCCGAGCGTCGTATGCGCGAGCGTGAAAGGCACGAGCTGAACGGAGACGAGGTTTGCGCCGAGCGCGGCGACGGTCAGACTGATGCCGTCGATCGCGATCGAGCCTTTCGAGATCACGAGCGGCGCCAGCGACGCGGGAATCGCGACCTCGAGCCACGCGCACGCGCCGTCGTCGCGCCGCGACGCGATCCGCCCGACGCCGTCGACGTGGCCGAGCACGAAGTGACCGCCGAGCCTGGCATCGGCGCGCACCGGACGCTCGAGATTGACGGCGCGGCCGACGTCGAACGTGCCGAGCGTCGTGACCCGCAGTGTTTCCGGCGCGACGTCGACGTCGAAGCCTTCGGCGTCCGTGGCGATGGCGGTGAGGCAGACGCCGTTCACGGCGATGCTGTCGCCAGGCCGCGACTCGGCGCCGAGCCCCGTCTCGATGCGCAGGCGTCGCGCGTTCGCTCCCGGCTCGACGCGCGCGACACGGCCGACGTCTTCAATCAGTCCGGTGAACATGCCACTCCACGAGGCGATCGGGACCGAGAACCTTTGCGGGCGTGCCGCGCTGCCACAAGCCGCCGTGATCGAGACCCGCGGCCATCGGCACGCCGCGCTCCAGCTTCCCGGGCGTCACGATCCACTGCACGCGGTCGACCAGTCCCGCCTCGCAGAAACCCTGGTGCAGGCGGGGCCCGCCTTCGACGACGAGCGTCGTCACGTCACGCTGGCCGAGCCAGCGAAGGACCGGCGCGAGCTCCCGATCCTTCCGGCGCTCGACGGTGATCCCGAGCCGCTCGAGCGCGTGCAGTTCGCCGGATTTGTTGTCCGTCGCCGCCGCCGACACGACCATTATGACCGGCCCCTCGGCGAGCGTCGAGAAGACCCGGGCCGTCGGCGGGATCCGCAGCCGCCAGTCGAACAGGACCCGCAGCAGCGGCCGGCTGCGGTAGGCGCCGCGCGCGGTGAGCAGGGGATCGTCGGCCAGCACGGTGCCCGAGCCGACGGCGATGGCGTCCACCTCGGCGCGCTGTCGGTGGAAGAAGCGATCGGCCGCGGCGCCGGTGAGCTGCACGCGCTGGCCTTCCCGGCCCATGAGCCCGTCCGCCGAAATCGCCGCTTTCAGCGTCACGTAGGGCCGGCGCGCCGTCATCCACGTGAAGAACGCCGCGTTCTGCGCCACCGCTTCGTCGCGGCGGATGCCTTCGACGACGTCGATGCCGCGCGCGCGCAGGAACTTCGCGCCGCCGCCGGCGACGAGCGGGTTGGGATCCGGTACCGCGAAGACGACGCGCGAGACGCCCTCGCTCAAGATGCGGTCGACGCACGGGCCGGTGCGGCCGACGTGACAGCAGGGCTCGAGCGTGCAATAGAGCGTGCCGCCGCGCGCGCGGCCGCTCGCTTCATCGAGCGCGATGACCTCGGCGTGCGGTCCGCCGGCGACGCGATGCGCGCCCTGTCCGACGATGACGCCGCTCGAGTCGAGCACGACGGCGCCGACGATCGGATTGGGCGACGTGGTGCCGCGGCCGCGCTCGGCGACGAGCAGGGCTCGCGCCATCAGCTGGTCGTCGGTCACGCTCACCACTTCTCGCTGAAGATCGCGTCCACGTAGGCCTCCGCGTCGAACGGCAGCAGGTCGTCGACGCCTTCGCCGACGCCGACGAAACGGATCGGCAGCTTCAACTCGTGCGCGATAGCAATCGCGACGCCGCCCTTCGCCGTGCCGTCCAGCTTCGTCAGCACGATGCCGTTGGCGCCGCTCGCAGCCATGAACTCACGCGCCTGCACCAGCCCGTTCTGGCCGACCGTCGCGTCGAGCACGAGCAGCACCTCGTGCGGCGCGCCGGGCACCTCACGGCCGACCACGCGCCGGATCTTGTCCAGCTCGGCCATGAGGTTCGTGCGCGTATGAAGCCGGCCGGCCGTGTCGACGAGGACGATGTCCCGCCCGCGCGCACGCGCCGCGGAGACGGCGTCGAACGTCACCGCCGCCGGATCGGCGCCCGGCTGGGCCCGAATCACGTCCACGCCGACGCGCTCGGCCCACACCGACAGCTGCTCGACGGCCGCGGCACGAAAGGTATCGGCCGCGCAGACCAGGACCGATCGCCCCTCCGCTTGGTAGTACCGCGCCAGCTTGCCGATGGAGGTCGTCTTGCCGGTGCCGTTGACGCCGACCACCAGGACGACGTGCGGACGAACGCCGATCGCCGGCGCCTGCGGCACGTCGGTCAGGACTCTCGTGATCACGCGCGCGACGCGTTCGCGGATCGTGCCCTGCCGTTCCTGTTTGACGGCTTCGACGATGCGCTCGGTCGCCGCGAGGCCGACGTCGGCGCCGAGCAACGCGTCCTCGACGGCGTCGAAGGTCTCGACCGCGACGGCGCGCTTCGCCTTGACCGCGCCAAAACCTGCCTCGCCCGTTTTGGCCGCGGGCGTGGATCCGGCGCCGCCGGTCTTTGCTTCCCCGCTCTGATCGTCGGAGTCTGGCGCGCCCGGCTCACCCAGACGCTCGCGGATCTGCTGCGCGGTGCGCGCCAGACCCGCCTTCAGACGCGTGAAGAACGACGACATGTTCGACTACCCTCGATCCAGCTCGCCGCGCTGCGGCCGCAGCATCAGCTCCGCCACAGCGTCCTTCGGCGTCCGCCGTCCGGCGAGCACATCGCTCATCTGCGCCGCAATCGGCAGCTCGACGCCATGACGCGCCCCGAGCGCGAGCGCGGCCTCGGTGGTGTTGACGCCCTCGGCCACCATGCGCATGCCGGCGACGATCTCCGCGATCGGCCGGCCGCGGCCGAGCTCCTGACCCACGTGACGATTCCGGCTGAGCGACCCCGTGCAGGTCAGCACGAGATCGCCGAGCCCGCTCAACCCTGACAACGTCTCCCGGCGTCCGCCCATCGCGAAGGCGAGCCGCGAGATCTCCGCGAGACCGCGCGTGATCAGCGCCGCCAGCGCGTTGTGCCCGAGGTCCATCGACTCGACGACGCCAGCCGCGATCGCGATGATGTTCTTCAGCGCGCCGCCGGTCTCGACGCCGACGACATCGTCCGATCCGTACAGGCGGAAGGCCGGTCCGCGGAACTCGGCCTGCACCGATTTGACCGCGGCTTCGTGGGCAGAGGCCGCGACGAGCGCCGTCGGCCGTTCGCGCGCGACCTCCGCGGCGAAGCTGGGGCCCGACAGCACGACCACCGGGTGCGCGTTGCCGGTCTCCTCGGCGATCACCTCGGACATGCGCTGCAGCGATCCCGCTTCGATGCCCTTGGTCGCGCTGACGAGAATCGTGTCCGCGCCGAGATGCGGCGCCGCCGCGCGGACCGTCGCGCGCAGGCCGTGCGACGGAATCGCCACGATCACGTAGCGCGCGCCACGCACCGCCTCGCCGAGATCCGCGGTCGGCCGCGTCGCGTCGGGCATCCGGACGTCGGGCAGATACGTCGCGTTGCTGCGCCGCGCCCGCATGTCCTCGATCAACCGCGCGTCCCGGCCCCAGAGCGCCACCGAGTGGCCGCCCTCGCCGAGGTGAATCGCTATCGCCGTGCCCCAGCTGCCGGCGCCGAGCACCGCCGCTTCGTGCGCCGCACTCATCGGTCTCAATTCTACGTGGTTCGGTCCGTCAGCCCGTCAGACGCCTGACCAGATCGAGCGCCGTCGCCACCGATCGGATGCGGATCGTCCGTCGATCGCCCGCAAACGCAAACGCCTTGACGACGTGACGATCCGGGGTGCGTACGGCGATCACGACGGTCCCGACCGGCTTCTCGGCTGTCCCGCCGCTCGGACCGGCGATGCCGGTGATCGCGACGCCGACCTCGGCGCCGAGCTTCGTGCGCACGCCATCGACCATCGCCGTCGCCACCGGTTCGCTGACCGCGCCGTGCGCGTCGATCATCCCTGCGGGCACGCCGAGTACGCCGGTCTTGACCTCGTTCGCATACGCGACGACGCCGCCGGCCACCCAGGCGGAACTTCCGGGAATCTCCGTCAGGCACTCGAGCAGAAGTCCTCCGGTGCACGATTCGGCCGCGGCGAGCTTCCAACCGCGCGCGACCAGCGCAGCACCGACGACCTCCTCGATGCGTCGGCCGTCGACGCTGACGACGGCGGGCGCGAGCGCGGACGACAGGCGATCGACGCCCGCCTGCAGCACGCGATCGATCTCGTCCGCATCGCCGCCGCTGCCAGTGAGGTGCAACTCGATCTGACCGGCCGCCGCGAGAATCGTGGTCTCGACGTCGACACGGCTCACCGACAGCGCCGAGTAGATCGGCTCGGCGACCTGATCGACTTCGGATTCGGCCCGTCCTGCGATGCGTATCACCCGGCGCCGCAGCACGGCGGACGGCGCCCGTGCGCGCAGCCGTGGGAACACGCACGCCTCGAACATCGGCTGCAACTCACCCGGCGGTCCCGGCAGGAGCACGACGAGACGGCCTCCGTCCTCGATCATCAGTCCGGGCGCCGTGCCGTTCGGGTTCGGCAGCACGATCGCGCTCTCGGGCACCATCGCCTGACGCCGGTTGATCTCGGGCATCGGCACCCGGCGGCGGGCGAATCGTTCCCGAATCGCGGCGAGCGTCTCGGCGTTCTCGAACAGCGAGCGGCCGAGGACCGAGGCCACCGCGTCGCGAGTGATGTCGTCAGCCGTCGGCCCGAGTCCACCGGTCACAATCAGAATGTCGACGCGGGCGAGCGCGGCGCGCATCCGATCCTCGAGCGCGCGCACGTCGTCGCCGACCACGCACTTGCCGATCACGCGGACGCCGGCGTCGTTGAGGCGCGAAGTCAGAAACAGCGAGTTGGTGTCGAGGCGGTGCGGCGTGAGCAGCTCGCTGCCCACGGCGATGATCTCGGCGGTCGGTGCAGACATCAGGCGACGGCTGGTATCAGCACCAGCGTAGCCCGAAGCGCGAGGTTGCCGTACACGCCTGCCATCAGATCGTCCGCCATGATGCCGAGACCGCCCGGCAGCGACTCGAATCGCCGCGTCGGCCAGGGCTTGATGATGTCGAACAAGCGAAACAGCACGAACGCCACAAGCGCGCCGCGCCACGTCACAGCCGTGGCAAGACAGGTCAAGAGCTGGCCGGCCACTTCGTCGATGACTACCGCCCCGGGGTCCTCGCGCTGAAAGTGGCGCTCCGCGACATTCGACGCCCAGACGCCGGCGACGGTAATCGCGATGAGCAGAGCGCCTTGCCAGAGGATTGGCCAATCGGCCGTGAGCAGGTAGATGAGGACGCCGACGGCCGAGCCCGCCGTGCCGGGCGCAGCTGGCGCCAGGCCGGCGCCTCCGGCCGTCGCGATCACGACGGCCAGGCGCGTCATGCGCCGACGACGCGAGTGCCCGACGCTCGATCGTGCAGCGCCCGCCCGCCGAACAGAGCGGGGACGAACCCGAGGCCGGCGGCCAACGCCGAGGGCAGCGCGACGAGCGATCGCAGCACCGCCTGCTGTACGTTCGCCCGGGTGCCCGGCGCGTCGTCGGGCACGACTCGCAGGCCGATGAGCATCTTGCCGACCGTCTGTCCGCCCGCCGCCGTGAAGAGAAACAGATAGCCGAACGTGACGAGCAGCAGGAAGCCGGCGAGCGGCAGCATCGGCACCAGCCGCACCTGGTTCACCGTCAGTCCGCTGAACTTCACCGTCAACCACACGATCGTGGCGGCGATGACCGCAAGCAGCGCCGCATCGACCAGCGCCGACTGGATGCGCGCGAGCACGCCGGCCGCATCGGTCGGGCTGGCGCCGCCGATCGCGCGGGCCCGCGACGCGGCTTCGCTGCGCTCGATCTTCTCGATGCGCCGAAGATCCTCGAGCAGATCCTCGTCGAACCGACCGGGACGGTGCGGCGACGTCGAGCGCGGCGCCTCCGGCGCCCGCAGCTGCACGGCCAGCGGCGCCCGCGGCTGCGACGGCACCGCGACCATCGGCGCATCGCTGCGGTCGTCGTCGCCGGACACGGGAAGACCGCGGACGAAGAGCGGCAGCTCGGCCGTCGACGGAGGCGACGATGGAATCCGGCGCGACATCAGCGGCGACGGACGGCTGCCTCGCGCCGGCGACGGGCCCGGCGGCGGCGGGACATGCGCAGCCGGGGCGGCGGGCACGGCTGTCGACGGACTCGCGGCTGGCGCGATCGGCGAGCGCGCCACGGGCGCGACGACGGTCGGCTCGATGGTCGGCGGAACCAGACGAATCGGCCGAAGATCGGCAAGCGAATCGTCAGCGACATCCGCGACGTCATCGTCTGCGGGAGGCGCGGGACGGTCGACCTCGCGCGCTTCTGTCGACGCGGACTCGCGCACTTCCTCGAGATCGGCATCGAGT
>DASTCC010000138.1:0-9403 GCA_035711465.1 Vicinamibacterales bacterium
GGTCCGGCGAGCGGCGGTATATCGCCATCGCGCAGATGGTCAAACGCCTTACGCCTGAAAACAGCGTCATCTTCTCGATGCAGCACAGCGGATCGATTCGGTATTACGGCGAGCGGATGACGCTGCGCTTCGACTGGCTCGATCCGGAATGGCTGGATCGCGCGGTCGCGTGGCTCGCCGAGCGCGGCGCGCATCCGTACCTGATCGCAGAACCATGGGAAGTCGACGACGTCCGGAAGCGGTTTGCGGGCACCGTGACCGTCGAGCGGCTGCTTGATCCGCCGCTCGCGATCTACGAAGAACCCAACATCCTTTACATGTTCGACCTGGTTGGTCCGCCACCGACCCCCACCGCCGGCATTCGCGGCGTCGATGCCGGCTTTAGGGCGATTCCGCCAACGCCGGCACCCGGGCTGCGGCTTCGCTGAACGAGATCGGCGCTGCCACGAAGGGTTGGCGCTGGTCGTCCCGGACTCGTTTGCTGCCGACCCGTACGCCTCGATCGAATCCGAGGTGACGCGCGTCAGTTCGTTCCGGGGCACCCGCCGGCACCCGTGGGACCCGACGGCGCCGACCACCAGTCGGGACTGTTGAAACGCCCTCTAAGATCCGGTGTCGGTCGATCACCGCGGCACGGCGACAAACGGCCGTCAGAACATCACCGTGATCGGAGCGGCATGTCACTCATCGCCGGGCGCGGGCCCGAGCGCGACGACCGGAGCGCGCGCCGGCAGCAGGCAGCCTGCCGCCGAAGGACGCGAAGAGCGCGTCGAAGATCGGCAGCGCCGCCGTCACGCGCGCGGACGAGTCGGGATGCGCCGCCGAGAGGCCGTCGACGAGGCGCTGCACGCCCGCGGCATCGGCGCGGCCAAACTTCCCGTCCTTGAGATCGAGGTCGTGCACGATCTCCGCGAGCTGATGCAGCGCCGCGTCGTTCAATCCGAGCCGGGCGCACATCGTCTCGAACGAGCACCGATCGCCCTCGTGGGTGAAGTCGGCGCCGATCATGTCGAACGACTTCTCGTCCTGCCGTACCGCACCGCCGGCCGGGTCGACGAATCTGAATCGCGCCGCCGGATCGACGAAGCGCCGGACCAGCCAGGCGGTGGCCAGCCTGTCGATATGCGGATCGCGCCTCGTCACCCAGACGCGGCCCTCGAGATCGGTCCGCTTCGTCGCGCCGCGACGAGCGGTGCCGGGCGACGGACGAAGCCGCTTCTTGATGGCGGCCATGAGCGTCTGGACCTCCGCACCCAGTTCCGAGTTGAAGAAATCGAGCCGCGCCGCCTGCTCGGCGAGGCGCTGGACGCGGGCGAGATTGGCGTCGGCGCCCGACGTCCGACGCCGGCGCAGAGCGTCGAGCTGCGTCTCGAGCGCCGTCCTGATCGGCATGAAGCGCGAGCGCGCATCGTCCAGGAACCGCGCGCGAAGATCGTTCGCGGCCGCGTCGCCGATGAACTCGGCGCGGCAGACCGAGGCTTCGCCGCCGCCGGCCACGGCTTCCTGCGCGATCCACTGGAAGTCCTCGAGGCACTCCGGTCGATCTGGCAGGACATAGACGGAGTTCTTGAGCGGCAGCGCGCCGACCTGCGCGAGACGGCGGCGGACCTGGGCGCGCAGATAGAGCGGCCGGGCCGGCAACTGGTGGACGAGGAGCAGCCATCTGGCGGACGCGGTCACGGGATGTATGAAAATATAGCAATTGCTATACGGCCACGCCATTGCTAGATTTGCGGGCGGAGGCTGACCGATGTGGACTGACATCCGGCAGGCCCTGCGGACGCTGCGGCGGTTCCGTCCCTACACCATCGCCGCCGCGTTGACGCTGGCGGTCGGCATCGGCGCGGCGACCGCGGTGTTCAGCATCATCGACGCGACGCTGCTGCGGTCGCTGCCCTACCGCGATCCGGATCGGCTCGTCGCGCTCCGCACCGACGTCGCCGCGGCCGCGGGCACCGCCCAGGTGCTGCCGCCGTCGCAGATCGAGCTGGTGACGTGGCGCGCGAGCACGCGCCTCGAAGGCGTCGAGGCCGCGGAGCTGCGCACCGTCGCCCTGACCGGCCACGGCGATCCCGAGGTCATTGACACCAGCGCGATCACGAGCGGACTCCTGCCGCTGCTCGGCGCCGCACCGGCGATCGGCCGCCTGTTCACCGACGCCGAAGAGCGGCAGAACGCCGCCGTCGTCATTCTCTCGCAGGCGCTCTGGCAACGCCGCTTCAACAGCGATCCGAACGTGCTCGGGCAGTCGATCGTGCTCGGCGGCCGCGCGCACACGGTTATCGGCGTCATGCCGCGCGACTTCCAGTTCGTGTTCGATGCCTCGACGGCGTGGACGCCGCTCAATCCCGTGATCGATCCGGCGCGGCAGGCCAATCGCCTGATGTCGGCGGTGGCACGTCTGCGACCGGACGCGACGCTGTCGCAGGCGCAGGCCGAGCTCGCCGCGCTGAGCGCGCCGCTCGCGACCCAGTTCCCCGTCGGCCACAGCCAGGCGACGCCGATCGTCGAAGGGCTCCGCGACAGCCTCTTCGGCTCGCGCGCGCCAGCGCTGCGGATGCTGGGACTCGCCGCGCTGGCGCTGCTTCTCCTCGCCTGCGCGAACGTCGCCAACCTGACGCTGAACCATCTGCTCGTCCGTCAGGGTGAGCTGGCGATGCGCTCGCTCCTGGGCGCCGGCATCGGGCGCATCCTCCGGATGCTGATGGTGCAGACGGGTGTGCTCGCCGCGGCCGGCGGCGCGATCGGCATCGGCATCGCCGCGGCCGTGCTGCCGTCTCTCCTGAATCTCTACAACTCCGGGGGCGCCGTCGCGGTGACGCTCGGTCTCGACTGGCGCGTGCTGTCGATTTGCGCGGCGACGATCGGCGGCACGACGCTCGTGTGTACGCTGCTGCCCGCCGTCCGGATCCACAGGGCCGCGGCGCGCGGCGACGGGCTCCGACTGGCGGCCACCCGCGTCAGCGCCGGGCGCGCAGAACGACGCGTGCGGGCGACGCTCGTGTGCGCGCAAATCGCGCTGGCGATCGCGCTGCTGTGCACGTCCGGCGCGCTGGTCAAGAGTCTCACCGCGGTGCTGTCGGTCGCCCCCGGCTTCACCGCGAATCGGGTGCTGACGATGCAGATGATGCTGCCGCCGGCGCTGTACCCGGACGTGCCGGCGCGCGCGCAGTTCGTCGAGCGCATGCTCGATCGCGTCCGTGAGGTGCCCGGCGTCGTCGCGGCCGGCACGACGCAGTCGACGTTCCTGCCCAACCAGGGGATGCTCACGTTCATGTTCGTCGAGAACGTCACGCTCGAGAACGCCGACCGCGCCGCGATCCGCCACATCACGCCCGGCTACTTCGACGCCCTGCGCGTGCCGATCGTCGAGGGGCGCGCCATTGACGTGCGCGACCGGATCGGCACCCAGCCGGTCTGCATGGTGAGCGCGTCGTTCGCGAAGCTGTACTTTCCCAATGGCAGCGCCGTCGGCAAGCGCGTCCGTCGAGCCCGCAACACCGTCGTGTGGATGACGATCGTCGGCGTCGCCGCCGACGTCATGGATGTCGGGCTGGTGACGCCGCCGCTGCCGATGCTCTATGTGCCCTACCTGCAGGACAACACGGCGACGGCACGGATCAGCCTCGTCGCCCGGACACAGGGTGATCCGGCGAGACTTGCGGTGGTCGTGCGCCAGGCGATCTGGGACGTCGATCGCAATCAGCCGATCTCGCGCATCGCGCCGCTCGACGCCGTGCTGCTCGAAGGCGCCAGCGCCGAACGCTTTCGCGCGCTGCTCGTCGGGCTGTTTGCCGCCGCCGGCGTGCTGCTCGCCATCGTCGGCATCTACGCGATGACGGCCGCGTCGGTGACGGCGCAAACGTGGGAGTCGAGCCTCCGTATCGCGCTCGGCGCGCGGCCGTGGCGCATCGGCCTCGGCGTGATCCGCGATGCGTCAATACAGGTGCTGGCCGGCAGCGCGCTCGGGCTCGCCGCGTTCTGGTCGCTCCAGCGGCTGATCTCCGGGCTGCTCTTTCAGACGTCGGCGATGAACGGCACGGTCATCGTCGCGTCGGTCGCCGGCATGACGCTGCTCGCGCTTTCGGCCGCGGCGCTGCAGGCGCGGCGACTGACCTCGGTGTCGCCGGTCCTCGGACTCCGCGGTCCGGATGCCGTGAACACGTGATGTGACGAGACCGCTTTGCAGCATCGATGGCGCCGCGGCGCGTTGCCAGGGCCTGGCGGACGAATGTTACGATCCGTCCCACTGACCCAGGCCAGCTTCGGAGGTCCAGATGCTGTCATTCGCTCGTGTGCTTCCAGGCGCCGCGATCGTCGCGGTGCTGCTGTCAACCGCGCCCGCCGCCCGCCAGGCGTCCTCGCCCGAACGCCCCTTCGGCACGCTGCGCGAACAGGCGGCGATGCAGCAGGAATGGCTGCGGAAGCGGCTCGACACCGTCCTGCCCGCGCTGATGCGCAAGCACGGCATCGACATGTGGGTGATGCCGATGCGCGAGTACAACGAAGACCCGGTGTTCTGGTCGATCACCGCGCCCGAGACGTTCGCGGCGCGGCGCCGCACCATCTACGTGATGTTCGACAAGTGCGCCGCGACGAAGGCCCCGGTGCAGACCTCGTGCGTCGAGCGGATCGCGCTCGGCGGCACGTCGCAGGGCGGCGTCTTCGAGGCGCGCAGCTCGATGAAAAAGGTCGACGCCGCCGTCGGCGGCCGCCAGGCCGAGCTCTGGGGCGACGAGCAGTGGCAGGCGCTGAAGCAGGTGATCGAGGAGCGAACGCCGCTCGTCATCGGCATCAACAAGTCGACGGTCTTCGCGTTCACCGACGGCCTCTCGAGCGGCGAGCTCGAAGGCATGTCGGCAGCGCTCGGGCCGACGTGGACGTCGAAGTTCAAGAACGCCGAAGGGCTCCCGCTCGAGCTCATCGCCTCGCGGCTTCCCGAAGAGGAAGCCTTCTTCGAGAAGATGAACGCGCTCGTCTGGCAGATGACGCAGACGATGTTCTCGGATCAGGTGATCGTGCCGGGCAAGACACGGACCAGCGATCTCGTCTGGTGGTGGCGGCAGCGCGTGAACGATCAGGGCCTCGACACGTGGTTCCAGCCGAGCGTCTCCATCCAGCGCCGCGGCGTCACCAACCTCGGCGCCGATCCGATCATCGAGCCCGGCGACGTGCTCCACTGCGACGTCGGCATCACCGTCGCCCGCCTCAACACCGACACGCAGCACAACGCCTACGTCCTTCGCCCGGGCGAAACCGACGCCCCCGAGGGCCTGCGTCGTGCCCTCGCCAATGCCAACGCGATGCAGGATTTCTCGATGGAAGAGATCCGCCCGGGCCGCACCGGCAATGAGATCCTTCTCGCCGTCCGCAAGCGGATGATCGAGCGCGGCATCAACGGCACGATGTACTCACACCCGATCGGTATCAACGGCCATGGCGCCGGCCCGCTGATCGGCCTCTGGGACTACCAGGACGGCGTCCCCGGCCGCGGCGACGCGAACGTGATCCCGTCGATGTGGTACTCGATCGAGCTGCAGGCGACGACGCCGGTGCCGGAGTGGAACAACCAGCCGGTGCGCATGGCGCAGGAAGAAGACATGATCATCGACGCCGCCGGCAGGACACGTTGGGCTCACAAGCGGCAGGACCGGCTCTTTCTCGTCAAGAGCTCGCGCTAGAGCTTTGTCAACTTGGAACTCAGAACGTAACGGTTAAGTTGGCGCGATCGCGCGAAGCGCCTATCTTCCCAGCGCCGTGGCCGGCGCAATCCGCGCCGCACGGCGAGCCGGAATGTATGCCGCGGCCACTGCCGCCAGTCCCAGTCCCACGGCCGCGAGGCCGAACGTCACGAGATCCCACCCGGGCACGTTGAACAACAGGCGTTCGATCAATCTCCCCATCATCAGCGAGCCGGCGATGCCGATCGCCAGGCCGAGCATCGCCAGCCGGGCGCCCTGCCACACCACCATGCCGATCACACCGCGCGGCGATGCGCCGAGCGCCAGGCGCACGCCGATCTCCTGGGTCCGCTGCGACACCGCGTAGGCCATGACGCCGTAGACGCCGACCACCGCGAGCAGCGCCGCGACCGTCGCGAAGATCGCCAGCAGCGTCGCCTGCAGGCGTGGCTGCGCGACCGTGTTGGCGATCGCCCGCGCCATCGTCCGGACGTTGACCAGCGGCTGATTCGGATCGATCTCGCGGATTGCTGCCCGCACCGACGCGGCGACGTCCTCGGGCGCGCCCGTCGTGCGCACGACCAGGAACGTATTGCGATACATCCCGGCCAGGATCGGGTCGGGGTACTGCGCGTAGGGCACGAACATCTCGGCCTTCGAGCCAGCTTCGAACGACTGCTTGACGTCGGCGACGACGCCGACAATCTCCATTTGCGGAAAGCCCGGATCCGGCTCGGTGCCGAGCTGAATGCGCTCGCCGATGGCGTCGCGATCCGGAAAGAACTGCCGCGCCATCGACTCGTTGATCACGACGACGCGCGCCGCGCCTTCGCGGTCGGCGCCGGCGAGCATCCGTCCCTGGCGGAGCGGCACGCCGATCGTCTCGAGGTAGCCGGCCGAGACCGCTCGGTAGCCGGCCATGACGTAGTCATCCGGTCCGCGCGGCGGCTGGGAGGCGCGGTTGAAGTGAATCGTCGCCCCACCGCCGGCCATCGGCAGCATCGTCGTCGTCGCCGCGCCGCGAACGCCCGGCAGCGCCCGGGCCTTCTCGATCACCCGCTCGACCGCGGCCGTGCGCGTGGCGTTCTCCCGATAGGTCAGCGGCGAGAGCGGCAGGTCGACGATCAGCAGGCTGGTCGGATCGAAACCAGGTTCGGTTCGCGTGAGGGCGGAGAAGCTGCGCAGCAGCAGGCCGGCGCCGACGAGCAGGACCAAAGCGAGCGCGATCTCGGCGACGACGAGCGCCGAACCAAGGCGGCGATGGCCGGCGCCGCCCGCGCCGCTGCCCCGTCCGTCCTGACCCAACGCGTCGCGAATGTCGAAGCGGGTCGCCTGCATCGCCGGGGCCAGTCCGAAGACGACGCCGGTTCCGAGCGCGAGCGCCATCGCAAACATCGCGATAGGCCACACCATGCCGAGTGTCTGCGCGCGCGGCAAACCCATGACCAGCGATCCCGACAGGAACGAGAGCGCCCACCAGCCGATCAGCAGGCCGGCCACACCGCCGAGTGCGGCGAGGACGACGCTCTCGACGAGGAGCTGGCGGACGATGCGCGCGCGGCCGGCGCCGAGCGCGGTACGTACCGCGATCTCCTTCTGGCGGCCGACGGCGCGCGCCAGCAGCAGGTTGGCGATGTTGGCGCAGGCGATCAGCAGCACGAACGCGACCGCACCGACGAGCATCAGCAGCGCCGGCCGGACGTTCTGCACGATCTGATCGTCGATGCGGGTGACGAGCGCACGGGTGTTGCGATTCGAGTCGGGATACTCCCGCTCGAGCTGGAGCGAGATGGCCTCGAGATCCGCGCGCGCGGCATCGATCGAGACGCCCGGCTTCAGCCTGGCGATCGGAAAGATGCCCGGGTGCCAGCCGCGATCGTCGGGCAGCGTCGCGGCCCACGGCCCGAACGGCACGTAGATGTCCGCGGGCGCGAACAGCTCGAACCGCGGCGGCAGAACGCCGACGACCGTGTAGGGCCGGTTGTCGAGCGTCAGCGTCTGGCCGACGGGGTCGGCGTCGCCGAAGCGGCGGGCACGGTAGGCGTCGCTCACGACCGCGACGCCGGCCGCGCCGGGCCGGTCGTCGGTCTCGGAGAAGCCGCGGCCCCTCGCCGGAGTGACGCCGAGCAGCGGCAGCAGCGACGCGGTGATCATCTTGACCGGCACGCGTTCGGGATCGGGCCCGCCGGTGACGGTCATTGCCGTCGTCCGCATCGCGCCCATCGCCGCGAACGACTGGCTGCGCGTCCGCCAGTCGTCGTAGTTGAACCGCGTCACCGACGCCGACGGAAACTGCGGCGTGCGCTCGTTGAGGATCACGACGCGCGACGGGTCGTCGTAGGGCAGCGGATTGAGGAGCACCGTGTAGATCACCGTGAACACCGCGGTGTTGGCGCCGATGCCGAGCGCCAGCGTGAGGATCGCGACGGTCGCGAACGCCGGACGAGTGCGAAGCTGCCGCAGCGCGAGACCAACGCTCTTCATGGCAGAAGCCTAGCAAACCGTCGGCGCGCACGGGCGGAGCCGGCAATCGCGCTGGGACGAATGTCGGGGCGAAGTCAGTTGTCGATGCTGCCGCGGCGTATCATCGACCTGCATGCCGAATCGCGTCGCGGCGCTCTACGACATCCACGGCAACCTGCCGGCGCTCGAGGCCGTGCTCGGCGAAGTGGCGGCGCTCGGCGTCGGTCGCGTCGTCGTCGGCGGCGACGTTATGCCCGGGCCGATGCCGGTCGAGTGTCTCGACGCGCTCGCCGCAGTTGGCGTCCCCGTCGATTACATCGCCGGCAACGGCGAGTCGGCGGTGCTCGCCGCGATCGAAGGACGCGAGCTGCCGCGGATGCCGGAGTCGGCCGCGGAAGGCGTGCGCTGGGTCGGCCGGGCGCTGCGCCCGGATCAATCCAATCGCATCCGGACCTGGCCGCTGACGCATGCGCTCGACGTCGTCGGCGTCGGCCGTGTGCTCTTCTGCCACGCGACGCCGCGCAACAACACCGAGATCTTCACGCGTCAGACGCCCGATGCCGCCGTGGCTGGCGCGCTCGCCGGCGTGGCCGCCGACGTCGTCGTCTGCGGCCACACCCACATGCAGCACGATCGCCGCGTCGGCACGATTCGCGTCGTCAACGCCGGCAGCATCGGCATGCCGTTCGGCCGCACCGGCGCCGACTGGCTGCTGCTCGGTCCCGGTGTCGAGTTGCGCCACACGACGTACGACCTCACGGCCGCGGCCGGACAGCTGCGCGCCACGAGCTTCCCCGCCGTGGACGAGTTCACGTCGAAGTACGTCCTCGATTCACCTGCGGAGGAAGCGATGCTGGCGATGTTCAAGACCGCGGAGATCTCGTAGTCATGCCGCTCCGCATCGTCCGGCTCGGTTCGCCGCGTGCCACGGACGAAGGCGTGCGACTCGGGACCGTGCGGCATCTGCCGCGCGGTGTGAAGAAGTCGCGCTATGCCGCCGACGACTGGTTCGATGTGTGGCTGCCGAACCTGGCGCCGAGCGCGGAGCTCGTCGGCGCGGTCAGGAGCGGCGCGCTGCCCTGGCGCACGTTCGTGGCTCGATACGAACGCGAGATGGCCCGGCCCGAGAACCGGCGCGTGCTCGAGGCGCTCGCGGCGCTCTCACACCAGGCGAATTTCTCGGTCGGCTGCTACTGCGAGGACGAGTCGCGCTGCCACCGCGGCGTGCTCGGCCGCCTTCTCGCCGGCCACGGCGCCCG
>DASTCC010000139.1:0-4626 GCA_035711465.1 Vicinamibacterales bacterium
GAACTGGCCCGACGTCGGGCCGGTGCCGTGTCTGGTGAAGCCGCTCAGCCGCCGCGCGTTGCGGCGGCCGAGCTGGCCGGTGCCGCTCAACCGCTTCGTCTCGTACGTGACGCTGCCGTGGATCCGGCTGGTCGCGCGGACGCGGCCGCTCGAAGGCGAGATCCGGATCATCAGGCACTTCGGCGACGGTTTCACGGCGCTCTGGGAGCGTGTCGGGCCGCGATTCGCGTTCGCCGTCCGCCGCGACGCGCGCTACCTCAACTGGAAGTTCATCCAGCCGCCACACGTCCGCTACCATGTCGCCTCGCTCGAGCGCAACGGCGCGCCGGCCGGCTACGCCGTCTACCGGCACGTCCAGGAGCCGCGCGGACGGGTGACGCTGCTCGTCGACTTCCTTACCGATCCGGACGACACGTCCGGGGCGCTGACGCTGCTGCGCTGGGTCGATCGCGAGGCGCGCGCCGCCGACTCCGACAAGATCCGGACGTTTGCGATGCACGAGGGCTTCCGCAAGCTGCTGCGCAAGTCCGGCTACTATTCGGTGAAGTCGACGATGGAGTTCGTCGCCAAGATCAACGCCGTCGACGTCGCGCCGGCGTATTACGCCTCCCCGGCCGGCTGGCACGTCACCCTCGGCGACTCGGACCAGGATCGATGAGCATCAAGCCGGCGCTGCTCGTCGCCATCGACACCGAAGGCGACAATCAGTGGAGCGCGGCAGCGCGCGCGAATCAGACGTTCGAGAACATCTACGCCCTCAATCGCCTGCACGACTTCTTCCGTCGTCACGGCGTCGAGCCGACCTACGTGATCACCTACCCGGTGGCGCGCGATCCGAAGTCGGCGGACGTGCTGGCGCGTCTCCTCGCTCGCGGCGATTGTGAGATCGGCGCGCACCATCACGCCTGGGAGACGCCGCCGTTTTCGCCGGCCGACGTCCAGCGTCATCCCTACGCGTTGTCGCTGCCGCTCGATCAGTTCGACGCCCAGCTCGCGTCGCTGACCGAAGCGATCGCGCACGCCGTCGGCGTCGCGCCGGCGTCGTACCGATCGGGCCGCTTCGGATTCTCGGCCTCGCACGTCTCCTCGCTCGAGCGCCAGGGCTATCTGATCGAATCGAGCGTCGCGCCGCTGTTCTACGAGGCGCACAAACAGGGACCCGACTTCGTCGGCGCGCCGCTCGACCCGTACTTCCTGGCCTACGACGACGCGACGAGGCCGGGCACGTCGAATCTGCTCGAGCTGCCGATCTCGGCGGCGCTGAGCCGCCGCGTGCCGGCGATCGTCGAGCGCTGGTACGGCCGCGCTCCGAAGCCGTACACGACACGGCGGGTCCTCAGACTCCTGCGCGTCGCCCACGTCCGCTGGCTGCGGCCGTCGTACAGCTCGGCCGAGGACATGATCGCCCTGGCGCGCCAGATCGTCGATGGCGGCGTGCCGCTCCTCAATCTGCTCTTCCATTCGAGCGAAGTGATCGTAGGCGGCAGTCCGTACAACAAGACCCAGGGCGAGCTCGACGCGTTCTACGAGCGGCTCGGCAGGATTCTGACGTTCGCGACCGGCTCGCTCGGTGCGGAGCCGATGACCTTCGTCGAGTTCAGGCGGCGCTTCGTTGCCGGAGCGTGGGCGGCCGCGCGAAAGTCGGCCTGACGGCCGCGCGATGCGCGTCTGTCACGTCTCGCCGCACCTGCCGCCCGACCAGGGCGCCAACGCCATCCTTCCCGGCCAGCTCGGCGCGTGGGCCGGAGCCGACGGTGACGAGATCCACTACGTCTCGCACGAGCCGACGCAGGGCCGCGCCTCCCGCGAGCCGCTTGCCGGACCGGTGACGATGGTGCCCCGACGCAGCCGCCCCGGCGTGCTGCAGCGAGTGCTCCGTCTCGGCAGCTGGCAGCGCGTCCGCGAGATCGGCGCGGCGCTCGACCGGACGGCCGCCTCGGCCGATCTTCTGCACCTCCACAGCAATGGATTGATCGTCGAAGCCGCGGCCGCCTGGGCGCGGCGCCGCGGCAAGCCCTACGTGCTGACGCTCTACGGCACCGAGATCTGGCATTACCGCAGCCGCTGGCCGATCGATCCGTTCGCGCGCGCTTACCGTGGCGCGTCGGCGGTGACGTTCTACAGTCAACGTCTGCGCGACCGTGCCCGGACGCTTGGCCTCGACCGTTCGAACCTCGTCGTGATCTATCCGCCGGTCCCCGACACGTTCCGGCCGCAGGATGCGGCGACGCGCGAGGCCTGGCGCCGCGAAGCGGGCATCGCCGAGCCGTTCCTGGTGCTCAACGTGAAGCGGCTGCATCCGCTGGCCGCCCAGGACGTGCTCATCGACGCCGTCGCGCGCCTGAACCACGGCCGCGGCGACGTCCGCCTGGTGATCTGCGGCACCGGTCCGCTGCGCCAGACGCTGGAGGCGCGGGCGCGCGACGCCGGTATCGGCGATCGGGTGACGTTCACGGGCTTGCTCGCCAACGACGACATCGCGCGCTATGCGGCGATGGCCGACGTCTTCGCGCTGCCGTCGCAGCTCGAGGCGCTGCCGACCGTCGCCGTCGAGGCGCTCGCCTGCGGCACGCCCGTGATCTCGACCGACCACCCGGGCGGCGAGGAGCTGCACCAGATCTTCGGCGACGACGTGCTGGTCGTGAAGCGGAGCGACATCGACGGGTTGTCGAAAGCGCTCGCCGACGCGCGCGCCCGGCCGCAGCGCGTCCCCGAAGAGACGCTCGCCCTCGTCCGCGAGCGCTTCGGCCCGGCAGCGGTGTGGGCGGCTTATCGAACCGTGTACGAGCGCGCGATCGCCGCGGGGCCGACGCCGTGAGAGCGGCACGATACCTCGCGTGGGCGGGGTTCGGCGCCGCGGCGTGCTGGGCCGCGATCCCGCTCGTCTATCGCAGCCGCGGTCCGGCCACGATCGACTTCGCGGTCGATCCTCCGCCGCAGATTCTGAGCGGCGTCTACGACGCCGAGCGGACTCGCGAGGGGTTCACCTGGGTGTGGTCCCGCGGATCGTTCAGCCTGTCGCTCGAACACCTCGATCGCTCGGGCCCGTGGCGCACGACCTGGCGGCTGGCCGCGCAGCGCGCCGACGGCGTCACCCCCGAGCTCGTCGCCGCCGTCGATGGCGTCGTCGCGTGGCGCCACACGCTGTCGGCGACGGGGTTCGTCGAGGAACAGGTCGACATACCGGCGCGTGCGGCCGGCAGCGGCCGCGCCGATCGCGCGGTCGTGACGATGACGATCGCGCCGACGTTCGTGCCCGGCGGCGGCGACAGCCGAACGCTGGGCGCGCAGATCGACTACGTGCAAGTCGAGCCGATCGGCTTTCGACCGTGGTTCAACGCGCCGACCAGCGCGCTGCTCGCCATCGGCGCCGCGCTCGGCCTGGTTGCGGCGCACTGGCGGCTGGGCTGGCTCGGCGCGGCGATTGTGGCCGCGGCCGCGCTGGGCGCCGCGCTCATCACGACAAAAGGCCTCGGTCCGTTCGTCGACCCGGCGCCGGCACCGGTGCTGATCTCGTCGGCGCTCGTCCTGCTCTGCGCGGGCATCGTGGTCAGGGGACCGCTCTCGCGCGCGGCTGGTGTCGTCGTGCTCCTCTCAGCCGCCGTCACGTGGCTGAAGCTTGCAATCCTCACGCATCCGGACATGCCGATTGGCGACGCGATGTTCCACGCGCATCGCTTCCAGGACGTGCTCGCCGGCCGCTTCTACTTCACATCGGTGACGCCGGGCGACATCCAGTTCCCCTACGCGATCGCTCTCTATCTGACGGCCGCCGCGATCAAGCCGCTCGCGGCCGCGCTCGACCACATGCTCCTGCTGCGGCTCGTGGTCGTCGTCACCGACTCGATCGCGGCGGTGTGGCTGTATCGACTGCTGCGCGATCGGCCCGGGGATGGCCTCACCGCCGCCGGCGCGGTCGCGGCGTACCATCTGCTGCCGCTCACTTTCAACGTCGTCACGACCGGCAATCTCACCAATATGTTCGGACAGTCGCTCGCGATCGTCGTCTTCGCGACCGCCGGCGCGATGGTGGTCAACGAGCATCGCCGAGTCCGGATCGCCGCGATCGCGTTCGTGCTGCTCGCGAGCGTCGCGTTCCTCTCGCATACGAGCACCTTCGCGGTCCTGTTCGTCCAGCTTGCGATTCTCGGCGCTCTGGTCGCGCTCTGGCGGCGTGCCGGGACGCGCGCGATCGGCCTGCGGCTGCTCGTCGCCGCCGGCGCCGCGGCCGCGATCGCGACGGTCTTGTACTACGCGCACTTCATGGACGTGTACCAGTCGATCCTCGCGCGCGTCGCGTCCGAGACCGGCGGCGCCGCGAGCACGGCCGGCGGCCGGACGCCAATCCAGCGGCTCGCCGCCATCCCCGAGCAGCTGGGCGCCTACTACGGCGTGATCGCCCTCGTGCTCGCGGCGCTGGGCGTCGTCGAGCTCCACGCCCGGCGCCTCGAGCCGCTCCGATCGCTGGCCATCGCCTGGCTCGGCGGCTGCGCGGTGTTTCTGACGCTCGGCGTGATCACGCCCGTCGACATGCGACACTACCTGGCGGCGCTGCCGGCCCTGGCGATGCTCATCGGCATCGCCTTCGGCACGCTGGGCCGGCGGCCTGGCTGGGGACCGGGCGTC
>DASTCC010000140.1:0-2724 GCA_035711465.1 Vicinamibacterales bacterium
AACGCCAAGATTCAAGATCTGACCCCACTCCCAATCGACCGCTACTTCTGGAGCTTCTGAAAAAGTCGATCCAGATCCTCGATGGACTCCGGCGCCCAGGCCGCCCGCAGCTCATCCTGAAAGAAGTCCGCGAGCCGATTCAGGGGCCACGATGCGGCTTCGACCGTCAGGCGGCGGACGTCGTCCGCGAGAGCCTGCCGTTCGACCTCGCTGGCGTCGCGCCGAAACGCCTCGACCGCGCCATCGGCCGTGCCGTACTCGCGGCCCATGTCCTGGTGCAGGTAACCGCGCGTGAAGGCCGAGAGCGACGGCACGTCGGCCGCAGTGAACTGCGGACGTTTGACGCGCAGGCGCCTGGGTGTCATCGTCCGGCCTCCGGATAGCTGGTGAGGACGTAATAGCCGCGACCGTTCCAGCGGAGCACGACGACCGCGTCGCTGCAGTCGATCGGATCGCGGCGCCGGCGCTCGATGCTGCGGCCGACGATGACGCCTGGCTCGCCGCGGTAGGTCAGAGCGAGGTTCGGCCGATTGCCGATCCGCGCGACCCATGTGTCGACGCGCGACCGATCCTGCGCAAGCGCGCGGGCGACGGTGCGCTCGGCGACTTCGCGGCTGCTGTAGCTGGAGGCCGCGCTGATGTTGCGCTCGCGCGCCAGCCGATCGCGCAGCTCCTGATCGGACTTTCCGACGTGGCGCGCCAGCGTGTGTCCGCCCTGCTGCTCGTCGACAGAGAGATCGCGGCGATCGGCGGCCGCATCGCGCGAGGCGGTGGGCGGCGAACTGGGTGCCTGCGGCGCCGGCGCCGAGACGGGCGTCTGGCTGGTACCGGCGGAATC
Source organism: Vicinamibacterales bacterium (assembly GCA_035711465.1). Lineage (GTDB taxonomy): Bacteria > Acidobacteriota > Vicinamibacteria > Vicinamibacterales > SCN-69-37 > DASTCC01. Next base: position 839 of record DASTCC010000140.1, read on the forward strand.
ACCGGCGCGGAACCACTGGAACGCGCCGACGGCGATGAGGACAACGACGACCGACGCCAACCACAGCGAGCCGGAAGCCCGGCCGGCCCGCGAACCGCCTGCCATCTTTTCAATATAGGCGTCCGCCACCGCGGGGGAAAGGCTGCCGTAAAAAAGAACCTGGAACCTGACCCCAGGCCCAAGGCCCAAAGCGCGCTTGCGATAGTCACAGTCTGTGACTATGATGCCGCCATGGCCCGCGACCCGCTGACGCTTCTGCCCCTCAAGCCGCTCGTCTTTCATCTGCTCGTCGCGCTGCTCGAAGAGGACCTGCACGGCTGGGCGCTGCTGCGGGCAGTGGAGACACAGCCCGACGGCGATCGGCTGATGCCCGGTCAGCTCTACCGGCAGCTCGAAGCGATGCTCGACGAAGGGTTGATCGTCGAACAGCGCGGGGCGAAGAAGGACGCCGACGATGAGCCGGCGAAGAAGGGGGGCGCGCCGCCAAAGCGGTTCTTCCGCCTGACGGCGTTCGGGCGCGAAGTCGCGCGCGCCGAGGCGCGTCGCCTCGAAGGCGTGATGGCCGACGCCCGCGTGCGGCGGCTGCTTTCGCGGAGCCGATCGTGAGCCGCGCCGGCGACGCGATCTATCGCGCGCTGCTGCGCGCGTTCCCGAGGCGCTTCCGCGAGGCGCGCGCGGACGAGATGGCGCGGCTGTTCGCCGAACAGCGGCAGCGAGTCGCGGGACGGCCGCTGGCGATCGCCAGGCTGTGGTGGCTGGCGGCGCGCGACGCAATCGGCCACGGACTGCGCGCGCGTCTGCGATCGGCGTCGGTGACCGCGGCGGGTCGGCACGCACAGGATCGTGCGTCCGTATCCAGCTCAGGTCTGCGTGCGGTCGCGCAACCGCTGCGTGACGTGAGGCTCGCCGTCCGCGTCCTCCGCCGCACACCGGTGCCGACGCTCGTCGCCGTGATCGCGCTCGGCCTCGGCATCGGCGTCAACGCCGCGATCGTCAGCGTCGTGCACGAGCTGCTCATCGATCCGCTGCCCTATCCGCACGCCGATCGTCTGGTGCTCCCGTGGCAGCGCCGCGGCGACAGCCAGACCGGCCTGCGGCTGACGCCGCGAATCACCAGCGTCGATCGGTGGCGGGAGGCGAAGACGCTCGACGCGGTGGTGGTCTATTCGAACACCCGGGTCACGCTCGGCGACGGCGGCACGGCCACGGTGGTCGAGGCCGTGCGGATCGAACCGGCGCTGCTCGACTTCACCGGCACGCGGGTCATCGCCGGCCGGCCGTTCACGGCCGCCGACGTCGAGAGCGAGACGGCGGCGCGGCAGGTGCTGATCGGCGAGACGCTGTGGGCGACGCGCTTCGGCCGCGACGCCGCCGCGCTCGGCCGCACGATCACGCTCGACGACGTGCCGCACACGATCGTCGGCGTCCTGCCGCGATCCTTCCGGCTGCCGCTGAATCGTCCCGAACTGGTCGTGCCGCTGGTGCGGCCGAGGCCGGCGAAAGACGGACAGGCCGTCTTCTTTCCGATCGGCACGCTGGCGCGCCTGGCGGCGGGTGTGAGCGTCGAGGCGGCGGAGGCCGAGCTCACCGCGCTCGCAAAGGGCACGATCGATCCGAGCTGGACGGTGGCGCTGCGCACGGCGGCCGAGCACCTCGGCGGCCCGGTGCGCGACGCGCTGATCGTGCTCCTCGGCGCCGTCGCGTGCGTGCTGCTGATCGCGTGCGCCAACGTCGCGCATCTATTGCTCGCGAAGAACGTCGCCCGCCAGCGGGAGCTGTCGGTGCGCGCCGCGCTCGGCGCGACCCGGGCGCGGATCTTCGGGCAGCTGATGACCGAATACCTGGTGCTCGCCGTCACCGCCGGCGTGTTCGGCGCCGCGGTCGCG
>DASTCC010000141.1:0-2963 GCA_035711465.1 Vicinamibacterales bacterium
CCAAGGTCTCAGGATCCACGCGCACGACGTAATTCGCGCCCAGCAACGAGACCCACGGATGACCCTGCGCGTCCATGACGATGCCGTAGGGGCGGGCCGGTGTGTCGTAGGCTTCCACCAGCCGGTGATCGCCGGTCTTCATGTCGAGGCGCCCGATGCGGTTCGACTGCTGCGCGGTAAACCAGATGTGGCCGCTGCCGTCGAACACCATCGTGTGCGGGTCGCGCGCCTCGCCGGTCATGAAAATCTTCACGTCGCCGGTCTTCGGGTCGAGCTTGCCGATGCGGCCGTTGCGGTTGCCGGCGTACCAGGCGAAGCCGTCCGCATCGACGATCACGGTGTGTGGGTTGGTGCCGTCTTCGATCTCGTAGCGCCGGAAGGTCTCGGTCTTCGGGTCGAAATGCGCGACGTAGTTGCCAGCCTGGCCGACGAACCAAACCTTGCCGTCCGGAGCGACGTAGGGGTCGCGCGGACGGCCGCCATAGTCGACTTTCCACTCCTGGATGACGGCCGCATCGGCGGCGGGTGAGGTTTCGGCCGTGGCGGCGGTGGTCAGGAGGAGGGCGGGAAGGAGAGCGAAGGCGAGGGCAGGCATTGCAGCGACTCCTCTGGTCGGGGCTCCGTACTTGAGCTGAATCTAGACCTGTATGATCCTCGCGTCAGCTTCGATGTTCCTTCGAATCCGCAGGGAGAGATCGTGATGAACGAACCGCAGCCCCAATACGTCGGCTTCTGGGCGCGCGTCGGCGCGGCCATCATCGACACGATCCTTTTCCTGATCATCTGCGCGCCGCTCGTGACGATGATCTACGGGCGTGACTACTGGCTGGATCCCGAGAGAGTCGGCTTCATCGCCGGCCCCGCCGACTTCGTCATCAATTGGCTGTTTCCGGCCGTGGCCGTGATTCTCTTCTGGATCTACCGCCAGGCGACGCCCGGGAAGATGGCGATCGGCGCCAGGATCGTGGACGCGAAGACTCTGGGCAAGCCCTCGACGGGGCAGCTCATCGGCCGCTACCTCGCCTATTACGTTTCGATCATCCCGCTGATGCTCGGCATCATCTGGGTCGGCATCGACAGTCGGAAGCAGGGCTTCCACGACAAGCTCGCCGGCACGCTGGTCATCCGCTCCCGCTAGCCGTGACGGAGCTTCGCCGCGACCTCACGCTCGTCCACGGCATCGCGATCGTCGTCGGGATCACGATCGGCACCGGCGTCTTTCTCAAGTCCGCGCCGATGGCGCAGGCGGTCGGCTCGCCGCTCTGGGTGCTGGCCGCCTGGGCCGCGGCGGGGCTCGTCGCGATCCTCGGCGCGCTGTGCTTTGCCGAGCTCGGCACGCTGCTGCCGCGCGCGGGCGGCGAGTACGTCTACGTCCGCCGCGCATTCGGCGACCTGCCGGCTTTCCTGTACGTCTGCGTGAGCTTCATCATCGGCGCGGCGAGCCTCGGGGCCTATGGCGCGGCATTTTCGATCTTCCTGTCGGACGTCGTGCCACTGCCGGCGCCGTGGATCGAGCGCGAGGTCTTGCTGTTCGGCCGGCCGACGATCTGGCAGTTCGGCATGCGCCAGGCGATCGGCGTCGGCGTCATCGCGATCTTCACCGCGGTCAACCTCGCCGGCGTTGCCTTCGGCGGCCGCGTGCAGACGTTCCTCACCTCGCTCAAGGTGCTGTCGCTCGTGGCGCTGATCATGGGCGTGTACCTGTTTGCGGACGGGGTCGGGAGCGACGCCGCCGGCACGGCCGAGTCGGCAGCAACCGTCGCGCCGACGATGAGCGCGAGCGCCTTCGGCTTTGCGATGCTCGCCGCGCTCTGGGCCTACAGCGGCTGGCAATACCTGCCGATGACGGCGGCGGAAGTGCGCGATCCCGACCGCAACGTGCCGCGCGCGGTGATCGGCGGCGGGCTCCTCGTCGTCGTGCTCTACCTGCTGGCGAACGCGGCCTACTTCCATGCGCTGCCATTCGCGGAGGTCGTGACGGCAAGTTCGACGGCCTACCCGGAGGCGCCCGCGGTCGGCGCGCGCGCGGTGCAGACTTTCCTGGGCGCGAACGCGCTCTCGATCGCGGCGATCGTGTTCCTGATCTCGACCGTCGGCGCGCTGAACGGCGTCTTGCTGACGCGCGCGCGCGTGCCGTATGCCGCGGCCCGCGACGGGCTCTTTTTCCGGCGTTTCGCGCACCTGTCACCCGGCGCGAGCGTGCCGGCGGCCTCGATCGTGGCGCATGGCCTGCTCGCGGTGCTGCTGACCCTGAGCGGCACCTTTGACCAGCTCACAAACCTCGCGACGCTCAACTTCGTGCTGTTCTGGGCGCTTTCCGGCATCGCCCTCATGGTGCTGCGCCGGCGCATGGCGGACGCGCCGCGGCCTTATCGCGCGCCGCTCTATCCGTGGGTGCCGCTCGCGTTCGTCGCGATCATGCTCGGCGTGCTCGCGAGCACGATTGTCGAGAGCCCGGCGGAGGCGGCCGCGGCGATCGGGCTGCTCGCGCTCGGATTGCCGCTGTATCCGTTTTTCCGGCGCGGGCAGGCAGCTCGTGTGGCGGCTGCCGCGAGGGCGACGCCGGACGGCGACTGACCTACCGCCGGCCTTGCAAGCGCGAGCGGATAGTCGCCTCGAATGGGATCAACGGATGCAGAACGAGCGCGCGTTCGCAGCACTCAAGGCAGCGGACGGGCTCCCATCTCGCGCGACGACCGCGGGGTAATCGTGCTGCTGGAAGCCGCGGACTTTGGCGTGCTCGATGTGCCCGAGGGCCGCGTCGTCGTGCCGCTGCTTGAAGTTTGAGTAGCGGCAGAAGGCGGCCGCGGCGCACTTGAATTGCGGTTGTCGCTCCGCACCAGAGTCGCGCTGCTCGGCCGCTCGCTCGTGGCGACATCGCGACGTGGCGCAGGACGCTGGCCGGAATTGGCGCGTTGCACAGTCGCGACGGTCTTGCCGGCGGACTGGCGCCACAGGTCCTC
>DASTCC010000142.1:0-8403 GCA_035711465.1 Vicinamibacterales bacterium
GATCATCGCTGCGGCGGCATCGTCGAGCCACCACGTCGTCGGGCGGCCGGTGCGTCGCAGGGCCGCCGCGGGCACCGTTGTCGGCGCCGCGCGCTGGGCGATGTCGGCCATCGCCCTGGCCTTGTCGCTGCCGACGACGAGCACGTGCAGCTCGCGGGCGTTGAGCAACGCCGGCAGCGTCATCGTCAGGCGCTTCGTGCGCGGATCGGCCGCGGCATCGACCGCCAGGACGAGCCGGTCGCGCTCGAGGACGCTCGGCGCGTTCGGGAAGAGCGACGCCGTGTGCCCGTCGCTGCCGACGCCGAGCAGCATCAGGTCGAAAGGCTCGCCGCGGCGCTGCCGCAGCACGTCCTCGTACTCGCGCGCCGCGACCTCCGGGTCGGCGAGGCCGGTGGGCATGCGGTGCACGCGGCCACGATTTAGAGTGACCCTGCCGAGCAGCGCCGCGCGCGCCATGCCGTAATTGCTGCGCGGGTCGTCGGGCGGCACGTAACGCTCGTCGCCCCAGTACCACTCGACGAGCGGCCACGACACAGCAGCGCCTGCCGACGAGGCGAGGCGCTCGTAGATGGCGCGCGGCGTGTTGCCGCCGGAGAGCACGAACGACGCCCGTCCGCGTGCGTCGATCGCTGCAGCCAGTCCGCCCGCGATGGCGGCCGCGGCCGCATCGAACAGCATCGCGTGATCGGCAATCACGCGAAGCGTGTCAGTCACCCGGCATTCTCCACTGCCGGCCATCGCGGCCGATCAACGCGTCGGCTTCGCTCGGGCCCCAGGCCCCGGCGGGATAGAACGCCAGCCCGTCGCCGTTCCGCCAGGCGTCGAGCAGAGGCTCGACGACCGTCCAGCCGGTTTCGACGATGTCGGCGCGATGGAAGAGCGTCGAGTCGCCGGTCATCACGTCATAGAGCAGCGTTTCGTAGCCGGTGTTGGATTTGAGGCCGAAGTAGTCGGCGTAGCTGAAGTCCATGCGGACGGTGCCGAGGCGCACGTCCGGTCCGGGAACCTTGGCGAGAAAGCGCAGCGCGATGCCCTCGTTGGGCTGCACGCGGATGACGAGCTGATTCGGGTCGAGATTCGCCATCGGCGTCTCGCGGAAGAGCGAGAACGGCGCCGGGCGGAACTGAACGACGATCTCCGACGCGCGCGCCTCGAGGCGCTTGCCGGTGCGCAGATAGAACGGCACGCCCGCCCAGCGCCAGTTGTCGACCTTCAGCTTGATCGCCGCATACGTCTCGGTATGCGAGTCCGCGGCGACGTGCGGTTCCTCCCGATAGCCAGGCACCTTCTCCCAGTCGACCGTGCCCGCGGTGTACTGGCCGCGCACCGCCACGCTCGCCGGGCCGTCGACGACCAGCGGGTGGATCGCGCGCAGGAGCTTCTCGCGTTCGTCGCGCACGGCGTCCGCCTCGAACGAGTTCGGCGGCTCCATCGCGGTGATCGCGAGCAGCTGGAACATGTGGTTCTGAACGACATCACGGAGCGCGCCCGTCCGGTCGTAGTACGCGCCGCGCTGTTCGACGCCAACGGTCTCGGCGACGGTGATTTGCACGTGATCGACGTAGCGGCGATTCCAGACTGGCTCGAAGATGCCGTTGCCGAACCGGAACGCCATGACGTTCTGGACCGTCTCTTTCCCGAGGTAGTGATCGATCCGGTAGATCTGATGCTCGTCGAGCTCCTCGGCCAGCAGCTGATTGAGCTCGCGCGCGGTTTTCAGATCGCGGCCGAACGGCTTCTCGATCACGACGCGCCGCCACCCGTGCCGCTCGTCGAGGAGCCCGGCGTCGCCGAGCTGGCGGACGACCGTGCCGAAGAGATTCGGCGGAACGGCCAGATAGAACAGGCAGTTGGCCGGCCGCTTTGCCTCGGGATCCGCGAGGACCTCCGCGAGCTTCCTGAAGGTCTCCGGCGCGTCGAACTCGCCGCCGATGTATGCCAGACGTGACTCGAGCCAATCGCATCGGCCCGGAGTCACGGCGGTACCGAACTCCTCGAGATCGCGGCTGACCTTGTCGCGGTACTCGTCGATGCTCATCGTCTGCCGGGCGACGCCGACGACGGCGAACTGCTCGGGCAGGAGCGACTCGGTGGCGAGGTTGTAGAGCGCCGGCAGGAGCTTGCGCTTGGCGAGGTCTCCGGTAGCGCCGAAGATCACCATCGTCGACGGATCGGCAGGCACGGGCCGGGGCGCGGTCTTGATGTCGTCGGCCATCGTCTCAGCCGCCCGCCGGGCGCTCGACGTGGCCGCCGAACTTGTGACGCATCGCCGACAGCACCTTCTCGCCGAAGGTGTGGTCGACACGGGAACGGAAGCGCGCAAACAGCGCGGTCGCCAGGACATCGGCCGGCACCGCTTCTTCGATCGCGGTCTCGATCGTCCAGCGTCCCTCCCCCGAGTCCTGCACCGAACCGGTGAACTGGCTGAGGGCCGGATCTTCGGCGAGCGCCATCGCGGTGAGATCGAGCAGCCACGACTGCACGACGCTGCCGTGCCGCCAGACCTCGGCGATGTCCGCGAGATTCAGATCGAAGCGATAGCGCTCGTCGACGTGCGGCGACGCCGCGCCCTTCATGATGTCGAAGCCCTCGGCGTACGCCTGCATCACGCCGTATTCGATGCCGTTGTGCACCATCTTCACGAAGTGCCCGGCGCCGGCCTTGCCGCAGTAGAGATAGCCGCGATTCGCCGACATCCTGACGCGGCCGGGACCGGTCGCCGGCGTCGCGCCGTCGTCACCGGGCGCGAGGGTCGCGAAGATCGGCTCGAGGCGATCGACGACCTCGCGATCGCCGCCGATCATCAGGCTGTAGCCGCGCTCCAGTCCCCACACGCCGCCGCTGGTGCCGGCGTCGACGTAGTGAATGCCGCGCGCTTTCAGGTCGGCGGCGCGCCGGACGTCGTCCTTGAAATGCGAGTTGCCGCCGTCGATGATCACGTCGCCCGGCGACAGACGGCGGCCGAGCTGGCTCACCATCTCGTCGGTCGGCGTGCCGGCCGGCACCATGATCCAGACAGCGCGCGGCGCCTGCAGCTTCCCGATCAGATCGTCGACCGACGTCGCGCCAGTGGCGCCTTCCGCCGCGAGCTCGCGCACGCGATCGGCGCTGAGATCGTACGCGACCATCGCATGACCGCCGTGAAGCAGCCGCCGCGTCATGTTGGCGCCCATGCGGCCCAAGCCGATCATTCCGAGTTGCATGGGTACCATTATTTAACGATGGCGCATTCCGTCGGTACGACGGGTGCTCCGGGGGACCGACGTCAGATGTTGACCGTTCCTGATCCCACCAGGATAGACTTTCCGCCCACCTGCACGTCCGTCATCGTCAGCTCGGTCGCGGTGACGGAGATGTGGATGTAGCTCGGCCGGCCCATCTTCGCGCCCTGCAGGTTGACCATCGACTTCGCGTCGTCGGCGCTGACGACACCGTGATGGAACAGGTAGCCGCCAAGCGGACCGCACGCGCTGCCGGTGGCGGGATCCTCGATGATCCCGAAGCCCGGCGCGAACATGCGGCTGTAGACGGTGGCGTTGTCGGCGTGCGCCTCGAACGAGAAGACGTAGATGGGCATCTCCGGCATGTTCGCACCGCGGAAGAAGTGGGTGATCGCCGAGACGTTCGGCGTCGCGCTGTCGACGCCTTCGCGTGACGCCATCGGCACGAGCAGCATCGGCACGCCGGAGCTCGCTTCCTGCACCGGCAGGTTCGTCTTCAGGATTTCATGCGGGTCGACGGCGATCATCGCCGCGAGCTGGTCGATGTCGTTCGGGATCGCGCCGAAGGACGGCACCGCCTGACGCATCCAGGCAAAACCGAGCTGGCCGTCCCGCCATTCGAGACGGACCGGCGTCGGCCCGACGCCGAGGCCGAACGTCACCAACGCCTGTTCCGGCGTCACGCGCCTTTCGTGCGCCATCGCGAACGCGGTACCAATCGTCGGATGCCCCGCCATCGGCAGCTCGGTGCCGGGCGTGAAGATGCGGACGCGCACGTCGGTCGACGGATCCTCGGCCGGCATGACGAACGTCGTCTCCGAAAACGCCATCTCACGCGCGATCTTCTGCATCACCTCGGGCTCGAGGCCGCCGCCATCGAGAAACACGGCCAGCTGATTGCCCGCGAACAGGGTGTCCGTGAACACGTCCAGGTGCAGGTATGTCCGCATGGCAGCCGCGCGGTCTCCTTTGGGGATGTCGGACATCCTAATCGGAAACCGCCTGGGGCGACGGTGAGAATCGGAACTGACTGAAGTCGTCCGCTTTAGTACAGGGACATGTAGCTACATGAGTTGCTGGGCAGCGAGAAGGTGCCATTCAGCACGGCCGGATAGACGACGTCCGCCATGTAGCCGTAGCCGGCGTCGTTCGGATGAAAGCCGTCGGGCGAGAAAATTGACGGGTGCAGAAAGTTGCCGTCGCACATCAGGTCGACGACGAGGACGTTGCTGGCGGCGAGCGCGTTGATCTGCGCGGAGAGGCCGACCGCGATCTGCTGGAACACGCGTTTGCGGTCCGCCGACTCGCCGGCCATGTAGGGCATCGCGGCCAGGTTCGGCAGGTTGAGAATCACGATGCGCGCCTGCGGCGCGCGGTCGCGGATGCCGTTGACCAGCGCGCGCATGTCGGCGCCGAAGCCCTGGATCTGCGAGCTCAGGAAGTTCGACGGGTTCGAGCCGCCGAGACCGCGCTCGAGCGCGCGGCCGATGGCGTTGGCGTCGTTGCCGCCGGCGAAGATCGTCACCACCGTGGAGTCGCGCGAGACGAACGGCATCTCGCGCTCCAGGAAGTTCGCCAGGATGTCGAGGCCGACCTGATTGCCGAGCGATTGAATTGTCGGCGACAGCACCGCGCCGGGGATGCCGAGATTCGAGAGCGTCACCTGCTTGCCCTCGGCCTGCAGCCGCCGCGCGATGCGCTGCACGTACCCCTGGCCGTTCGGACACTGCGTGAACGGAATGCAGACGCTGCTGCTGCCGTAACCGATGGCGTCGCTGGCGCCGACGGCCGTGAAGAAGACTTCATTGGAAGGCGCCGGCGACGGCCCGGTCGGGCTGTCGGGCGAGGACGAACCACACGCGGACACCGCGGCGACGAGCAGAGCGAGGAGCACACATCGAGCTTTCACACTTATTCCATCGGCCTCAGCCCGACCCTCCGATAGCCCGCTGCAGGATCGCCTCGACGTGAATCTGCGTCGTGTCCAGATAGGGCACGGCCGGCGCCGCATCCCGGAGGAGCAGCGGCAGCTCGGTGCCGCCCAGAATCACGGCCTGAATCCCGTCGCGATCCCGCATTGACTCGATCACGCGCAACACGCCTGCGCGCGTCTCGTCCAGGAACCGGCCCGGAATCAGCTCCTGCACGTACTTTTGATGGACGTAGTCCCGCTCCTCCGGCCGCGGCATGACCACGGCGACGCCGCGGCGGCGGCAGACGTCGGGATAGAACTGCCCTTCCATCGTGAACCGCGTCCCGAGCAGTCCGACCGTCGAAAATCCGCGCCGCACGGCCTCACCGGCCGCGGCCTCGACGATGCTCACCAGCGGAATCGTCGATCGTTCGCGCACCTCGTCGAACACCACGTGCGCGGTGTTGGCCGAGAGAAACGCGAACGCCGACCCGGCGCCGGCAAGCGCGTCGACCGCGCCGACCAGGTAGTCCGCCATCTCGGTCCATTGCTGCGCGCCGGCCATGCCGAGGGCCACCGTCGGGTCGAGGCTGACGATGACGATGCGCGGCGCCTCGGTGGCGCCGAGCGCGCGGGCGCGGCCGAGAAGCAATCGGTAGTAGTCGATCGATGCTTCCGGCCCGAGGCCGCCCACCATTCCAATCGTCTGCATGCTGCGCTCCCGTCCGCGTCACGATCGCGGCCGGATCACAGCGTACGGCATCGGTCGAACGCCATCCGCCAATCTTTTTCATGCTGACGACGGCGCGGCGGGCGGGACGACAATCGCCCCGCCCGCGTTTGATTAGCTACTGGCGCCGAAACGCGGGCCTCGGCCTAGCCCCCGCCCGCAGCCTCGCTCATCTTGGCAAGCGCATCGTCCACGGTGAAGGTGTTCGGCTTCTGTACCGCCGGGAACTCCCTGAACGTCTCCGCGAACTTCCCGGCCACCGCCTGCACCGCGTAGATGAGGAAGGCGTGCTGCATCATCCAGTCGTCGTAGGTGTTGGATGTGACGGTCGCGAATTCGTAGGGATCGGTCCGCAGGTTGTAGATCAGGGGCGCGCGCAGCCGCACGAAGGGGTCGCGCCAAACGGCCAGGCCGCCGGGGGTGCGCTGCTCCATGAACACGATCTTCCAATTGTGCATGCGGATCGCGATCATGTCGCCGTCGTCGCTGAAGTAGAAGAAGAAGTTGCGCGGGCTCTTCTTCTCCTTGCCAGTCAGGTAGGGCAGCAGGTTGACGCCGTCGATATGGTTCTTGTAGGTGCGGCCAATCGCCTTGTAGCCCTTCTTCAGTTTGTCGACGACGTCGGGGGCGCCGGCGATGGCGAGGAAGGTCGGTAGCCAGTCATGATGCTGCACGATCTCGTTGCTGATAGTGCCGGGCGCAATCCGGCCTGGCCAACGCACGATCATCGGGACGCGGAAGGCGCCCTCCCAGTTCGTGTTCTTCTCGCTGCGGAACGGGGTCATGCCGCCGTCGGGCCACGAGTTGCGGTGCGGACCGTTGTCGGTCGAGTACTGCACGAAGGTGTCGTCGGCGATGCCGAGCCGGTCGAGGAACTCGAGCATCTGGCCGACGTTCTTGTCGTGGTCGACCATCGTGTCGTGGTAAGGCGACTGCCACAGGCCGGCCTGCCCGAGGCTCTTCTTCTTCGTGTGGGTGTACAGGTGCATGTGCGTGGTGTTGAGCCACACGAACCATGGCCTGCCGGCCTTGGTCTGCCGCTTGATGAAGTCCTGAGCGGCGGCAACGAACTCGTCGTCGCAGGTCTCCATGCGCTTGCGGGTGAGCGGTCCCGTGTCCTTGATCGTCTGCTTGCCGACCCTGCCCCAGCGCGGCTCGACGGTCTTGTCGTCCTTGTCGGTGGCCCATGAGTGGATCACGCCACGTGGTCCGAAACGATCGCGAAAGTTCGGAAATTCCCTCGCCGGCGGATAGTCGTCCATCTCCGGCTCCTCTTCGGCGTTGAGATGGTAGAGGTTGCCGAAGAACTCATCGAAGCCGTGATTGGTCGGCAGCATGACGTTCATGTCGCCGAGGTGGTTCTTGCCGAACTGGCCGGTCGCGTAGCCTTGCTCCTTCAGCACCGCCGCGATGGTCACGAGCTTCTCGGACATGCCGACCGGCGCGCCCGGCAACCCCACCTTTGACAGACCGGTGCGATAAACGCTCTGGCCGGTGATGAACGACGAACGGCCGGCGGTGCACGACTGCTCGCCGTAGGAGTCGGTGAACATCATCCCTTCTCTGGCGAGGCGATCGATGTTCGGCGTCTGATAGCCCATAAGGCCGTGCGAGTAGCAGCTGAGATTGCTGATGCCGATGTCATCACCCCAGATGACGAGGATGTTGGGCTTCCTGTCCGATCCGCCGCTTGGCTTTGCGGCTGCACGCGGTACGGGCTTGCTCTTCGCCATGACGATGTCCCCTCTCGTTGGACGTGCTGCAGACCGTGGCCCACGACATCCCGTGGCCGCATTGGCATTGCGCGGCTGACGGACGTCCTGATCCGGCGGGCAGCGCCGGTTTATCGAATGAAGACGACAGGGCGCCCGCGGCCACCGCAGGGACAGGCAAGTTGAGTACCCGCGACGTCAGCTATCGGGGCAGGAGCTCGAGCGTGGTCGCCCGTCGGCGCGGCGTCCTGAAGCCACGCACGTAGGCGCGCGAACCCGGCGTCGGGTATTTCTCGGCGTAGGCCTGGTCGATTCGATCCCACAGCCGCTCGCCGCGCGGGGCACGGACGCGAATGCGCACCTGACGATCACCCACCTGGAGCATGCCGACGGGATCGTCGAGAAACGCGCGCCGCCACCCGCTCGCCTTGTCGTTCCACGGCCGCACGAACGCGCGATTGCCGACGACGACGACCCAGACGCCGATGAACCGGTGATCGGCTCGTCCCGCTTTCAGGCCGATGATCTTCGCGTGGCTCAGCGCCGCTACTAGCGGGCCGGACAGGGCACGGGCCGGCATTGGCTTGGAGTATAGGTCGGTGCGGTCGCCTAGCGCCTTTCAAAGAGATCCCCCCGCACCGCAAACCCGGCGCGCTCGTAGAGAGTCCGGCTTTGCGGCGTCGGCCACAGAATGACCGCGTCGACCTCGGCGTCCTCGCACGCGCGAACGCAGGCGGCGAGCAACGCGGCGCCGATGCCGCGGTTGCGCCACTTGGGCTGCACATAGACGCTGCTCACGTAGCCGAGGCGCTCGGGCTCGATCATCGG
>DASTCC010000143.1:0-4209 GCA_035711465.1 Vicinamibacterales bacterium
GCCAGCGTGATCCGACTGCGGACCGATTCGTCTGCCGACGCCAGACCGCGATAGATCGTCGCCGCCGCGAGATAGCAGATGGCGAGACGCGGCACGCCCACCAGCCGCACCGTCGAGAAATCGAACCGTGGATACAGCGCCAGCAATAGACCCAGCGCGTACAGAATCGCCGCGCGGCGGACGAGGACGCCGACGCCCGGCGGACGGCGCGAGAGCACGATCGACACGCCGACGATGAAGACGAAACGGAAAGATCAGATCGGTCGGCGTCCAGCCGTGCCAGTCGGCATGGAGCAAGGGCCAGTAGACCGCGTTCCAATCGCCCGGGGTGTTGACGATGACCATGGCGGCCATCGTCGCGCCGCGAAAGACATCGAGCGAGACGAGACGCGCCGATGTCGAGGCCGCGGCCATGAGCCGGCGTCAGTATACGGCGGCGATCACCGTACGGGCCGGTCGCCGTTCGAGAGCTCGCGCCGCAGCTCGGCCACGATCCGGCCTTCGCGCCGGGACCAGCGATCGAGGAGCAGAATCGTGGCCGCGCCGCCGGCGAGCATCGCGGCCAGAAAGTTCCAGGGCCAGTCGAACACCGACGCCGGCGCGCCGCTGCGATACCAGAGCCACGGCACGAAGACGAGCGCTTCGCCGGCGAGCAGCGCCCATGCGCCGCGGACGGCGCGCCGCAGCCGCCGGCAGCGATCGTCGGCGAGCGCGAGATACGCGGCGGTCGTTGCCGTAGCCGGCGTGTGCATGCCGCGCCAGTTGACGTGGCTGAAGACGAGCGCGGCCGCAACGACGATCGCCAGCGCCACCATCGCGAGCCGCTCGACCGGATCGGTATTCACCACGGCGACGATCGACAGTGCGACGATCGCGGTCAGGGCAATGAGCGACTCGGCCGCGAGCGTGATCCAGATCCAGCGACCACGCCGGCGGACGTGCCGCACCAGCGCCTCGGCCGTCGGCGCTGGCGACTGTGCCGCCGGCTCCAGCCAGGAGGCGCGCCACGCCTGCACGTCGGCGTCGAGATCGGGCATCGAGTTCACGCATCACCTCCATCGTCCGCGTCGAGCAGCCGGCGCAGCGTCTTGCGCGCACGCGTCAGGCGGATGGCGACGGCGTTCTCGGCGACGCCGAGGACGTCAGCGGTCTCGCTCGTCGTCAGGCCTTCGAGCACGAGCAGAATCACCTGGCGTTGTGACAGCGGCAGCTGCAGGATGGCGCGACGCAGCCGCCCGTGACGCTGCCGCTCGAACGCCGCGTCCTCGGGCGACCGCGACACGTCGGCGACGTGCGCCGCGGCGTCGATGTCCTCGGTGCGCCGGCGGCGCCAGCGGATGACATGGCTGACGGCGCGGTTGTGCGCGACGCGATACACGAACGTGCGCGTCGAGCTCTCGCCGCGGAATCGCGGCAGCGCCTGCCAGATTGCCAGCCAGATGTCCTGCGCGAGATCTTCGGCGCGCCCGGCATCGCGCTCGTAGCTGCGGGCGAGCCGGACGATCGCCGGCGCGAACGCGGCGAGCAGCTCGCGATAGGTTCGTTCGCGGTCGATGGCGTTCACGGCGCGGCCGTCATCTTCGCCGACCGGCGACGATGGCGTCAGCCAGGCCGGCGCGCCGTCAGTGGCCCGCTCGAACGACATCGTCGTGCGCGAGCATCCGGCTGGCGCCGGACATCGCGGCCGCCGCGGCGAGCGTCGTCGCGAGGCCGAGGATCAGGGCCGCGAGCGGACCGAGCGGTTCGCCGCGAAGGCCGCCTTCGATGAGCGCGTACTGACCGATCAGCGGAACGAAGAAGCGCCACCCGTCCATCCACCCGGGGAAGAAGGCGAGGAACATGCCGATCATCATCGGAAAGAAGACCAGCAGCGACAGATAGGTCTGCGCTTCCTTCGTGCTGCGGCAGGCAGTCGAGATCCACAGCTCCACTGCGGCAGCGAACGCCGCCAGCGGCGCCAGGCCAATCACGAGGCCGATCGCCGCGGTCGCGACGCCGCCGACGCCGAGCGCCGTCAGCGGCGACGTTGGAAGGACGAGGCCGAACGCGACGAGATTGAGCGCCAGGCCGCCGAGCGCGAAGACGCTGATCGCGAGCCACTTGCCGAGCGCGATGTCGCGTCTGCTGATGCCGGTCGTGAACAGCGGCACGAGCGACCGCCGTTCCCGTTCGCCGGCGAGCGTATCCATGGCGACGTTCATGCCGCCGACGAAGGCCGCGACGAGCGCGAACACCGACGTCATCCCGATCGCCGCGGACGCTCGCGCGCGCAGGCCGGACTGCGCCGAGAACGACAGCAGCATGATGACGAACGGCCCCATGAGCGCGTAGCAGAGCGCCGAGACGAGGGACCGGGTGTCGCGCAGGTGATCCCGGACCTCCTTGCGGGCGACGACGAGCGCGGCGGTCAACATGCGGGGGCCTCCTGAATGTCGGTGAGCGCAACGAACGCGTCCTCCAGCGAGCCGCCGCCGGCGCGGGCGCGGATCTCGTCGGGCGTCCCGGCCGCGGCCACGCGTCCGGCCTCGACGACGACCACGCGATCGCACAGCTGACGCACTTCGTCGATGACGTGGCTCGAGAAGACGATGCAGAGGCCGTCGCGGCGCATCCCGCGCAGCTGCTCGCGCAGCGCGCGGACGGCCCCGACGTCGAGCCCGTTGGTCGGCTCGTCGAGAATCAGATTGGCTGGCGAATGAACGAGCGCGCGCGCGAGCGCGACCTTGACGCGCTCGCCTTCCGACAATCCAGCAGCCCGCCGATCCGCGAGTCCGGCGAGGTCGAGTCGCGTCAGCGTCCGTTCGACGCAAGCACGGATCGACGCCGGTGCGACGGTCGACAGGCGCGCGAAGTACTCGACGTTCTCGCGGACCGTGAGGCGTGAATAGAGACCGCGATGATCGAGCAGCGCTCCGAGCCCGACCGTCGCGCCGTGGCGCCGCTGAACGCCACCGATGATGATCTGGCCGGCATCCGGCGTGATCACGCCGCCGATCATCCCCAGTGTCGTCGTCTTCCCGGCGCCGTTGCGGCCGAGCAGGCCGGTGATGGCGCCGTCGGGCGCCGAGAACGACACGTCGTCAACCGCGAGGACGCGTCCGAATTGCTTCTTGACCGATCGGACCTCGATCACGAGCCGCCTCCTGCGGAGGTAGTCTCGCGAGCGCAGGAACCCTTTCAGATCACATCGACCAGAAACCCGTCACCGCAACGATGCGGCCGTCGGCGTCGAAGGCGAAGCAGTTGGTGCCGCGGCCGCGCGGCTGATCGTTGACCGCCGCCGTCCAATCGACGAGGGCGAGGCCCTGGCAGTGACGGGCGGCGCCCTCGCGAGAGAGGCGCACGCCGGGCATGAAGCGCTGCGCGGCCGTGATGTGCGCGAGCACGTCGTCGGCGCCGTCGAGCGTGCTGTAGCGATCTCTGAAACGGACGTCCGGCGCGGCGATCTCGCGCAGTTGCCGGGTCCGCGCCGCCTCGTCCGGATTGGCCCAGACGGCGAACCAGGCATCGGCCTTCTCACCGGCATCGGCGTGAAGCGTGTCCGCGACCAGATTGCTGAACAGCGACAGTTGAAAGCGCCAGCCCTGCACGTGCTCGTCGCGCGAGGCGACGTCGGCGAAGTGGTGCGTGAGATGCAGCCGCGTCGATCGCCCGATCGCATCCAGCCGGATCTCGACCCGCGAACCGCCGAGCGGAATGGGCGTGCCAGTCGGGTTGCCGTAGGTGAACGACAGGAAGGCGCCGGGTTTCACCTCGATGACTTCCCCGTGCACCTCGATGCCGTTCGGGTGGCGGATGCGCACGGCGCCGCCGGGTGTCGGATCGATCGTCGATCCCTGGCCCCACCACCGGGCCCAGTACTCGGTCTTGCTGAGGAAGCCGAAGACGACGTCGGGACGGGCGTCGATGGTGACGATGCGATCGAGGCGATGCGTGAAGTCGGTCATGGCGGGTTCACCGTTTCTTGGAGCGGGCGCGTCCGGCCGCGCGCCGGCGTCGTGGCCGTGGTCCGCGGCGTGTCTGTTCGAGCTCGGCCTCGAGCTTCAGCTTCCAGAGCGCGTCGTTCCACATCGATTCGAGCAGCCCGGCCACCGACGCCAGCGTCGTGCGATCGGCGCGATAGAAACGATGCCGGCCTTCGGCTCGCTGCACGACGGCCCCGGCGCGGCCCAGGGCCCGGAGCTGCAGCGACACGGCGCCGAAGGTGAC
>DASTCC010000144.1:0-13132 GCA_035711465.1 Vicinamibacterales bacterium
CCACCGCGATCTCCGGCCGCGTCGATCGCCGCGTCGCGAACGCGGGATCGATGACGCCGGCGACGGCGATCAGCATCGCGGTCCATCGCGCGAGCGCGGCGCCGGTCATCGATCGGTCCCCCGGCGGAGCGCGTCGGCCAGCGCGCCGGCCAGGCGATCGCGTCCCGGATCGGCGTGCTGCGCCGGCGATGCCGGCAGCGTCTGGCGAACGGCCGCGGTGAGGCGCGACGTGGCGTCCGCCAGGAGATCGCGGCCGCCGCGCGCATCGCCGCGCTCGAGAGCCGCGCCGGCGTTGGTCAAGACCTCCGCGACTTTCTGCAGGTCGGCCGACGTCGCGTCGAGGGCGAGCAGTTCCTGCGCCAGCGTCGTCAGCAGCGGACGATCCGCGCCCGACGGCGTTCCCGCCGCGATCGCGACCGCGCGCGCGAGCACGCTGCGCAGCGCGGCGAGCCGCGGATTGACCTCAGGTGCGGCGTCCGGCACCGTGCCTCGCGCGATGTCGGCCAGCGTGCCGCTGAGCCGGCGGCTGAGATCCAGCGTCTCGCGCTCTGTCAACGTCCGCAGGATGTAGCGGCTGCTCCGAAACGCCTTCTGGATGTGATCCATCGCGCGCTTCTCGTCGACGAGCGCCTCGGTCAGGTTCGGCGCGGTCAGCG
Organism: Vicinamibacterales bacterium; assembly: GCA_035711465.1. GTDB lineage: Bacteria > Acidobacteriota > Vicinamibacteria > Vicinamibacterales > SCN-69-37 > DASTCC01. The sequence continues at coordinate 657 of DASTCC010000144.1, forward strand.
AAGTCGCCGCGCTGCTCATGTAGCGGATCGCGCGCATCAGATCGATGCGGCCCTGGTTGGCGAGGCGCCCGGCGGCGATGTCCGCTTCGCCCTGTGCCTCCGCCTCCTCGTTGAGCATCGTCGGGTCCGCCGAGTCCGGCGCCTCGTCGTGGGCGTGCGCGTCCTCGAGCTCGCCGCCCATCATGAAGACGAACTCGGCGCGAATCTGCCGCTGCTCGGCGGCCAGCGTCAGCGCCTCCTGATAGAAGTCGTCGGTGGACATCGACGGCTTGCGCGCCGCGAGCCGCTCGGTCTTGACGATCAGCATCCGCTGGCTGAGCGCGTAGCGGTCGCGCTGGTCGTCGACGGCGAACCCGTCGGCCGCGAGCGCACCGGGCGAGACGATCTCGACGATGAACGCGTCGGATTCGACCGCCGGCGCGCCCGGCCGCTGATCGCGCGCGACGCCGCGGTAGACGACGAGGTCGCCAGGACCGAGCCCGAGCGTCTGCAGCGGCAACGCGCCGGCGCCCTTCCACGCACGCGCCGAGTCGCGTGCGATCGTGAGCGCGACTTCACCGGTCGTGAAATCGAAGTTCTCGCCCGCGCCCTCGACCTTCGTGTACGTGAGCCGGAGATCGGCGACGCCGAAGTCGTCGCCGGCTTCGACGCCGACGTCGAGCGGCCGATCGGCCGCCGGCAGAAACAGGTCCTTGCCCGGCGCCGTGAGCCGGACGGTCGGCGCACGATCGGGTGTGACGCCGAGGCCGATCAGGCGCCGCGCACCCGTCGTGCCCGCCGATCCGAGGGGCTCGAGGGCGATGAAGCCGCTCTCGGCGGCCGTCAGATCGATGGCAAACACGCCGTCGTCGCGACGAGTCAGCGCCTGCCGCCCCTCGAGCGTCTCGAGATCGACCGACGTCGCCGTGGCGCGGACCGCGATGCGAATGCGGCTCCCGGCGATCGCGTCGACGCGCGACGGGTTCCGTGACGTCACCTCGCCGCGGCCCGTGTAAGGCGGGGCGACGACCGTCACGTCGATGCCGTCGATCGACGGCGAGAGTACTTCGGCACTCGCCGCGGCACCGCCGAACAGGCCGCCGGCGCCGGCGCCGCGAGCCGGCAATGCCGCCGTCAGCGCGACCCAGATCGCCGCCAGCACTGCGAGCGTCAGCCCGCGCGCACCAATCGGAAACACCCGGGTCAGATCGATCGCACTCGCCGCGCGGGTCGCGTCCTCGACGACGCGAAGGCCGATCGCGTCCGGGACGCGATTCGGACGGTCGAGAATTTCGGCGGCGGTCACGATCACGTTGTGCGACGGCGCGGCCGCTTCGACGAGCAGCGGGAGGCGCCGCTTCGCCCGCGCGGCCGCGGCAACCGATGCCAGCGCCGCTGCCGCCGTGATGACGCCGGCGCCGACGACGGTTGGCAGCAACGGCCAGCCCGCCGCCCACCGCGCCACCGCCAGCAGCACCCCGATGGCAAGGCCAACGATGGCGCCGTCGATCGCGGAGCGGGTCGTGCGCCGGCGGCTGGCGCGCTCGAGAAAGGCGCGCAGCGTCGCGTCAGGCCACGCGGGCATGCGCCACCTCCGCGTCTTCAGCCGCGCGCACGCGATCGATACGACGGCGAACGAGGAATTCAGTCCCGAGCAGGATCAGTACGAACAGCCACAGCCAGCGCGCGTCGGAGGGCCCTTCGCGATCGTCGGCCGGCGCTGGCGCCGGTGTCGCCGGACGCTGCCAGCGCTCGAGCTCGGCGGACGCGATCGTCACCGGATCCAGCTCGCTCGCGTTGACCGCACGAGTCGATGCGAGCAGACGGGACAACAGCTCGGCCGACGCCAGCGAGCCCGGCGCGCTGTCCGTGAAGACCGTCAGATGCCGCGCGCCATCGATCTCTACCGCCGCGACACGCGCCGGCGATGCGAGGAGCGCGTCCGGCAGCGTCGCCACCACATCGCCCATCCACTGGTCGACGATCGGAGCGGCCGCGGCGATCATCGCGTCTCGCTCGGCCGCGCCCGGAAACACCACCGCCATAGGCCGCGTGGACGCCGGATCGGCCGGCGTCACGGACCGTGCGGCACCGAACGCGGCTTCGGCGGCAGCGCGATCGGCATCGGCCGCGAACACGCGGATTCCGGGCGCCGGGGTGGACGCGGCGATCCGATCCGTTCGCCAGTCGGCCGTGACCCCCGCATCGCTCACCGTGGCCCGCGTCCGGGTGTTGAGTTCGCCGTGCGGCCAGTCGGGCAGCTCGATCTCGCCTGAGGGCGACCGCGTCACCGGCACGAAGCGCACGCCGATGCCTTCGGGTATCCCGGCGACGTCGTTCGCGGTGAGGGTGCCGCGCTGGAAATCGGAGACGATCACGATTTCGCGCAGGCCGCCATGTCGTGCGAGCCAGGCAGCCGCTGCAGGCAGCGCGCGCGCGGGCGAGTCGGACTCCACGGTTCGCGCGACGTCGAAACGTCCCGCGGCCTCGGTCGCCGCTTCCGTCGCGAGCTCTCGAGGCGCGCCCTGCATGCTCAGGCTGGTGTCGACGATGACGAGCGCGACCGTGGTGTCCGTGCCTCGCCTGTTCCGCGTCAACACCAGCGGCCCCGCCAGCGCCGCGACGGCGGCGACGACGACGGCGATGCGCAGGGCGAGCATCCAGACGTCCGTCAATCGGCGGCGCCGCGCCGGCGACAGGCGCGACGCCGCGATGAAACGCAGCGTCGGGAAGGGCAGGCGGACGGACGTTCGCCGCGCGAGCAGGTGCGCGGCGATCGGCGCGCCGATCGCCACCAGACCGAGCCAGGCCCAGGGGTTCAGCCAGGTCATCGCTTGATCAAATATGACCGCAACGCCCGGTCCGGCGCGATGTCGGTGGGGAACAGCGCGTAATCGACGCCGTCGCGCTTCGCCTCGCTGCGGCAGTGCGCCAGGAAGTCAGCGACGCCGGCGCGATACTCGCGCGCGACGGTCGCGGCCGAGACCAGGCGCCGCTCGCCCGACTCGGCATCCTCGAACTCGACGTCGTCGTCGAACGGAAACGCAAGTTCATCGCGCGAGATCACCTGCAGCATCGCCGCGTCGTGGCCGCGGCGAGCGACGCGCCGCAGCGCCCGCGCCGTTTCGGCCTCGTCGTCGTAGAAGTCGGACAGGGCGATGATCACGCCGCGGCGCTTGAGCAGGTCCGCGCCGCGCGTGATCGCCTCGGCCGGACGCCACGTGCCCGAGGGCGTCAGCTGTCCGAGCCTCGCGATCAGCGCGCGCAGGTGGACGCGGCCGCCGCGCGCGGGCAGATACGACAGCCGCCCGCCGTCGATCGTCATCAGCCCCACCGCGTCGCCTTGGGTGACGATCAGGTAGGCGAGCGCGGCGGCGATGACGCGCGCGTACTGGAACTTCGTGACGCCGCCGCCGCGCGGGTAGTCCATCGACGCGCTGGTGTCGATCACCAGCATCACCGACATGTTGGTGGTCTCGCGGAACTGCCGCGTGTAGAGGCGATCGGTGCGCGCCAGCGCCTTCCAGTCGAGATGCTTCAGATCGTCGCCGGGACGGTACTGGCGGTACTGGCTGAACTCGGCGCTGAAGCCGTGCAGGGGACTGCGATGTTGGCCGGTGCGGAAGCCCTCGACGACGAGCCGCGCCGAAAGCTCGAGATCTTCGATGGCGGCGATCGCGGCGGGGTCGAGCACGATGGGCTAGCTCCGGACGTGCTCGAGCAGTCGTCCGATGACCTGATCGGAATCGACGCCGTCGGCCTCCGCCTGGAAGTTGAGCAGGATGCGATGCCGGAGCACCGGCGGCGCCACCGCGCGGATGTCGTCGAGCGACGGCACGCTGCGACCGGCGAGCAGCGCCGCGGCTTTCGCGCCGAGGAGCAGCGCCTGACCGGCGCGCGGACCCGCGCCCCAGCGCACCCACTCGCGCACGGGCTGCGGAGCCGATTCATCGGCGGGCCGCGTCGCACGCACCAGCCGAAGCGCGTAGTCGACGACGTTCTCGGCGGCGGGCAGATCGCGCACGAGCGCGCGGGTGCGCTCGAGCGTCGCGCCGTCGGCCACCTTGGCCACCGTCGGATCCGCGCCGGTGGTCGTCTCCGCGAGGATGCGCCGCTCTTCGGCCGCGGCCGGATAGTCGATGGTGACGTTGAACATGAAGCGATCGAGCTGCGCTTCGGGCAGCGGATGCGTGCCTTCCTGTTCGATCGGGTTCTCGGTCGCGAGCACGAACAGCGGCCGGTCGAGCGGATAACGGACGCCGCCGACGGTGACCTGGTATTCCTGCATCGCCTCGAGCAGCGCCGCCTGCGACTTCGGCGGCGTGCGGTTGATCTCGTCGGCGAGGATGATGTTCGCGAAGATCGGTCCGGGAATGAAGCGGATCTGCCGCTTGCCGGTGGTGACGTCTTCCTCGATCACGTCGGTGCCGAGGATGTCGGACGGCATCAGGTCCGGCGTGAACTGGATGCGGTTGAACTTGAGATCGATCGCCGACGCCAGCGTCTTGATTAGCAGCGTCTTGGCGAGGCCGGGCACGCCGCGGAGCAGGCAGTGGCCGCCGGCCAGCAGACAGGTGAGCACTTCACGCCGCACCTGCTCCTGCCCGATGATCACCCGGCCGAGCTCCCGATTGAGCGTCGTCGCGAGCGTCACCGCGGCGTCGAACGACGCGTGCCCCGGCGCGACGGGAGTTTCTGGAGTCAACAAGGGGGTAAGTGTATCGGGGAATCGGGTGGTCGGGTAATCGGGTAATCGCCGATCGCGGAATCGGGTGGTCGGGAAGTCGAATGAGTCGGGTGGTCGGGTAATCGGGTAATCGCCGATCGCGGAATCGGGTGGTCGGGAAGTCGAGTGAATCGGGTGGTCGGGAAGTCGAGCATCCTGCCGCGCATTCTGTCCGGGTGTATTACCGGCGCCGCGAGGGCCGATTTTGCGATTAGGATTGCTCGAAGTCCGGTTAACGATAGAACCTGGCGACCGTTTCGCCGATTGCCGATGACCCGATCGGCGATTACCCGATCGCCGGACCACCCGATTACCGGTAACGCATGACCGTCCTTTCACTGTCCTGCTTCGTGTCCAACGCCGCGGCGGCGCTGCTCGTCGACGGCAAGCTCGTCGCCGCGTCCACCGAGTCGCGCTTTTCGCGCGTGCCCGGCGACAGCGCGTTTCCGGAGCGCGCGATCCGCTTCTGTCTCGAGCGCCTCCGGATGCTGACCGGCCGCGCCGCCGTCGATCGGGTGGCCTGCGTCGATCGTGGCGAGACGCCGCCGGCGGGCGGTGCGCGCAAGCCGCTCGCGGAGATCAAGAGCGCGGTGTCGGGATGGACGGACAAGCAGAGCCTGCGGCGGCGCATCCGGTCGCTGGTCGACGTCCGCTCCGAGCAGATCGTGTTCGTCGATCCGCTGCGCGCGCACGCGGCCAATGCGTTCATGTCGTCGCCGTTCGAGGAGGCCGCAATCATCGTCGCCGACGGCGATGCCGATCACACGGTCACCGCGACCGCCGTCGGCAGTGGCGCGACGGTCGATCTCGAAGCGGTCGCCCGGCAGGACGTCACCGGCGCGTCGCTGGCGCGCATGGCCGCCGATCTGCTGACCGCGTCGGGATCGGCGACGCGAGTGGCGTTCGGCGGCAGCCGTGCCGGCGATCCCTGCCTGGTCGCGCACCTGCTCGAGGACGGCCGGGTCACCGAGATCTTCGTGCCGCCGGCCGTCGACGGCGCCGGCGCCGCGCTCGGCGCCGCGCTGCACGTCCATCATCTCGTCGCCGGCGGCGCCAGAGAGTTCGCGCTCGCGCATCCGTACTGGGGCGTGCCGATCGAGCGCCGCGGGGTGCTCGAAGTGGCGCAGACGAGCGGATTGATCTGGGTCGAATGCGACGAGCACGAGCTGCTGTCGCGGACGACCGATTTGCTGGCGCTCGGCAAGGTGCTGGCCTGGGCCCAGGAAGCCGCCGAATGGGGCCCGCGCGCGCTCGGCAACCGCAGCATCGTCTGCGATCCGACCCAGCCGGATGCGATCGGGCGGATGCCGCACGTCGCCGAGGCGCCCGACGACACCTCGATGTGGACGCTGGCGGTGCCGGCCGAGCGGATGGCGGCGATGTTCGACGGCGTGCCGGCCGCGGCGCTCGGCCCGGGCCGCTTCGGCGCCGTCGCGTGCCGGCCGAAGCCCGCCGTCGCCGATGTGCTGGCGATGCCGACGCATCTCGATGGCCGCCTCGCCGTCCACGTCGTCGCGCGAGAGGTCAATCCGCGCTTCCACGCGCTGATCACGCGCGCGGCCGGGAAGATTGCGATCCCCGCGCTCGCGCAGACGGTGCTGGCGTCGCCGGGCGAAGCGCCCGCGAACACCGCCGCCGACGCGTTCAAGGCCTTCCGCGACTGGAAGCTCGGCGCGCTCGTGCTCGATCACACGATGATGATCAATGACGGAGTGTAGTGGCTCGCGCTTTGCGCTCGCGGATCGGGGCTTGGGGCTCGGGGCCTGTCACGACGGCATCGGCGGGTAGCGTCATCTAAAGAATGATGCACGTTGCATGAGCAAGGAACCTGAGAACTGGGCACCCGTCACCCAGCACCGGGCACACAGCACCGTAGACGCCCCAAGCCACGACCCAACGATGCCCCAAGCCCCCCTGTGGCGTTGTCCCGAATGCGGCGAGCGCTTCGTCTCGCCGCGGATGCCGCATTCCTGCGGCCGCTTCAGCTACGAGGCGCTGTTCGCGCGCTGTGACTCGCACGTGCGCGAGATCTTCGATCGCCTGGCGGGGCTCGCGCGACGGCGCGGGCCGGTGCGCGTCTATCCGCAGAAGACCCGCGCGGTGATGCAGGTGCGGATGCGCTTCCTCGCGGTCTATCCGCGCAAATCGGCGATCCTCGCCGGCTTCGTCGTCCCGACCGGCACGGCGTCGACCCGATTCGAGAAGGTCGAATACTACGGGTCGCGGCACTACGTCGTTGGCACCGTCCGTCTGCGGACCGTCGACGACGTCGACGCCGAGATCCGGCGGTTGATGAAACTGGCCTACGGCATCGGCGAGCAGCGGCATCTGAAACAATGATGCGCGTCGAATGAGCACGGAACCCGAGAACCCCGCACCCGGCACCCAGCACCGAGCACCCAGCACCGCTCTCATCGTCTTCGACCTCGACGGCACCCTAATCGATTCCCGCCTCGACATCGCCGAGAGCGCCAACGAAGTCGTCGAAAGTTACGGCGGCGCGGCGCTGCCGATCGATCGCGTGAGCACGATGATCGGCGAGGGCGCGCAGATTCTGGTCGAGCGCGCGCTCGAGGCGGGCGGACTCGATCCGGCGGAGCCCGAAGCGCTGGCGCGCTTCAAGCGGATCTACGATCGCCGGCTGCTGCTGCACACGAAGCCCTACGAAGGCATCCCCGACGCGCTGGCGCGGCTGACGACGCGCGCGACGCTTGCGGTCCTGACCAACAAGCCGGAGGCGCCGACGTACCGGTTGCTGCACGTCTTCGAGCTGGATCGGCGCTTCGCCTGGGTCGTCGGCGGCGACGGCGCGCATCCGCGCAAGCCGGATCCGGCCGGGCTCCGGTATCTGATCGAGACGGCTGGATCGAGCGCCGAGCGCACGCTCTACGTCGGCGACTCGATGATCGACGTCGAGACCGCGCGCCGCGCCGGCGTCGATCTGCTGGTCGCGAAGTACGGATTCGGCGAGCTGCGCGGCGAGCTGCAGCTGCGAGCCGACGAACCAACCGTGGACGATTCGCGCATGCTCGGCGAAAAAATCGAGGCGTGGCTGTCGACGCGCTTGTGAGCTCTGCTGTCGAGGCGGTATGACAATACGTCATACTCATGCCGAAAACCAAAGTCGCCCTGACGCTCGAGGCCGCGGGCAGGCGGGCCGTCGTCCGGTGTTGGTGCTGAGCCATGACGTCTTCAACGAGCGCTCCGGCACGGTCATCGCGATGGCCATCACGAGCCAGGAGCCGAGAGCCGGCTTCCCCCTGACGCTCGAGAGCCGAGCTGATGGATTGACGAAGCGGTCATGGATCACGATCAGCCAGGTGCGGACGTTGTCGGTTGATCGGATCGGGCAGCGGGTCGCGCGAGCGTCCGAGGAGGAAGTGGCATGAGCCCTCGACGGCCTGAATGAAATCCTCGGTTGATGCTCGCCGTCCGTGATTAGATGACCCGATGTCGAGTCGAGTCGTTCTCCGTGTTCTCGCGTTCACTCTTCTTTCGTGCGGCCTGATCCCGCGCGCCGCGTCTGCGCAATCGGCTGACGACATCGCGTCGCGGGTCGGCACGGTGGCGCGGACGATGGGCGCGGTGATGAAGGAGCGGCGGATGCTCGACGGCGCGTTCACGTTCGACGCCAACCGCGGCAACACCGACACCACCAACCTGCGCGGGTCGATCGTCTACGTGCACGACAACAACCCGTGGCGCTACTCGGCGTACCTCTCGGGCGCCAGCGAGACCAAGGACGGCGTCACGGCCAACGAGCGCGCCGGCCTCAACCTGGCGCTGGCGCGCCGGCTGAACGAGAAGGTGCGCGTCGTGCTGCTGGAGGAGATCGTCCACGCGCCGATCGACGGCTACAAGGCCCGCAACCTGTTCGGCGGCATGGCGGTGTGGACGCCGCAGGTCTCCGATCGCGCCGAGACCGGCCTCTACGCCGGCGCCGGCTGGCAGCACGAACAGTTCACGACCAATCAGCCCGACGCCGACTACGGCGCCCTTCTCGCCGGCGCCACCAGCTCGATCAAGCTGTCACCGACCGCGACGCTGAACCTCGTCGGCAGCTACACGCAGGACATGGCCGAGGCCGACAACTACAAGCTCGGATCTTCAATCGCGCTGATCGCCGCCATCAACTCCGTGCTCGGCGTACACCTCAGCTACGCGCTGGCCTACGACCACGCGCCGGTGGCGGGCAAGGTCCACACGAACAATTCCTTCGGGGCGGGGTTGACGATCAAATGGAGACGCTAGGGTTTGGACGTGGACGCGACGATCGCAGCGAATGACTCACGCGTTGGAGGCCACGCTCGTGAGCGCCAACCTCGAATCACACAATCCGTATGCCGGGATTTCTCGTGGAGGATTGGAGTCAAAGATCGAGAGTCGGAGAACCGACGACTGGATACACTTGGCTCCGGGACTCACTTCGACGTTGTAGCTAGCAGTGACTCTATGTAGAATCTGGCGCTTCCAGACATCTGAATTAGGACGATGGCTCGACTTCTCTTGGTGGAGGACGACGCTCCGCTCCGGGCCGTCGTGTCGCACGATGAGGCCGCCGAGCTTGGGCGAGCGGTCCTGACTGCCAAGGTAGATGACGACGACCCGTGGGCCTGGTACGCGTACGGCGATTTCAGACACCTTCGCGACCGCGTTGTGGCGATGCGAGAGGCTGCCGAGGACCGAGTCCTTCAGCGAACCCAACTTCTGAGTTCTAAATTCTCAGTTCTAAGGTGCGCAGCGCTTTCTCAATCGCGCGCGCCATGGCCTCATACCCGCGCGCGTCCGGATGCAACTGATCGGGCGTGCTCGCAAGCTTGTCCGGATCGTCTGAAGAGGCTACCGCCGCCCGCGTGTCCACGTAGCCCATCTCCGTCCGGTGCGCCTCGATCCGGATCCAGACGTTGATCTCGTGCATCGCCGCGTTCTGCTCGGGCGTCGCCGTGTTGTACGGGATGATCGTCCCGGCGACGACGCGAATCTTCGCGTCCCTCGCGCGCGTGTACATTGATGCGAGCTGCGTCTTGACGTGTTCGGCCGGCCGGCCCTGGTAGACGTCGTTGACGCCGGCGATGATCACGACGACGTCCGGCTTGTGCGCGAGCACGTCACGATCGAACCGCGCGGCGATCTGATCGCTGCGCTCGCCGTTGACGCCGCGGTTCAGGACCTTCCAGTCCTTGTGCCATTGCATCAGCCAGTACGCGTACTGACTGGTCACGTCGCCCTTGCCGTCCGGCGGCGCTTCAATCGGTGACAGGAACCCCGGCGTCCCCGCCGTCGTCGAATCGCCGAGCGCGACGATGACCACGGCCTACCGCGCCTTCTTCGCTTCGGCGCCGCGCATGACGCGCAGGATGTTGCGGTTCGCGATCTTGCGGATGTCATCGTCCGTGTAGCCGCGGCGGAGCAGCTCCGCGAGCAGTGCCGGATAGGTCGACACGTCTTCGAGGCCCTGGACGACGCTGGTGATGCCGTCGAAGTCGCCGCCGAGGCCGATGTGATCGATGCCGGCGACCTTCTTGATGTGATCGATGTGGTCGGCGACCTGCCTCAGCGTCGCGCGCGGCGGCGGATTGGCCTGACGCCACGCGGCCAGATCCTTGTCGAGCGCGTCGGCGGCGCGGCCGGCCGCGGTCAGGCGATTGCGCTCCGCGGTCTCGCGCTTGTTGTAGTCGGCGACTTCGGTCGAGACGAAACCGGGCACGAAGGTCACCATGACGACGCCGCCGTTGGCGGGCACCTTCTTGAGAATCTCGTCGGGGACGTTGCGAGGCACGTCCGTGATCGCCCGCGCCGACGAGTGCGAGAAGATCACCGGCGCGCTCGTCACCCGCAGCGCGTCGTCCATCGTCGCCGGTGAGACGTGGCTGAGATCGACGAGCATGCCGAGGCGGTTCATCTCGCGGATGACCTCTTCGCCGAACGGCGTCAGGCCGTCGTGCGCCGGCGTGTCGGTGGCCGAGTCGGCCCACGGGACGTTGAGGCTGTGCGTGATCGTCATGTAGCGCGCGCCGAGGCGGTACATGTCGCGGAGCACCGCGAGCGACGAGTTGATCGAGTGGCCGCCCTCCATGCCGATGAGCGACGCGACCTTGCCCTGCTTCATGATCCGCTCGACGTCGTCGGCGCCGAGCGCGAGCGCCATCGAGTCGGCGTACATCGCCATCATGCGGTGGACGATGTCGATCTGCTCGAGCGTCTGAGTGACGGCTTCGGCCGGATTCTGATCGGGACGAGTGGCTTCGACGTAGACGGACCAGAACTGCCCGCCGACGCCGCCGCTCTTCAGCCGCGCGATGTCGGTCATCAGCGTCGGCTGCGGCTGGCGGATGTCGAGCTTCGACAGATCGCCGGCGGTCTTCTCGCGAACGGCCCAGGGGTAGTCGTTGTGCCCGTCGATGATCGGCGTCTCGCGCAGCAGGTTGCGCGCGCGTTCGAGCAGCGGGTCGGTCTGGGCGTCGGTCGGCATCACGGCGAGAACCAGCCCGGCGAGAAGCGCGGCGATCGCGGGTACGCGGGTCATCTGCGGATTATAGTGACCTGGGAGTTCCGCATGCGCATCGCTCTCGTGATGTTCTTCGCCATCGCGCTCGGCGCGTCGGCGCCGGTCGCCCGGCAGGCGTCGAAGGTGACGGACCAGGTCCGTGCTCGAGTCGATGCCCTTGCCGCCGAGCTGCATCCGTCGATCGTCGCGATTCGCCGCGACATCCATCGCAATCCCGAGCTTGGCTTCCGTGAGAAGCGCACCGCCGGCCTCGTCGCCGGGAAGCTGCGCGCGCTGAAGTTCGACGAAGTGCGTACCGGCGTCGGCGTCACCGGCGTGATCGGCGTGCTGAAAGGATCGCGTCCCGGTCCCGTCGTCGCCTGGCGCGCCGACATGGACGCGCTGCCGGTGCAGGAGCTGAACGAGAACATGCCGTTCAAGTCGATCGTGCCGAACGTCAAGCACGCGTGCGGCCACGACGGGCACACGGCGATCGCGCTCGGCGTTGCCGAGATCTTCTCGCGGATGCGCGCGGAGATCCCGGGCACGGTCGTGTTCCTGTTCCAGCCGGCCGAGGAGGGCGATCCCGACGGCGGCAAGACCGGCGCGCTGCGCGTGATCGAGGACTGGCCGCTCACGAATCCGACGCCGGTCGGGATCTTCGGTCTGCATACCCAGCCGGCGCTTCGCGTCGGGCAGGTCGGCTACCAGAGCGGCGCGGCGATGGCGAGCAGCGATCGCTTCATCGCGAAGATCATCGGCCAGCAGACGCACGGTGCCGCGCCGCACACCGGCATCGATCCTGTGCCGGTGGCGGCCGCGGCGATCATGGCGTTCCAGATGATTCCGAGCCGCATGATCGACGCGCGGCTGCCGACCGTGGTGAGCGTCGGGATGATCAACGCCGGCACACGATTCAACATCATCGCGGACAGCGTCACGCTGACTGGCACGGTGCGCACGCTCGATCGCGAGGGCCCATCGACCGTCAAGTCGAAGATGAACACGATTTTGAAGGGCCTGAGCGCCGCGCACGGGGCCGACTACTCGCTCGAGTACATCGAGACGACACCGGTGACCTACAACGATCCCGCGCTGGTCGCCGCGTCGCTGCCGGCGCTGCGCGACGTCGTCGGCGACAAGCTCGTGCCAATCGAGCCGGTGATGATCGCCGAGGACTTCGCGTTCTACCAGCAGAAGATTCCCGGCTTCTATTTCTTCCTCGGCGTTGGCAACCCGGAACGCAACATCACCGCGATGTTGCACACGGAGTACTACGATCTG